>JAFGFN010000174.1 GCA_016931035.1 Candidatus Sumerlaeota bacterium
CGATACACGGAAACCGTTTCAACGGTTTTCGTCGGAGACGGTTCCGTTCGTCCTCCGCGCGGACGAGAGCGCCGTTGAAACGGTTCGCAGATACCAGGGGGACCGCGGTTCACCCGACTGAAGTCGGGTGCTGATGAGAAGCGTGGGGATGGAGAAGCGTAGGGATAGGTCCTCGGAGAACCACGCACGGAGGCCAAACCACCGAACGGGAGTGACTTCATGTCGCTGGGGCGAAGAATCGCTGCACGGAACGTCTTTAAAAACGGCGGGTCGCACCTTCTTCAACCGTCCGGATTCTCTTTTTTCTTGTAACGTTGGGCCGAACCTCATAGAATCGCGTTGTCTTTTTTGTTGGTTCCTCCGCAACCAAGTTAAACATAGCGACATCCAGGAGACGCTTCCCACGCGAGGGCGCGGCAAGCGTGTCGTTTCTCCAGCAGAGGGGCGGGCGAGTGACCCCCGACACGAACAACCTGAAAACAACACCCCTCGCCGACCACCATCGACGCGCCGGGGCCCGCATGGTCGAGTTCGCGGGCTGGCTCATGCCGGTCCAATACGCCGGAATTATCGAGGAGCACCTCCACACGCGGTCGAAGGCGGGCCTTTTCGACACGTGCCACATGGGCGAGTTCTATGTGCGCGGGCCCCATGCCGCCAAGGCGGTCGACCGTCTCGTGACGTGCCGCCTCGACAACCTCCACAACGGTCAGGCGCGGTACGGCTTTTTCCTCAACGAGAAGGGAGGCGTGGTCGACGATCTCATCGTGTTCCGTCTCGCGGTCGAGGAGTACCTTCTCGTCGTCAACGCGGGGACGTTGGATAAGGACCGGGCGTGGGTCGAGGCGCACCTCGAAGGCGATGTCGATTTCTCGGACGAGTCGTATTGCACGGCCAAGCTCGATCTCCAAGGACCGGCCTCGTCCGGAGTCATGGCCGCGGTGATCGGCTCCGGCTCCCTCGCCATGATCGAACGGTTCCGTTTCCGCCACGTCCTGATCGACGGGATCGAGGTGCTCGTCAGCCGCACCGGCTACACGGGCGAGGCGGGATTCGAGTTGTTTTTCGAGGCAGGGGCAGCCGGACGGATTTGGGACCGCCTCATCGATTTCGAGTCGGTTCGTCCCGTCGGTTTGGGGGCGCGCGATACGCTTCGCCTTGAGAAGGGCTTGAGTCTCTACGGACACGAGATCGACGAAGAGCACACGCCGCTCGAGGCCGGCCTGAAGAGATTCGTTCACTTCGAAAAAGACTTCATCGGGCGCGACGCGCTCATGAAGCAGGAGCGCGAAGGCGTCGCGCGCAGCCTCAAAGGATTCGTTTGCGAAGGACGGCGTTCGCCGCGCCACGGTTTCGAGATCCGCCGCGACGGCGAAGTCGTGGGCTCGGTCACGAGCGGCGTCTTCTCGCCGTGCCTGAAGTGCGGCATCGCGATGGGATATGTGAACCTGGAGGGTACGGCCGACGGCGGCGCGATGGTACTGACCGACGGCAAGGCGGAGATTCGCGCGACGATACAGGCTCCGCCCTTTGTATAAGAAGGAGGCGACGATGTCGACTGAAGACCTGAGATTCACGAAGGAACACGAGTGGGTGAGGATCGAAGGCGCGAAAGCCGTCTTCGGCCTCAGCGACTACGCCCAACGCGAGCTGGGCGACATCACGTTCATCGAACTCCCGCCCATCGGGAAACAAGTGGCCCACTTCGAGGCCTACTCGACCGTCGAATCGGTCAAAGCGGCCAACGACGTCTACGCGCCGCTCTCGGGCGAAGTGATCGCCGTCAATTCGGTCCTGGAGAACGCGCCGGAAAAGATCAATCAGTCTCCCTACGACGAAGGATGGATCTGCCGGATTCGCGTGGCCGATCCGGGCGAGACGGCGGACCTGATGGACGCCGCCCAGTACGAGGAGTACACCCAGGGTCTGAAATCGTGACCTACATTCCCCACACTCCCGAAGACCAGGCCGCGATGCTCGAGGCCGTCGGTATCGATTCCGGCCGGCTCGACGATCTGTTCCGCAGCATCCCTCCCGAGCTCCGCGCCCGGTCGTTCGATCTTCCGTCGGGCCAGTCGGAATTCGAGGTGATGAAGGAACTCACGGACGTGGCGCGCAAGAACACGCTCAACGTCGTCACCTTCCTGGGCGGAGGGTTCTACGACCACTACATCCCCGCCCCCGTCGACGCCCTGGCCGGTCGTTCGGAGTTCTATACGGCCTACACCCCGTATCAGCCCGAGGCGTCGCAGGGCACGCTTCAGGCGATCTACGAATACCAGAGCTGCATCTGCCGCCTGACCGACATGGAGGTGTCGAACGCGTCGGTCTACGACGGCGGCACCGCCCTCTACGAGGCCGCGATGATGGCGCGCCGAGCCACCGGACGGCGCAAGATCCTCATGGACGGCGGCGTGAACCCGATCTATCGCACCATGGTGCGCAGCTACACGAGCAACCTCTCGATCGAATTCGTCGAGACCCCGGTCGTACACGGCCAGACCGACCGCGAAGCGATCGAGAAGCACCTCGACGACGAGACGGCGGCCGTCATCGTCCAGAACCCGAATTTCTTCGGCGTGATCGACGACCATTCGGACATCGCCGAAATGTGTCGCCGCCACGGCGCGCTTTCGATCCAAAGCGTGTATCCGATTTCGCTCGGCATCCTCAAGTCGCCGGGCGAGATGGGAATCGACATTGCCACGGGCGAAGGACAGAGTCTCGGAATTCCCCTCTCCTTCGGCGGACCCTATCTCGGCTTCATGGCCACGTCGAAGACACTCGCCCGCAAAATGCCCGGCCGTATCGTCGGCGCGACCATCGACGCCCAGGAACGACGCGGCTTCGTCCTCACCCTCCAGGCGCGCGAGCAACATATCCGCCGCGAGAAGGCGACTTCGAACATCTGCTCGAACGAGGCGCTGTGCGCCTTGCGCGCTCTGATCTATCTCTGCCTCCTCGGGCGCGAAGGGATCAAGCAGGTCGCCCGCCTCTGCCTGGCCAAGGCCGAGTACGCCCGGCAACGCCTCGAAGCGATCCCCGGCGTCGAAGTCAAGCGCTCCTCCCCCACCTTCAACGAGTTCACGGTCGTGTTGCCTCGCAACGCCGAGTGGGTGATCGGCGAGATGATGGAACGCGGCATCGCGGCCGGATTCCCGCTCTCGCGCTATTATCCCGGGATGGAGCACTACATGCTCGTGGCCGTGACCGAGAAACGCACCAAACAGGAAATCGCGATGTACGCCGCGCACCTGGAGGACGTCCTATGGAGCTGATCTTCGAACGGTCCCGCCCCGGACGCCCCGGCGCCGCCGTCGCCCACAACGACGTCCAGATGGACGTGGAGGTCGACCCGCGCTACCTGCGGTCGAGCGACGCGGACCTCCCGTGCGTCTCGGAACCCGAGGTCGTGCGCCACTTCACGAACCTGTCGAAACGCAATTTCGGGGTCGATTCGCACTTCTATCCGCTCGGCTCGTGCACGATGAAGTACAACCCGAAGTTCACCGAGCGCATCGCTTCGGACGAGCATTTCGCGGCGATCCACCCGCTCCAGCCGCAGCTCCCGAAGGGGCCGATGCTCGTCCAGGGGTGCCTCGAAGTGATCGTCAATCTCCAAGAGGCGCTGTGCGAGATCGCGGGGATGGACGCCTTCACCACCCACCCGATGGCGGGCGCCCACGGCGAACTCACCGGGATCATGATGATCGCCGCCTACCACCGCCACAAGGACCGGCCCAAGAAAACGGTCATCATCCCCGACTCGGGCCACGGCACCAATCCCGCCACCGCCGCCATCGCCGGGTACGACGTGGTCACGGTCCCTTCCGACCGGGACGGGTGTATGGATTTCGAGAAGTTCAAGGCCGCGCTGAGCGACGAGACCGCCGCGGTGATGCTCACCTGTCCCAACACCCTCGGAGTATTCGAGCCGCGGATTCGCGAGATCGCCGACCTCACCCACGAAGCGGGCGGACTGATGTATTACGACGGGGCGAACCTGAACGCCATTCTAGGGAAGGCGCGTCCCGGCGACCTCGGGTTCGACGTAGTCCACATCAACCTGCACAAGACGTTCGCCACGCCGCACGGAGGCGGCGGTCCCGGCGCGGGCCCCGTCGGGGTCAGGAAACACCTTGAGCCGTTCCTGCCTATCTCTCGAATTCGCAAGCGCCAAGACGGCACCTTCGCCCTGGACTACGACCAGCCGCTGTCGATCGGCTACGTCTCGCCCTTCTATGGCAACTTCGCCGTCCTGCTGAAAGCCTACGCCTACATCCGCCTCATGGGACGCGAGGGGCTGACCGCCGTCGCTGAGAACGCCGTCCTCAACGCCGCCTATCTCCGCGCGCGCCTTCGGGAGCACTATGACGAGGCGTGCGCGTCCGACACCCTCCACGAGTTCGTCCTCTCGGCCTCGCGCCAGGCCGGGCGCCGCGTCCACGCGATCGACATCGCCAAGGGCCTGATCGACCATGGAATGCATCCGCCCACGGTCTATTTCCCCCTCAACGTCAAAGAAGCCATGATGATCGAGCCGACCGAAACCGAGACGCGGGAAACACTCGATGCCTTCGCCGAAGCGATGATTGCCTTGGCCAAGCTCGCCGAAGAGGACCCCGAGACCTTCCACGACCTCCCCCGGACGACGCCGGTCGGGCGTCTCGACGAAGTCCGCGCCGCGCGTCAGATGGACGTCTGCGCTCCGTCCTTGTGAAGACGACACTGTTTCTTCAGTCGGGGCTGTCCAGTCCTGGTTTCCGGTTGACACGCTTTGGTGTCTTCCACCTCCTCACTTCTTTCCGTTCTCTTGCTTCTTTATGTTTTCTTGCTTCTTTATGTTTTCTTGCTTCTTTTTGTTTTCTTCGTTCTCTTTCGCTTCATCGTCCTTACTCTGTCTTTGGCTCTGCTCCCCCCCGCGGGGGGGAGCAAAAATCCGGTTCGTCGCCGCCAACTCCGAGCCGCTTTGCGCCACGCCCCTACGCTGCCAGCGCGTGAACCTGCGTCGGGGTCGCGCGCCGGCGGCGAGGGACAGGCCGGCGGTCCGGCGCGGCTCGGCTCCGACGGCTCGTTCGAGTGCGACAGTCTGCAGCCCGGTTCTTGGGGCGTTTACGTCATGTTCACCTCGGACGAGGAGCGTCCCTACGTTTGTGCCGATCCTCCGACGGTGCAGGTCGAGGCGGGCAAGACGGCCGAAGCGATTGTCGAATTGGGGGAGGGCATCTTGGTTCGGGGCAGGTTCCTCGATGCGAAGACGGGCCAGGCGATTCCGAACAGTCATGTTTGGGCCACGACGGGACAAGTATCGAGCGGTTTCGACGGCGTCCCCGCGAAGATGGATGAAGACGGTTCCTGGTTTGCGATCTTCCCGCGCGAGGGAAAGTACACGCTCAACTACTGCATCCAGAGGACCACTCAGCAACCCGTGAAACACGGCGAGATCGACGTCCGCCGCGATGAGACGATGAAAGAAATCGCGATTCGGGTGGAGCAACAAGAGTGACAGGAGTTCTCCGGAATCATTGGGGGAAACCCAAGTTCTGCATATCGTGAACCTTTTCTTGCGGACAATTCTATCGAGAAGCGCTATAAACAATAGATGTAGAACGCAGGAAAGGAGTAACAAAGTACGGTGAGGAAGTCGTGGATTGCCGTAGCGGCGCTTGTGTGGATTCTGGCTGCTCCTCAGAGCGGCTGGTGCGGGTGAGGCGCGCCCCCGCGGACGCAGTTGGCGTCCGACCAATTGGACACGCTCTGGAACGGATGGATGAAGACGCTTTCCGACGCGACGACGGAGACGCTTATGCTGCTCGACGACGGAAAGACAGCGGAGGCGTTCAAGGTCTTCCGCACGCGATACGTCATGACGATCAAGGAATTCTATACCGAGGCGGCGTCGGTTTATCCGGTGCGGTTTTCGAAGATCCAGCAATGGCAGGACCGCGATTGGTGTTCCTGGACGCGCCGGCTCTACCTCCTGGCCGGAAGCGCGGACAGGGCGCTCCGGGCGGGCGACGCGGAGATGGGCCGCAACCTGCTCGGCGATCTTCGCGCCCATTTCGACACGCTCCACACCGTCACCGGCGTCATGAAGTCGAACGATTGGATCTACGAGTTCATGACGGAGACGACGGCGGAAGCGCCGTCCGTCGACACCCTGAAGAATCTCAAAGGGGAACTGGAGAAGGCCGAACCTTCGGCCCAGGCGAAGGCCGAACCCGAGAAGTACAGGGAGGCCGTGGCGGCGTGGACCGCCGCGGTCGATCCCGTCCTGGCCGACGGGAAGATCGAGGCGGGCGAAATGGAGGGTCTGCGCTCGGCCGCCAAGGTCTTGTACAGGGCCTACGGTGTGCAGTACGAGTAGCGGTTTGTCGGGCTCGAAACGAGGAGTTCGTAGTACAACCTTCTCGTCAGGGCGGAGCCTGCCGCAGCCCGGCAGGTTGCTGCTCCTGTGCAGAAAAGGGCAGGCTGAAGCCTGTACTCAAAACGGTATACGGGCCGTCGGGACAGAATCGACGAACCGGCGGTTTCTCTCGGGAATGAATCGGACGCGCAAGAAGCCCCGACTCGGAAATCCGAGCCGGGGCTTTGCGTTGATTCCATGTCGCCCGCGAGAATCGGCCCCGCCTGGCGCCGACCTCACTCCTCGAGCCTGTGGCGCAGGCCCTCGAGTTCGTTGCGCAGCTCCCACGGCACTTTCGGCCCGAGACCGTTGAAGAACTCCTCGATCGCGTCGCATTCGGCGCGCCATTCGTCCTTGTTCACCTCGAGGAGCTTCTCCATCGTGCCCTTGGGCAGGTCGAGGCCGGTCATGTCGAACGCGTCGGGCGCGGGCAGGTAGCCGATGGGCGACTTGACCGCCTTGCCTTCGTCGCGCGTGCGTTGGAGAATCCATTCGATCACGCGGAGATTCTCGCCATACCCCGGCCAGAGGAAACCGCCCTTCTCATCGCGGCGGAACCAGTTGACGTGGAAGATCCGCGGCGGACGCGGCGCCTTGCGGCCGATGCCGATCCAGTGCTTGAAGTAATCGGCCATGTGATAGCCGCAGAACGGCAGCATGGCGAACGGGTCGCGCCGCACCTCGCCGAGCTTGCCGTACTGCGCGGCCGTACGCTCCGACGCCATGCTCGCGCCGAGGAAGACGCCGTGATTCCAATTCATGGCCTCGTAGACCAGGGGCGCCAGCGTGTTGCGTCGGCCGCCGAAGATGATGGCCGAAAGCGGCACGCCGTGATGGTGTTCCAGGCGGAAGGACACCGACGGGCAGTTGCGCAACGGCGCGGTGAACCGGCTGTTGGGCTGCGCCGCGACAATGGGCTTGCCGTCCTTGTCTTTCATTCCCGGTTTCCAGGGACTGCCCTTCCATTCCAAGGCCTCGGACGGCGGATCGCCGTCTCCCTCTTCCCACCAGACCGTTCCGTCGGGAAGCAGCGCCACGTTTGTGAAGATCGTGTCCCTCTGAACGGTCGCGACCGCGTTGGGGTTCGTCTTCGAGTTGGTGCCGGGAGCGACGCCGAAGAAACCCGACTCGGGATTAATCGCCCAGAGGCGACCGTCGGTGTCGATCTTGATCCACGCGATGTCGTCGCCGACGGTCCAGATGCGGTAGCCCTTGCTCTTGAGTCCCTCGGGCGGAATGAGCATGGCCAGGTTGGTCTTTCCGCACGCGCTCGGGAATGCGGCGGCGATATACTGGATATAGCCGTTGGGTTCCTCGATGCCGAGGATGAGCATGTGTTCGGCCAGCCAGCCCTCCTTGTACGCCAGAGCGCTGGCGATGCGCAGCGCCAGGCACTTCTTGCCCAGGAGAACGTTTCCGCCGTAACCCGAGTTGACCGACCAGATGGCGTTGTCCTCGGGAAAATGAAGGATTCGGCGTTTGTCGGGGTCGAGTTGGGCCTTGCTGTGGAGACACTTGGTGAAATCGGCGCTCGTGCCCAGGGCGTTGAGAACCTTCTTTCCGACGCGCGTCATGATCAGCATGTTGAGAACGACGTAGATGCTGTCGGTCAGCTCGACGCCGATCTTGCTGAACGGCGAGCCGACCGGTCCCATCGAGAAGGGGATCACGTACATCGTGCGTCCCCGCATCGAGCCGCGGAAGTAGTTCGCCGCTTCGGTATAGGCCTCTTCGGGCGATTTCCAGTTGTTCGTCGGGCCCGCGTCGCGTTCGTGCGCGGCGCAGATGAACGTTTTGTCCTCTGTGCGGGCCACGTCGAGCGGATGGGTCCGATGATAGTAGCAGCCGGGGAGTTTCTCTTGGTTCAGAAGGATCATTTCGCCCGTCTTGCAGGCCTCGGCCCTCAGGGCGTCGCGCTGTTCATCCGAACCGTCGATCCAGACGACGTGGTCGGGCTGACACAGCGCGGCCATCTCCTCGATCCAGGTGTTAAGCACGGCGTTGTTGGTCATGGTGGCCACCTCTCCGCGGTTTTTTCCTTCTTCCAGGGTGTTCTTCCTGGCTCTCTGTCGTGCCGAAACGTTCGACTGCAGAAGACGCAAGACGCCGACCCCTGTCATCGGCCCACTTGCGGATAGTGGGTAAAGATCCTGGCTATCGGCAGAGAGAAAGTCAAGCGATTATGGTCGGATCGCGATTCCTCGGGCGCATCTTGACTGAGCACCGAGAATTGAGGGAGACTGAGTCCGGAAGTTGGGTAGTAGGGGTTCGATTCCATAGCAAGCG
>JAFGFN010000175.1 GCA_016931035.1 Candidatus Sumerlaeota bacterium
AGCCCTTCTTGACCTGATTCGCAACCCCGAACGCGTAGCCCAAACCACGGCCTCAATCGCTACGGACTTCTGAGAAACGGTCTAAAGCCCAGTGCTGTTCAAGGGTTTGTCATGCTTGGAGACCCGATCCAAGAGGACGTATCTGTGCGGCGAAACTCCGATGAATGCGCGAATAGCGCCGAAGGCGCGGCCCTACTAAAGCCCAGGGCAACGCCCTGGGAAATGGGACCAGGACAGAATCAGGCGGCCCTGAAAGGGCGATCTACGCTGCAAAGAGCCTCGGTGCTCTTGAATTGGATCGCCCCTACAGGGCTCGGAAGACAAATCGCGGCCCTGCTGCCAGGGCGTTGCCCTGGCCGTCCCAAGGCGAAGCCTTGGGCATAGTAGATAAGCCCTTCGGGCTCGCAAAACCACTGAACAGTATTGGGCTGAAGCCGGGGGCAAGGTGCGCATGTTGGCCCTGGCGGGACTGAAGTGAAGTGGCGGGCTGCGCCCAAAGACGAAGTCTCCGAAGTCGCTGACCCAAAGGGAACCGTACGTTCTATCCAGGGCGATGAGGACACAGACTACCGCCACGACCGCCAGGATGGCGAGAATCCAGAGGCTCCAGAAGAGAAAGGACTTTCGAGGCATGGTGACGGTCGCTCACTAGAGGTCGAAGTGCGCGCGAAGAAACTCGAAGGCATCTCAAGGACCCCTGTTGGGCGCCGTCACGGTCCTTGCGGGGCAAGGACGCGCGCCGGCGCGATTACGGGAAGGGGTCGTTTACCCAGGGCGTCGCTCGCTGCGCTCGCTTGCCCTGGGCTATAGTATGCCGCGCTTTCAGCGCTCAAGAGGTTCTTGAGAGTGGTAGTCATGCGCCAACCGGCGGGCCCGCTTGGGAGCGGGCCCGCCGGCGCACCAGCAAACAATTTGCCGGGGAAGGTGGGAGAATGGGACGGCTCAACATAGAGAAGAGCCTAAGGTGGGCCGATTGTGGGAGTACTGGAAGAGGAACAACTGGAACGGGAACGCGAGCATACCTACCCTCTCGCGCACGATTCCCCGGCAAGCTTATGTGACCGAGCTCAACCTGTCCCCTTTCGGTCCCTCGGCGCGGCCCTGCGTCGAGTGTATCGAGCCGCGCGCGCCGTTCGCGCCCCCTGCAAAAAACTCTGAAAGGCATCGTGCGGATCGAACACCTAATGCACGATTACCGCGGCGAACGACTTCTGCGGATCAACGGGACTTCGAGAATGGACTTCTGGAACAGGCAGCCCAATCAACGTGTCAAAGAACGAACGCGAGCGCAAGGGAATTCCGAACGTCGAAGCGAATTCCTCGCTCGCGGATTGTGCATAACTCCTTGGACCTGGACAGTCTCGGCCAAGAAAGGCCGCCCGGCGTCGAAACGCGATCTCAATCTGCGTCGCCGGCCTTTCCCGCCACCTTCCTTCCCGCTTCCAATCCCGAACCTGGAACTCAATCTACGAACACCCCATCGAGTGTCCGCAGTTCAGGCACTTGTAGCACGAGCCGTTGCGCATCGTGATCTGACCGCACTGATCGCAAAACGGCGCGTCGGTCATCATCTCGCTCATCTGGCGTCCGAGCGGCGAATCGACCGGCATGAAGTCGAGGAATTCTCCGTGTTCCGAGACACCGCCGGGAGCGTGCCGCGCCGCCGCGGCCAGCTCGACCGCCCGCCCGCTCCCGCGCCCGTTGCCCCCTTCGGTCGATGTGTCTTCGAGCGCGACCGGTTCGCCGACGGGTTCGGTCGGCGCGATGTCCTCGATCTCGGGCTTGATCTGGCAGAAGTCGGTGCGCCCCAGGTACTCGAGCCCCAAGACGCGGAACACGAAGTCGATCACCGAGGTCACGCGCTTGATGTAGGGATGATCGCACGCTCCCCGCGGTTCGAAGTTGGTGAAGGTGAGGGAATCGACGAATTCGCGCAACGGCACGCCGTACTGAAGTCCTTTCGAAACGGCGATGGCGAAGCACATCATCATCGAGCGGAAGGCCGATCCTTCCTTGTGCATGTCGATGAAGATCTCGCCCAGGTTGCCGTCCTCGTAGTCGCCCGTCCGCAGGTAGACTTTGTGGCCTCCGACACGCCCCTCGACCGTGATGCCGCGGCGGCGTTTGGGTAGCGGGCGACGCTTGGGTCCGTACTCGGCGATCTCGGGGAAAAGCTCGAGCTGGGCGGTCTCGCCCGCTTCGGCGGCGGCGCCCGAGGCGGTTTTCTTGGTCGCGCTCAAGGGTTGGCTGCTCTTGCATCCGTCGCGATAGAGCGCCACGGCCTTGAGTCCCATCCGCCACGATTCCGCATAGATGTTCTCGATGTCTTCGATGGTGGCCGAGTGGGGGAGGTTGACCGTTTTGCTGATCGCGCCGCTGAGGAACGGCTGCACGGCGCTCATCATGCGGATGTGGCCCATCGGCTCGATATAACGCTTCCCGTGTTTGCCGCACTTGCTCGCGCAGTCGAACACGGCGTAGTGTTCGGGCGAAAGGTGCGGCGCGCCCTCGACCGTCATCGTCCCGCACAGCGCCTGGGTCGCCTCTTCGATTTCGTCGGGGGTGAACCCCATGGCGGCGAGGAGGCTGAAGCCCGGACGCCGCGCGTCGCGCTCCGCGATTCCGAGGCGTTTGAGCGCCGCTTCGCCCACCACGTGGGCCGAGAAGGCCTGTTCGAGATCGAACGCCGAGGGGAGCGCCTCTTCGACTCTCCCGATGTCTTCGGCGGTCAGGCCCTTTTGTTCGAGCGACGCCGTGTTGACGTAGGGCGATTCCTCGAGATTGCGCGTCCCGCGCACGTACTCGACGACGGCGCGCACTTGGTCGGGCCGATAGCCGAAGCGTTCGAGAGCCGCTTCGACCGATCGATTGACGATCTTGAAGTATCCGCCTCCGGCGAGTTTCTTGAACTTGACGAGAGCGAAATCCGGCTCGATCCCCGTCGTGTCGCAGTCCATGAGGAGGCCGATCGTCCCCGTCGGCGCGAGAACGGTTGTCTGCGCGTTGCGGTATCCGTGCCGCTCTCCCGCTTCGAGCGCGTCGTCCCACGCGGCGCGCGCGGCGGCCAGGAGATCGTCGGGGCACTGTTCCGAGGCGATCTCTTCCGTCGCCGTTCGATGTTTGCGAATGACGCGCAGCATCGAGTCGCGGTTCTCGCCGAACTTGTCGAACGCGCCTTTGCGTTCGGCGATCTCGGCGGAGACGCGATAGGCGCAGCCCGTCATCAACGCCGTGATCGCCGCCGCCACGGCGCGTCCGCCCTCGCTGTCGTACGGCAGTCCGCTCACCATGAGAAGCGTGCCCAGGTTCGCGTAGCCCAACCCGAGCGGGCGGAACAGATGGCTGTTTGCGGCGATGCGCTCGGTCGGATACGACGAGGCGTCGACCAGGATCTCCTGCGCCAGGATGAGGATTCGAACCGTGTGGCGGAAGGCGTCGATGTCGAGCGAGCCGTCGTCGTTCACGTATTCGATCAGGTTGATCGACGCCAGGTTGCACGCCGTGTCGTCGAGGAACATGAATTCGCTGCACGGATTGCTCGCTCGGATCGGCCCGCTCGCCGCGCACGTGTGCCAGTCGTTGATCGTCGTGTGGAACTGGAGCCCGGGATCCGCGCATTCCCACGCCGATTCGCAGATGTCGCGCATCAACTCGCTCGCGGGGATTCGGTCCGATACCTCGCCCGTGGTGCGGAAACGCGTCTCCCAGAGGCCGCCCGACGCGGCGGTCCGCATGAACTCGTCGGCGACGCGAATCGAGTTGTTGCCGTTTTGTCCCGAGACGGTGCGATACGCGTCGCCGTTGAAATCGGGATCGTACCCTTGGGCGATGAGGGCGCGCGCCTTCTTCTCCTCGACGCGCTTCCAGTTGATGAACTCGCGGATCTCGGGATGGTCGGCGTCGAGGCAGATCATCTTTGCCGCGCGGCGCGTCGTGCCGCCGCTCTTGGTCGCACCCGCGGCGCGATCGAACACTTCGAGAAAGCTCATCAGGCCCGACGAGGTGCCTCCGCCCGAGAGTCTCTCCTGGCTGCCGCGCAGGTTCGAGAAGTTGGTTCCCGTGCCCGAGCCGTACTTGAAAATCCGCGCCTCGTTCTTGAGAAGGGAGAAAATCGACATCAGATCGTCGTCGATCGACTGAATGAAGCAGGCCGAACACTGGGGGTGCTCGTAGTTGTTCGAGAGCTCTTCGGCGCATCCCTTCTTCTCGTTCCAGTGCCAGTTCCCGCCTCCACCCGCGATGCCGTAGGCGGGATAGAGCCCCAGGTTGAACCAGACGGGCGAGTTGAACGCGCCGCGTTGATCGAGAAGGATGAAGAGCAGCTCGTGCTCGAACGTTTCCGCGTCCTCGGAGGACGCGAAATACCCCGCCCGTTCGCCCGCCTCGCGAATCGTCCGGGCGATCCGGCCCACGACCTGTTTGACGCTCGTCTCGCGTCCCGTTTCGCCCGGAACGCCCGCCTTGCGAATGTACTTGGAGATCAGAATGTCGCTCGCCAGTTGCGACCAGCCGCGCGGGACCTCGATGCCGTCCATCTCGAACACGACGCTGCCGTCGGCGTTCTGAATCAGACAACGGCGCGTCTCATATTCGAAAGCATCGAACGGGTGGACCGATGCCTGGGTGAAACGGCGCGGGAATCGCATGGGGGCCTCGGATATGCTCAGGTTCGACAATTCGATCGCCCAGCGGGCGCCCGGTCCGAGGCGCGCTCGCTCCCCGCTCCGAGACAGCCAAACCCGCGCTCGGACCGGGCCAGACCGAAATGAGAACCGAGAGGGCGACGTGAGTTCCTGCCCGCAATCTCCGTCCCGAAGAACCGACCGGCCGGCAGAAAGACCCGGGGGGACCAACCGGCACGGAGATCGCTCAGCAAGACCTACCACCGATACAACTTGTTGTATCTCTTGTCAAGCGAATCCACACATATTGTGTCCCTGGGGGGGCTTCAGACTTGAGGCTGTAGACTTGAGGCTGTAGGGAAGGCCGGGCGCAGGTCGTTTCCTGGGAACGCCGAGCGCCCGCTCGGCACGGATGGAGAAGAAGAGAGCCGAGCCGGCGCTCGGCGTTCCCAGGGAAGAATCGGGCCCAATCCCGATAGCGACTCCGATTCGGTCCTCGATCGGTTCTCGGATCGAGTCGGCGGCGGGAGAGTCCGGGCTACCCGTTCGGAGCGACCTCATTCCCCCACTGGGTCCAACCCGGGCGAGGGTGGCGGGCGAAGAGCTCGAGATAGGGTCCCGGCGAGCATCGCTCGATGATTTCGTACATCTCGTCGGGCTTGCGCGAATGCTCGCGCTTGGGCGCCGCCAGGAGATTGACCTGTCTTCTCCCCGGCCCCAGGGTGCGGACTTTGCCGTGCGTGCCGAAAAGAAGAATCTCCGTCACGTTGCGGAAGTAGAACCCGACGCCTCGTCCGTCGGGCCCGCCGTCCTTGCGGGTCTTGTACCACACGAGATTCGTTTTGTACGTGAATCCCCATCGCCTCATCGTTTCGAGTCCTTCCTCGACGAGGGCGTTCGGCGCCCAGAGATACAGGTGCGCCTGGGGCGCGGCGAGACGTTCGACGGGCAGTTCGACGATCTCGCGCAGCGTCATTGTCGGGTATCGAGAAAGACGTTGATGCTCGGGCGCCATCTTCCCCGTGCGGTTCTGGAACCGCCACGGCGGATCGGCGTAGATCGTAGAGAACCGCCCCCGAACCTCTTTCAGCAGGGGAGCCGCGGTAGGTTCTCGGAGAGTCGTAACGATTTTGCAGGGCACGCGAACAATCGCCTGTGGTAAGTGCATGTCGACGGCGTCTGCCGATTCGACAGCGAACTCATTGAAACAGAGAACCGTCCGGACGATCAAGGGGGAACTGGCCGGGGGCCGGGCGCGGCGTCTCCCGCCCGGGTGTCCCCTCGGCGCACGGGGAGGACTGCGCCTGTTCGGCAACGGGGGGCGCATCTTGACTGAGCACCGAGAATTGAGGGAGACTGAGTCCGGAAGTTGGGTAGTAGGGGTTCGATTCCATAGCAAGCG
>JAFGFN010000016.1 GCA_016931035.1 Candidatus Sumerlaeota bacterium
GCCGCTGTAGGTTCTTACGTCCCCCCCCCCAGACTTATTCGACGCGACCCGGCAGTCCGGATCGCCTCGCCTGGAAAGAAGCCCTCCAGACATGCTTTTTTCACTTGACAATCCTTGTGTTGCGGGTCGATCATCGTGCCGGTGGCGTTCCGCCCCCCATCAAGGTGATCAGAACCCTCCTCTAGCCTCGTGCAGTAAAACCCATCCCGAAGGAGAGTCAGACACTCAAATGACATCGCATATTCCCCGTTGTGTTCTCCCGCTCCTGGCGTTCCTGCTCTTGTCCTCCCTCCTCGCCGCGGCTCAAAGCGCTGTCGATTTGGGGGATAACCCCGTCTCTCCCGTCCTCATGGCGGATGCGCGGGGAGTCAACTCCCAGCAACTCGAGCAGACTAGAAACCTAAGATTCCAGGAATGCGTGGCGGCGGGAACACGCTACTACGAGAATGCCGAGTTCGCCAAGGCGCTGACTTGGTACGAGCGCGCACAGCGCCTGGAACCCGACAACGATTCACTCAATCAGTGGGTCGACAGCGCCCGCCGCAATCTGGATCAGCAGGCGGCCCTGCGCCGGGACCTCTCCTCGCCGGCCGAAGTGGAAAAGGCGGTGAAGGAGACGTATCGCCACGCCTGCGATCTCTACGAGCAGCGCGAGTTCGGCCAGGCCCGCTCCGAGTTCTGGAACGTCTGGCTCCTGGCGGGCAATTACGAATCGACGCGCGACTACTTGGCCCGCATCGGACAAGAGCGCGTCTCGGGCGCGGGGGAGATTCCCGATGCGCCTCGCCCCGCCTTGTCCGCCGGTGGATCCGATGTCCGGTTTGCGCAGGGCAAGGATCTTCTCGATAACGAACACTACGATTTGGCCGCCCAGCTGTTCGGCCAAGTGCTCAGCGAGGACCCGGACAATCGCAAGGCGCGCAAACTCCTGGCCAAGGCCGAGAAGGGCCTGAGGAGTGCCAGAGAGGCGCAAGCCGAAGAAGAAGCCCGCGCCAGTCTCGAGGAGAGAGAACGTCGTATCGAGGGTCTTTTGGCCCAGGCCGAAGTCGCGTTGAGCGAAGGGCGCTACGACGAGGCCAAGAAGAATTATGCCGAGGTCTCTTTTCTCGACTCGAACAACCGCGTTGCGCAACGCGGCCTCGAGCAGGTCGACGAGATCCGCGCCGAGGCCGAGCGCACGGCCAACGACCGGCGCATCGATGAAATCCTCGCGCAAGCCGACGCCCTCTTCGAGCAGCAGAAGCTCGACGACGCTCTCAAGACCTATCAAGAGGCTCGTGCCCTGGCGCCCCAGGACGACCAGCCTGGACCGTGGTTCTTTTCTTCCTCGCGCGCCGACCGCGCAGCCGACGGCATCGCGCGGGTCCAGAAGGAACTCGACCGGGTAAGAGCCGCCGAGGAACGCTCCGAAATCGAACGCGCCGAGATCGAACGCACACAGGCGCTCGAGCGCCAAGCGGCGGAGAAGCGGAAAGAAATCGACGAGGCGGTGGCCGAGGCGGAGCGCCTCTTCTCGGAGGGTTCGTACGAAGAGTCGCTCAGGGCGTTCGAGACGGCCTCGGCGCTCGCTCCCGACGATCGAGGCGTTGCGCGGGGAACGAAGAAGGCCCGCGAGGCGGTCGCTTATGCGGAAGAATCGCGCGCTCTCGAACTGGAAAGAGCGCGGCAGGATCAGATTGACGGCATTTTGAGTCAAGCTGCGTCGTATGCCGACGCGGGCGAATTCGATCAGGCGATCGAGACGTACCGATCGGTCTTGGCGCTGGACGACGGAAACCGGAAAGCGAAACGCGGAATAGCCCATGCCGAGAAGGCCAAAACGCGGTTCGAAGAGAACGCCTCGGCCGAGGCCGCCCTCGCCGAGGAGACGCGTCGGCGCGAACAGATCGCCGACGCGCTGGCCCAAGCTTCCGTCTTGGCCAAGTCCGGCAACTGCGGCGACGCGATACAGGCCTATCAGTCCGTGTTGACCCTGGATCCGGACAATCGCAAGGCGCGACGCGCGATCGCGAAACTCGAAGAGAAGAAGGAGATCGCCGAGGCACAATCTCGCGAAACCGAAGCGGCCCAACGAAAGCAGAACCGCGTTGCACAGACTCGCGAGGGAATGAGAGCCGGAAACGAGTTCTTCGCGAGCGGGCAATATGACAAGGCCGCAGACGCCTTCCGGACCGTTCTCGAAATCGATCCGCGAAACGATGGCGCTCGCGCGGCGCTCGAGAACGCAAAGAAGGCCCAAGCCGATAGTTCGGGTCCGCGGCTTGTGGCCGCGCTGACGGGGACGAGCGACGCTCTTGTCGTTACGGCCGTGGATTCGATCGACAGACCTGCCGACGATATCGTGATTGCCCAGGGAGAACCCGGGGCAATTCCTCCACCCGCTGAAACTGCGGCGCCCGCCGGGGGGGCCGTGCCGGGCATGCCGGCGGCATCGCCGGAACCCGAGGCCGAGAACATGATGTTGCCGCCTCCGGCGGCGTCGGCGACCATTCCCGCGGAGGAAGAGGGCGCCGCGCCCGCGGAAACCGAGATGCCCGAGCCGGAAGCGGCCGCGATGCCCGTCGGAGAGAAGTTCACGCCCCCGATGGTGGGCGAAGAAGAAACGATGGTGGGCGAAGAAGAAACGATGGTGGGCGAAGAAGAAACGATGGTGGGCGAAGAAGAAACGGCGGCGCCGCCGCTTGAAGAGCCCGCCGTGGACGAAACACCCGTTGCGGTCGAGCCCGAGGAGATGCCCGTTTCCGAAGAGCCTCTCGCTCCGATCGAGCCCGCAATGCCGGAAGAGCCTGCCGTGGACGAGACTCCCGTCTCCCCCGAGAGCGAATGGACGCCCGAGCCGATGGACAGCACGGGCGACACGATGCCGTCCGAGGCGCCGGCCGGCACCGAGGCGGTGTCTCCGGGTATCGAGGAACCGGTCCTTGAAGGCCTTTCGCCGTTCGGGACCTACTCGACCGCGGACGAGGAGGCGAGCGCCGACGAGGGGAAGGACGCCTCGACGCTGGTGGATGAAGCGGGGATCCTTATAAAGGAAGGACGTGCCGCCGACGCCATCGTCAAGTTGAATCGGGCGTTGATTCTGGAGCCCGAGAACCGCAAAGCCGCCAAGCTCATGGCGCAGGCCGAGAAAGAACTCGAGAAGTCCATGTCGAACCAGGCCGCCGAGCGTCGCCGCGAGATCGAAGGACTGATGCGCGAGGCCGATACGAACTATCAAGCGAAGAACCTAGCCGACGCGCGCGCCCTGTGGAACCAGGTTCTCGCGCTCGATCCCGAGAACAAAGCGGCCAAGACCATGCTCGAAGAGACGGAAATCGAGCATCAACGCCTACTGGCCGACGAAGAAGCGCGTCGCCAAGCGTCGGAAACCGAACGGGCGGGCGCAGTGAAGCTGCAAACGGCGATTCCTCTGATCCGGACCTCCGAGGCCTTGCCGTTGCGCGATTTCCTTCAGACCTTGTCGTTGGCCTCGGGAGTGGACTTCACCGTGGCCGAAGGCTCGGACGCCTTGATCAACGGTTCGTTCGTGGACAAGACGTTGCAGGAGATCCTCGATTCGGTTCTGCTGCCCATCGGCCTGAAGTGGGAACGCCAGAAGGGCGACATCATCGTTGTCAGTCCCGATCTCAAGACGAGGGTGTTCCGGCTGAACGAAGACCAAATGACGAAGGTTCAGGCGCTTATCGACAACAAGTCGATCCAGCGACTGATGTGGGGTCCGTCGGCCGAGAAGCCTCTCAAGGGAACGGTGCTTCAGCTCGAGCCCCGTCAGCGGATTCTCATCGTGCAGGATTCGCAACAGAACATCGAGAAGCTCGATGCCTTCCTGAAAGACCTAGTCAGCGATCAGCCCGTCGAGCTGGTGACGAAGGTTTACCGGATCGAGGAGACCCTCGGCCAGGAGATCAAGACGCTGGTCGACGCGATCATTCAGACGGAAAAGACTCCCTTCAACATCGAACGCGGCGTCTGGGTCGAGGGCAAGAACTTGATCGTGCGCGACACGCCGAGTCATATGGAGCAGATCGAGCAGATGCTCATGGACAAGGGGTTCATCAAGAACCTGCTCGACCAGAGCCTGCAGTTGGCGACCTACAGCCTGATCCCTCGCGACGCGCTCAAGGGCGATACGGAATTGGCTCAGGACTTCGCCCTGTCCACCAAGGAGATCATCGAGACCTTCCTGTACGCCGAAGAGGGCGTGGCCGCGGCCAAACAGGCGGGCCGCCGGATGTGGTTCGATCAGAGCTCGCTGCAACTCACGATCACCGATACGCAGGAGAACGTCAACCGCGTGGCGAGTTTCATCGCCTCGCTGCCCCAGATCAAGCAGCAGCAATTGACCAAGGTCATCCCGCTCAGTCACGTCGAGTCGGGCGAGATGGTCACGAACATCACGCAGATCCTCGATCTGGAAGGCGGTACCGCCGAGCAAGGGGCCGAAGCCGGCGGGCAGTCTATCACCAAGAGCCTGAGGACGGAACAGGAGTTCACCTATCGCGATCTCAACATCCGCCTGATCCGGGTCAACGAGAACGACGTGGCGGACGACCGCGACGACAATTGCGAGCTGATCGTCCGGAGCGGCACTCAAAGCCAGACGATCACGATCACCGAGTTCAATTCGACGTTCCAAGACGACTACGAGATCCTCGCGGACGACGTCAGGCCCTCGGGTTCGACGGGCGAAGGCCGCGTGACGCTCAAGATTCGCTACATCCCGCCCATAACGGGATTCGCCGGCCCCATCGCGGGACTCACGCCGCCGGGCGTGGGCGTCGCTCCCGGTGCGCCCGGGACGGGTCAGGCCGCCGCCGAGGCCGAGGCCGAAGAGGGACCGATGAGGCCGGTCATCAACGAGTTCGGTCCCCTCAACGCCGTCATCGTCCGTTACGAGGATCCGGCGGACTTGCAGCGCGTCGAACACCTGGTGGGCGAACTCGACAAGCCGATTCCCCAAGTCGACATCATGACCAAGTTCGTTCAGGTCAACGAACAGCGGGCCAAGGAGATCAGCTCCGAGTTCACGTTCACCGACCTCAGCGATCCGCGCTACAATCAGGTCGTCACCGGCTACCTGGACGACGGCACGCCGGTCACCTACACATACAGCCCGCTGGACTTCATCGGCAACGTGACGACGGTCAGCGGCGGATTCGGGAAAGACTACGACGAGTTGAAGAGCGCCTTTGAATCGGGCGTCGAGAGTAGCGTTTACGGAACGAATCTTCTGAAAGGAACGACGGCGATCGACCTGGTCCTGGGTCAGTTCCTCGGCACCCAGGTCGAGAACCAGTTGCGTTTCCTCGAGGCCGAAGGAATCATCAACGTCGTCAACGGTCCTCACATCGTCGTCATGGACAACGAGTCGGCCACCTTCGAAATCCAACGCGACGTGGCGAGTGCCGGCGACATATACGACACCACGGTCGGCTCCGGTCTGATGCAGGTGGACATGACCGTGAGTCCGGAGGTCACGTCGGCCAAGTCGATTCTGCTCGAGCTCCTCGTCGAGATCAGCGATCTCGATTCGCAGCCGCCGTCCTATACCTACGACGTCGACTCCAACTATCTCAACTACTTCCCGTATTCGTACTACACGGGGGAGCAAGACACGATGTTTCGTCGGCTCTTCAGTCAGCGTAGCGCGTTGCTGTCGCGTTCGCTTGTCTCGGGTACCGACGACACCGGCGTGATAGGCACATACGGCGCCGGGACTAATGTCGAAACGTGGAACCGCCAGCGCAAGCTGGTCCAGACCCGCGCACGGATTCAGGACGGCGGGACGATCGTTCTAGGCGGCTGGACGGGCGAATACACGCAGGACCTGACGAGCGGCATTCCCGGCCTGCGCAATCTGCCGTGGGTCGGGAAGATGTTGTTCAGCCGCGCGCAGAAGTCGACGTACAAGACCACTCTGTTGATCTTCCTTTCGGGGAAGATCATCGACTAGCACTCGCCCGGCGGGGACCCCGGGTCGGCGACCTCGGGTCCCCCGCCGCGGCATAGCAGGACGGTATGAAGAGGGGCGAAGACGGGCCGAGAGGGTCCCGTCCGCCCACACGATGAGTGGAAGCGCCTTTCGGGTTATTCGGACAACACACATCCGAGGGTTATGGTTGGGTTGCGGCAACGCACCTTGTCCACGTCGGCGTCGAGCCCTGACTCGCGCGCTCCGGCTTTCGCTCCCGAAGGCGGCGCGCGCGGCGCGCACGAGTCGAGTGCCGCGCGGAGAGCCCGAAGCGTGACCTCTCGAAGAAAATCGAGTTCTTGCCGGAGTCTCAAGGCCGTTCCCTGAAGCCGGCTCCCTGATCCAGCTCCCCCCCCTGCGGCAGCCCTGAGAGATCCAGTTCCGATTGCGGCCTCCTGTTCATGTTCTCTGAGTTCCAGCGGTGCAAGAAGCGGCGCGGCCTTCCGCGGCAGCGAAACCCGGGTCGAACGATTTCGGCGCCAACCCGGCTCCTCGGGACCGTGTATATGCGATTCCGGGTTCCAAGAACACGAAGCCAATGACAACCCAGACCCCCGCCAGTGGCCAAACGCTCTTTCTGATCGACAGCATGTCGCTGGCGTTCCAGGCGTTCTACGCCGTTCGCGGTCTGACCAACAGCGAGGGATTGCCGACCAACGCGGTCTTCGGGTTCGCGCGTCGGGTGCAGAATCTTCTTTCGACCTACTCGCCGACCCATATCGTCGCCGTTTTCGACAGCCCCGGCCCGTCGTTCCGCAATGAGATCTATGCCGAATACAAGGCCAACCGCGAGGAAGCGCCCGAGGATTTCCAGAAGCAGGTTCCCATTCTTTTCGAGCTTTTGGCGGCGATGGCGATCCCTAGCGCCGCGATGCCGGGTTTCGAGGCCGACGACCTCATCGGGACTCTTTCGACGAGGGCCTCGCGCCGGGGCTTGAAGACCGTGATCGTCAGCGCCGACAAGGACCTTTTCCAACTCGTCGACGAAAACGTGTCGATGCTGCGCACGCGCGCCGACGACATGCAGATCTACGGTCCCAACGAGGTCAAGGAACGCATGGGGGTCGCGCCGAGCCAGATGATCGACTATCTAGCCCTGGTGGGCGACGCGTCCGACAACATTCCCGGCGTGCCGCGGATCGGCCCGAAGACCGCCGTCGCGCTGCTCGAGAAACACGGCTCGGTCGACAAGATGCTCGAGGACCTCGACCGAGTCGAGAACGCCCGACAGCGCCAACTGATCGCCGATCGTCGCGAGCAGCTTCTGATGTCGCAGTGTCTGGCGACGGTGCGCCGCGACGTGCCCCTGGATCTGTCGCCCGAGACGGTCGAGTGCCGTCCGACGCCCGATTCCCCCGCGCTGATCGAACTTTACAGGCGGCTAGGGTTCGTTTCCCTCTTGCGCGAACTGCGCGAAAAGAGCCATAATGCGGTTGAACCCAGCGAAGGTTCGAGCGCGCTCCAGGCGGCGGTCGCCCTGGCGGCGGTCGCGACGCCCGAGACGGACTACCGGGTCCTGACGGACCGGCAGGCGTTGTCCGACGTCGTTTGCGCGATCCGCGAGGCGGGGCGAGTCGCTCTCGACACCGAGACCACGGCCCTCGACACGATGCGGGCCGAGCTGGTGGGCATCTCTCTGTGCGCGCGGCCCGGGACGGCGTGGTACGTTCCGGTGGGCCATCGTCTCGAAGGCGACGCCGGGCGTCAGATGCCGCTCGACGCGGTGCGCGAGATTCTAGGTCCGGTTCTTGCCGATGACGCCGTCGTCAAGATTGCCCAGAACGCCAAGTTCGACCTGAGGATTCTCGATCGCCACGGCATGCCGGTGCGCGGTCTTGCCTTCGACACGATGCTGGCCTCCTATCTTCTGAACCCGGAGGCCCCGCACGGCCTGAAAGCGATGGCGCTGGAGATCCTCGGCGTCGAGATGACCCAAATCGAAGGACTCATCGGTAAGGGGCGCGGCGCCACGACGATGGACCAGGTCGAGATCGACCGCGCCGCCCCCTACGCCTGCGCCGATGCCGACATGACGCTCCGCCTGGCCGACGTTCTGGGGGGGCGGTTGAAAGCGGAAGGAGGGCTGCAGCGCCTTTTCGAGGAAATCGAGATTCCGCTGGTCGAGGTGTTGGACGCCATGGAGGCCGAGGGCGTGACCCTCGACGCCGCCGTGCTCGAAGGGCTCTCGGCGGACTTTCAGAAGCGGCTCGACGCCCTGACCCAGGAGATTTTCGGGCTGGCAAAAAGGTCTTTTAATGTCAAGTCGCCCAAGCAAGTGGCCGAAGTGTTATTCGAAGAACTCGGCCTCAAACCTGGACGGCGGACGAAGACGGGTCAGTCGACTCGCGTGGAAGTGCTCGAGGAACTGGTCGGCGAGCACCCGCTTCCCGGGATGATTCTGGCCTTCCGCCACCTGGACAAACTCAAGTCGACCTACGTCGATGCGTTGCCGCAAATGGTGAACCCCGAGACGGGGAGGATCCACACCTCTTACAACCAGTTTATCGCGGCTACGGGACGCCTCAGTTCGAGCGACCCCAACCTGCAGAATATCCCCGTCCGAACGGCCGACGGGCTGGCGATCCGCCGCGCCTTCGTTCCCAACGAGCCGGACCACGTCCTGCTCGCCGCCGACTACTCGCAGATCGAGCTGCGCGTCCTGGCCCACGTGGCCGACGACAAGGCGTTGCGCGAAGCATTCAAGGAGGATCGAGACATCCACGCCGAGACGGCGGCCCGAGTCTTCGGCATGCCCCGCGAGATGGTGACCGAGGACATGCGCAAGCAGGCCAAGACGATCAACTTCGGCATACTCTACGGCATGAGCGCCCATCGCTTGTCTCGCGAACTCGATATTCCCCACGGTCAGGCGCAACGTTTCATCGACGATTACTTTGCCGCTTACCCGGGTGTGAAGCGTTGGAGCGAAGAGCTCTTGAAAGAGGCCGCCGGTCGGGGCTACGTCACCACTCTCTGTGGCCGACGGCGCATGACGCCGAACCTGGGCGTGTCGAACCGCAACGTGCGGGCCAACGCCGAGCGCATGGCGATCAACACGCCGATCCAAGGCACGGCGGCCGACATGATCAAGATCGCGATGATCGGGCTCCATCGCGAAATCCGAGGATCGAAACGCCGGGCGCGGATGGTTTTGCAAGTGCACGACGAGTTGGTCTTCTCGCTCCCCGAGTCGGAAGTCGAGAAGTTCACGCCCGTCGTACGTGGACTGATGGAAAACGCCCTGAAGCTGGATGTGCCCGTCCGCGTGGACATCAAGGTCGGGAGGACTTGGGCTGAGTGTTGAGCGAAGAGGAGGAGACGAGAATACCCAGAATTGGACTAACGGGGACTTTCGGCTCGGGGAAATCGACCGTCGCCCGGATGTTCGAGCGGTGCGGGGCCGCCGTGATCGACGCCGATCGCCTCGCCCACGAAGCGGTCGAGCCCGGCCGGCCCGCCCTGGCCCGGATCGCCGAAGAGTTCGGGAGCGAGTATATCCTTGGCGACGGGAGCCTGGATCGAAAACGGATGGCCGAGACGGTCTTTTCGTCGCCCGAGCGGCGCGAGGCCCTCAACGAGATCGTCCATCCCCGCGTGATCGAAGAAATGCACCGACTTGCGCGGGAGTTGGAGCGAGGCGAAGGTCCAAGCGGCGTCGTGCCGCCCATGATCGTGCTGAATGTGCCGCTTCTTCTCGAACGGGGTCTCGAGAAAGGTCTGGACAAGGTGGCGGTCGTGACAATCGACGAGTCGGAACGGATAGCGCGAGTCGGGCGTCGCGACGCATTGAGCGAAGAGGAAATCGCCCAGCGGGTGGCCGCGCAGTGGCCGCAGGAGAGGAAAGCCGCGATGGCCGACGCCGTCATAGACAACTCGGGTCCGCTCGACGCGACCCGGCGACAGGTTGAAGCGCTCTATGCGCGATGGGTGAAAGGGTAGTTCCAGGTCTCGGGGTTCACGAGTTCCAGGTTCTTTCGTTTCGAAGACGCTCGAACCCGGACCTGACGATGTGGAAACAAAGACTCCGCGACACACATCGCGGGGACGACAACAAAAGGAGACTAGGACAGTGGCAGAGAACAAGAGCAGTACATCCGTCGAGACCGAATCGATGGGCGACGGTCGACGCAGGCGAGGACGCGCGCCGTCTCGGTCGCGACAACAGGAGCCCGAGGAATCAGCCGGTTCGGGCGGGTCGAACGTTCAAGCGATGAAGGCGGCCGTGGCCTCGCCCACGGACGGGACGCGGCCTCGCACGACGCGGTCGGGCGAGCGAGCGCCGAACGGCGGCGAGCGGGTGAAAGCTCTCGACTTGGTCGAGCTCAAACAGCTGACGATCTCGACTCTCAACGACATGGCGCGCGACTTGCACATCGAGGGCTCGGCCGGGATGCGCAAGCAGGACTTGATCTTCCGCATCTTGCAGGCCAACGCCGAAAAGGAAGGCAACCTCTTCGGCGCGGGCGTGCTCGAGATCCTGCCCGACGGCTTCGGCTTCCTGCGCTCGGCCAACTACAACTATCTGCCCGGTCCCGACGATATCTACGTCTCGCCCTCGCAGATCCGCCGGTTCAACCTGCGCAAAGGAGATTACGTCTCGGGTCAGATCCGGCCGCCCAAGGAGGGGGAGCGCTACTTCGCCCTGCTCAAGGTCGAGGCGATCAACGGCGAGCCGCCCGAAGAAGCGGCGAACAAGATCCTGTTCGACAATCTCACGCCGCTTTATTCCGAGTCGAAACTCAACCTCGAAACCGACGGCAAGAAGCTCACGACCCGCGTCATGGACCTGATGACGCCCATCGGCAAGGGCCAGCGCGGACTCATCGTCGCCCAGCCTCGGACCGGCAAGACGATCATCCTCCAGGACATCGCCAACGCCATCACGACCAATCACCCGGAAGTGATCCTCATCGTCCTCTTGATCGACGAGCGGCCCGAAGAAGTGACCGACATGGCGCGATCGGTCAAGGCCGAAGTCGTCTCCTCGACGTTCGACGAACCGCCGGATCGCCACGTACAGGTGTCGGAAATGGTGATCGAGAAGGCCAAGCGCCTGGTCGAGTACGGACACGACGTCGTGATCCTTCTCGATTCGATCACGCGCCTGGCGCGCGCCTACAACACCATCGCGCCGCCCTCGGGCAAAGTGCTCTCGGGCGGCATCGACTCGAACGCGCTTCACAAGCCCAAGCGATTCTTCGGCGCGGCGCGCAACATCGAGGAAGGCGGGAGCCTCACGATCATCGCGACCGCCCTCGTCGACACCGGCTCGCGCATGGACGACGTGATCTTCGAAGAGTTCAAGGGCACCGGCAACATGGAATGCCACCTCGAGCGCAAGCTGGCCGACCGGCGCATCTACCCGTCGATCGACATCACGCTCTCGGGCACCCGCAAGGAAGAACTCCTTCTCAAGGAAGACGTTCTCCAGCGCGTCTGGCTCCTGCGCAAGATCCTCAACGAGCTCAACACCGTCGAGGCGATGGAATTCCTGATCGAGCGCCTGCGCAAGACCGATTCCAACGACGAGTTCCTGACGACGATGAATCAGTAACATGGACGGATGCCTCGCCTGCGATCTGATGGAGGGACGAATATCTCTGCCCGGCGGGCGCGCGCATGAGACGTCTCGCTGGGTGGTCGAGCATTGCGTCGGGCCTCTGGGCCTGGGGACCCTCATCGTTAAGCCCAAACGCCATTGCGTTCACGTCTGGGAACTGACGCTCGAGGAATCCGCCGAACTGGGACCGCTTCTGACGGCGGTCGCCGACGCTGTGCGTTCCCTTCTCCATCCCGATCAAGTCTATGTTTGTCTTTGGTCGCGCCAAGGGTGGACGCCCGGACACATCCATTTCGTCCTTCAGCCAGTCGGACCCGAAGCGCGCTCCATCAGTCCGCGTCCGGGGCCGCGGCTTCAGGCGGCGATGTCGGATCGAGGGATGAAACCGTCGCCGGATGAGGTCGAGGCGCTCTGCGCGCGTCTTCGCCGAGTTTTCGAACACAGCACGAAAACAGTTGCGTCCGGGGATACCGCGCCGATAAGATGAGAAAGGCCTCCGGTATCTCGATTTCCAAAGTTCTTGCCGGAATATTGATATTCCAGGACTTGTAAGACTTGGACCCCGACTCAGACTCTTCAGACCCTGACCCGTTGCGCCCGTTCGCGCGGCGGTTCTCGCTCCTCTGGCGCCATCTGCCTTCCGTTCTTTTCGTGGGTGTCGTGGCCACGTGCGTCGCCGCGGCCGACGTTCCGGGAGCGGGAGGCGCTCGAGACGCCGTGTCGGGCGCATGGCTCTTGGGCGGGTTCCTGATAGGTCTCATTGGCTCGTCGTTCTTCACGATTCTCGACAACGCCCTCTTCGCGCTCGACTCGGACGAAATCGACGAGATGCGCGTTTTGCGGCCCGATGCGGCGGCGCTTTTGGTGCGTCTGCGTTCGAACCTCGATCGGACGTGGTTCACGCTTCTGGCCGGTTCCCTGGTTTTCGGACTCCTTTTCGCCTTGTCGGTGGGTCATGCCGTGGTCGGCTACCTTGGAGCCGGCAATTTGCTGCATCACGCGGCGGTCGCCGTCATCGTCTCGGTTCCCGCGTTGTTGGTTTTCGGGGAGATCCTGCCCGGTCTTCTCGCGGCCCGATGGTTCAAGCGCCTGGCGCCGTTCTCCGCATCGTGCGTGCGCGTGTCGTCGTGGATTCTGCTTCCCCTCACGCTTCCGGCATTGGCGGTCGTGCGCGGAGCGAGTCGGCTCGTGGGGATCGATGCGGCGCGCGACCGTTATCCTGCGCTCGATGTCGAGAAGCGTCTTTTGGCCATGGTCGGCGTGGGCGAGGCCGACGTGACCCTCGAGGAAGAGGAGCGCGAGATGATCGACCACGCGCTCGAGTTCGGCGAGAGCACGGCGGCCGACATCATGACGCCGCGCGACAAGATCGTCGGTTTCAGCACGGAAGACACCCAGCAACAAGTGATCGAGGGACTGCGCAAGCTGGTCTTCGGTCGCGTGGTCGTGTACGACGGTTCGCTGGATGGCGTGGTCGGGATCCTCCATGCGAAGAAGATCCTGCTCGATCCGGATACGGACTATCATCGGCTTCTCAGTCCGCCTCTGTTTGTCAGCGCCGACACGGATCTGGTCGATCTGATTGCCGAGATGCGCCGACACCGGACCCAGATCGTCGTGGTGATCGACGAGTATGGCGCGACGGCGGGAATCGTGTCGATGAACGACCTGTTGAGGGAGTTGGTCGGGCGTCTTCCGCGAGAGGAAGCCGAACCCGAGGGCGCGAAATCGACGCCGGGAGGCGAGGTTCCGTGAGCGTTTTGGCGATTGTGGGCATTGCCGCGGCCGCGATCCTCAGCCTGGCGCTGGGCGCGGCTTTCAGCGTCATGGAATCGACCAGTCTGCTGGTCAACCGATTCCGGCTGCTGCAGCTTTTCGGCGACGACCAACCCGAAGAGACCAACGAACAGGAGATCTTTCGCAGTACGAAGGAGGCCTACCGGGTCTCGAGACTCGGTTTGTGCGCGACTCTCGTGGTGGCCGGGTTCTCGACGGCGTGGCTCCTCGAACTTGCGCTCGAGCGCATCGGGTTTGCGAGGGCCGGGCGCCCCGGGTCGATTCGGATTCTGGCGATCGGCCTGACCGCCGTTCTGCTCCCCCCGGTCTATCTCCTTTGCGTCTACGGAATTCCCCGCCTGTTGCTGCGCCAACCGTCGGGCGGGGCCCAACGGGGCATGCCGCCGCTCTGGATGCGGGGCATGACCGCCGTGGTTCGACCTCTATCCACGGTTCTGCGCACTCTGACGCGTTGGCCGCTCGGCCGTCTTCTCCCTTACAGACAGCTCACCAAGAGCGACTTGATTTCTCTCGTGACGGACCTCGAGGTGGGCGAGGAAGACTCGCGCGAGGAGGACTCGGAGGAACAGGACGTCGACGGCGAGGAAGAGGCCGACGAAGACGAGATCGTCTACAACATTCTCGATCTCGAAGAGACCCGCGTGCGCCAGGTGATGGAGCCGATCAACTCGGTCGTCGCCATTCGGCTGGGCGATATGACGGTCCAGGGCGTGCGCGAACTCGCCCGCCGCACCGGGCACTCGCGGTTTCCCGTTTATCGCAACCGGATCGTGAATCTCACGGGGTTCATTTCGATCTACGACATCCTTCAGTCCGACGATGCGTCGCGCCCGCTCGAGTCCTACGTCACGGAAGCCTATTATGTTCCCGAGTTCATGCGGGTGAACCGACTGTTGCGCGAGTTCCTCGATCGAGGCATCCCCGCCGCCATCGTAGTGGACGAGTACGGAGGCACGAGCGGCTGGGTGACCCGCGAGGACGTGCTCGAAGAGATCGTGGGCGAAATCGAGGACGAATTCGCGCCCCGCTCGCGGGATCTTCAGCTCGAGCCCGACGGCGCGTATCTGGCCGAGGGGAGCATCGACATCGACGACGTCTCGGAAGAGGTTCCCGCCGTTCACTTCGAGGATCCTCAATACGACACGCTCGCGGGCTTTATGCTGATGACCCTGGGCGAGATTCCCAAAGTGGGCGATACGGTCGAGACCCCCGAGGCGGTCTTCAGCGTCGAGCGGATCGAGGGCAACCGCATCGCGCAGGTCCGGATTCGATTGCGCGACCAAGCGGGGGCGGCAGAGTGAAGACGTTCGCGGGCTCCCGCCGTCCCTCGTTTGTCCAATCCGGTTCCTCCCAATTATGGCTTGACGGCTCTCGGCGGCGTTGATACAAGGAGTGGAGTGAGAGGCAAGGTCCCATCGACATCGGGACGAGGGGAGAACATCGATGGCTTCAGACCTGGTGCACGCATTCACCGACGACAACTTCGATGGCGAAGTGGCGCAGTCCAAGACGCCGGTGTTCGTGGATTTCTGGGCCGAATGGTGCGGTCCGTGCCGGATGGTGGCGCCCATCGTCGAGGAGATCGCCAAGGAGTTCGAGGGGAGGTTGAAAGTGGGCAAGGTGGACGTGGATAGCTGTCCCAACGTCGCCGCGGCCCACGCGATTCAAAGCATCCCCACGATGCTCCTTTTCGTGAACGGCGAGGCGGTGGAATCGATTGTGGGCGCCATGCCCAAGGCGCAGATCGTCAGCCGAATTCAGCCCCACATCAAGACGGGATAGGCGGCCACCGAGATCGGGCGTCCATATCAGATCTCCGAACCCGGCGGCCCGCCTCCCGAGGCGGGCCGTTTTGTTCTCCCAGGCGTGGCACGGGTGTCCCGCCCGTGATTCTGAGGACTGAGAAGACGTGGGCGAGACGCCCATGCCACCGCACATCTCGATCGAACGGGTACTCGAACCATGCGTTGTCCCTTTTGCCACAGCATGAACGACAAGGTGGTGAACTCGCGCGTCTGCCAGGAGGGCGAGTCGATCCGGCGGCGGCGCGAGTGCCTGGATTGCGGGAAGCGATTCACCACCTTCGAGTACATCGAGGGGGCCGAGTTGCACGTCATCAAACGCAACGGACAACGCGAGAGCTTCGACCGGGCGAAACTCAAACGCGGCATCTGGAAGGCGTGCGAGAAGCGGCCCGTGACCGAGGAAGACGTCGACGCGATCGTCTCGTTCATCGAAAAGGAAATCCAGAACCGGATGGATCTCGAAATCCAGACGCGCGACCTCGGCGACCTGGTCCTGAAGCGGCTCCGCATTCTGGACGAGGTCGCCTACGTTCGCTTCGCCTCGGTATATCGCGACTTCCGCGAGGCGTCGCAGTTCCGCGACGAGGCGCTGAACCTGCTGAAGAAAGACTAGGAGAGGAATCCGATGCCAAACACCGTGAAGATCTACGACACCACTCTGCGCGACGGCGAGCAGGCCGAGAACATCTCGTTCTCGGTCGAGGACAAGCTCCAGATCGCGCGACTGCTCGACGAGTTCGGCGTCCACTACATCGAGGGCGGCTGGCCCGGGTCCAACCCCAAGGCGGTCCGCTTCTTCCAAGCGATTCGCAAGGAGAAACTCAAACACGCGCGGGTCGCGGCGTTCGGGAGCACGCGCCGCAAGAAGATTCGACCCGAGGACGACGCGAACCTCAAGGCGCTGGTCGAGCTCAAGGTGCCGGTCTGCACGATCTTCGGAAAGACCTGGGATCTGCACGTGACCGAGGCGTTGCGCACGACGCTCGACGAGAACCTGGCGATGATCGCCAGCTCGGTCAAGTACCTGAAGTCGAAGCGGCGCGAAGTGATCTACGACGCCGAACACTTCTTCGACGGCTACAAGGCCAATCCCGACTACGCGCTCAAGACGCTCGAAGCGGCCGTCGAAGCCGGCGCCGACTGCCTCGCGCTGTGCGACACCAACGGCGGAACCATGCCGCACGAGGTGGCCGCGATTGTCCGCACCGTCGTCGGCGCGACGCGCGCCCCGATCGGCATCCACACGCACAACGACGCGGGGATGGCCGCGGCGAACTCGATCGTGGCGGTCGCCGAAGGCGCGCGCCACGTCCAGGGGACAATCAACGGCTATGGCGAACGGAGCGGGAACGCCGACCTGATCACGGCGATTCCGAACATCGCGTTCAAACTCAAACTGCGGTGCGTCCCGGCGAAGAGCCTGGCGCGATTGACCGAGTTCAGCCACACGATCGACGAGATCGCCAACCAGACGCCCAACCCGCGCCAGCCCTACGTGGGCCGCTGCTCGTTCGCCCACAAGGGCGGCATCCACGTCAGCGCGATGCAGCGCCACTCGTCGACCTACGAACACGTGCCGCCCGAAACGGTCGGGAATCAGCGCCGCGTCCTAGTGAGCGAGATGAGCGGCGTGAGCAACATCGAGTACAAGGCCGCCGAACGCGGCATGGAATTCGACGGCGAGTCGGGCGAGCAGAAGACGCTTCTCGAGCGCATCAAGCGGATGGAGGACGAAGGGTATTCGTTCGAGGCCGCCGAGGCGTCGTTCGAAATTCTGGCCCGCCGCCTCAAGGGGAAGTACAAACGCCCGTTCAGCCTCAAGGGGTTCCGCGTGATCGTCGAGAAACGCGGCCACGACGAGGATTGCATCAGCGAAGCGACGGTGAAGATCGACGTGGGCGGCCGGCACTATCTGATGGCGGCCGAGGGCGACGGCCCGATCAACGCGCTCGACAAGGCGGTGCGCCAAGCCCTGAGCCACGAGTACCCGCAGGTGGCCGACGTGAATCTGCGCGACTACAAGGTGCGCGTCCTCGACGCCGAAGAAGGCACCGCGGCCAAGGTTCGGGTTCTCATCGAATCGGGCGACGGCAAGAGCGAATGGGGGACGGTGGGCGTCTCGGAGAACATCATCGAAGCCTCGTGGCGCGCGTTGGTCGACAGTCTCGAATACAAGCTGATTTCGAAGAAATAGGAAAGGGACGGAAACGACAAGAAGGACGAGAGGGACGAAAAGGCCGTGAAGGACGAGATTCGGGACCAAGGTCCCTTATCTTCTTTGTTCTTTCCGTCCTTTCGGTCCCTTGGGTCCTTCTGGTTTCTTGATCTCTTTCCCCCAGGAGGCTTTTCATGCCCGAACGCTTCAGCGCGTCCGGGTTCCTCTTGACACCCGCCCGCATTCTGGCTATATTATAGCCAGAATGCGCCACGAGATTGTCCTGTCTCCTGAAGCCGTTGAAGATCTGAAACATCTGAGCGCTCGCGCGAGGACTACCGTTAGAGATGCTATCGAACTCCATCTGAGACACGAACCCGCGAAGACGAGCAAGAGCCGCATCAAGAGACTTCGGGCTCTGCGATGCCCGGAGTATCGGCTCAGAGTGGACGATGTGCGCGTATTCTACGATGTCGAGGGTCTCGAGGTCCGCATCCTTGCGATCGTTCCGAAATCGGAAGCTCCGAGGTGGCTCGAGCGGGTGGGAGAGAAGACATGAAGACGGTGGCATTGTCGGAAGTCAAAGACGATCTGTCCAAGTACCTTCACGTTGCCGAGAAGGAAGAAGTCGTTATCACGCGCCACGGCAAGCCGGCCGGTGTGTTGATCGGTTTTGAAACGGAAGACGATTGGTTCGACTATCGTCTCGAGAACGATCCGAGATTCCTCGCACGGATCGAACGAGCGAGAGACAGTCTGAGAGCGGGAAAGGGAATTGCGCTGGAAGATGTGTGAAGTGGAGAGAGAGAACATGGGCTTCTGGGATGGCGAGACTTGCGAGTACTGCGGCGGCAAGATCGTCGAGAAGCGCGTGACTCTTCACCGCAAGATAAAGAAGAAATACGTGATTGTAGAAGACGTTCCGGCCGGCGTGTGCTCGGAATGCGGAACGCGCTACTACGCCGCCAACGTGCTCGAGACGGTCGAGGCCAACATTCGCGGTGGACGCGCCAAGGCGAGACGTGAAATCGTCGTGCCGGTTTATTCCGCGTGACCTGCCGCTCTCAACGCGCATATCGAAGGCCATTGCGCCTCGCGGGTTGACTGACACGCCGGATTCCCCCTAACCCACGTCATATCAGTACTACGCCTGCCGGGTGAGAGCGTTCCAAGAGGAATGCGCGGACCGGAGGGCGAGGATTCCCCTTTGACCGCAACCAAGGAATCGGGTCGAGGGGGAGTCTCATAATCGGTAGGGGCGAGAAAACGGTTGCCCGCAAAGGAGGATTCATCCCATAGTTGCCGCAATGACGGCGGGCTGCGGGCCCGCGCAGACGGCGGCGGAGAAACCGGGACCGGTTTCGGACGGCGGGACTATGGGTTGCGCCGAGGTCTACACACACGAGGAGAAACTGATCCGCGCGGCGCAAGACGGAAGCCTGGACGCATTCGAGTGCCTTGTCCTGCGTTATCAATCTTCGGTCGTCTCGACGGCCTATCACCTTCTGGGCGACGAAACGGAAGCCGACGACGTGGCTCAGGAGGTCTGGATCCGGGTCTTCCGCTCGCTTCGTCGTTTCCGTTTCAAATCGCGTTTCTATACCTGGCTCTACCGAATCACGGTGAACCAGGCGCTGAGCGCACTGCGGCGGCGCGGTCGCCGGCTGGGCACTCGACGCCAGGACGTCGAGCTCGACGCGCCCGAAACGGAGTTGAACCTGCAATCGAAGGCGCCCGGTCCGCGCCGAATACTCGAGGGCAAAGAGATGGCGCGCGAGTTCCAGCGGGCACTGAATGCACTGCCCGAAAAACAGCGCCTGGCCGTGATCCTCGTCCTGTTCCAGGATTTGTCGCACCGCGAGGCGGGCCAGGCGATGGGCGTGGCCGAGAAGACCGTGTCGTGGCACCTGTTCAAGGCGCGCGCGCGCCTCATGAAGGAACTCAAGGAGCATCTCAAATGAGATTCCGCAACTTTCATCCCCATAGCGGCCGTTCCGAAGAACAGCGCGAGGAACGGGCCCTGAAATCCGAATCGCGCGTCAGCCGCGCGGCGGCCGAGGTCGAGAACCGGGCGGCGCGCGAAGCCGCGCCCAAGGGGTCGATCCCGATCGAATGGCGGCCTTTGTCGCGGTTCATCGAGGCGGGGCGAAACGTTCAGCCCCCCGAGGAATACACGCGCAGTTTCTGGTCGCGGCTGTTGCCTCGGCTCAAACAGGTCGCCCGCCGCGACGAGATGGTGCGCGAGTACCTGCGCGAAACGTTCTGGTGGCGTTGGTCGTTGCGCGCGGCGGCGGCGCTGGTGGCGGTCGCGATGCTCTACGGCCTCTTCTCCCTCCACGCGAAGAACCGGGATCTCTCGGGTCAGATCGCGCGGCTAGAGAAAGAGGTTCAGGTCCTTCAGGCCGGGATGTGAAGACCCTTTCCTCGGAAAAGCCTTTCCCGGAAACCAGTTGACACTCGTGTTTGGGCTTCGCTACGCTGAGTAGGTTCCTTCGGTCCCGGTTCTCGGCGTTGCGACCGGGGCGTTCATTTTCCGGATTCGGTGCGCAGGTCATCCGATGAGCGATATGGCGGCGGGTCCGCTTCAAATCCTTCCCTTGGGAATCGGCGACGCCTTTTCGAGCATCGACTATTTCTGTTCGATGTTGGTTCTGGGGGGATCGAAGCCCGTTCTGGTCGATTGTCCCGATCCGATTCACAAGATTCTTCACGAAGTGACGCTCAAGGCGGGGCTCGGGCTCGACGCGAGCGGCATCGGCGACGTGATCGTCACGCATCTTCACGGCGACCACTGCAACGGTCTCGAGTCGCTCCTGTTCTATCGCAAATTCATGACCAAACGGACGGGACGCGTGACAATCTACGCCTTGCCCGAGGTCTGCGAGGCGCTTTGGCCGCGCAAACTCTCCGTCGCCATGGAAGGGAGAGAAATCCCGCGGCTCGGCATCACGGAAACCTTCCGCGCCGAAGACTACTTTCGGACCTGTCCGGTCGACCAGGGCGAGCCGTTTCGCATCGGCGAGTTGGAGTTCTCGATCTTCCGCACGGTCCACAGTCTTCCCTCGTTCGGGCTCGTGGTCTCGCTCGGAGGGCGGTCGTTCGGCTACAGCTGCGACACGGTGTTCGATCGCGAGGCGATCCGGTTCCTTTCGCGGGCCGATCTGATCTTCCACGAATGCACGAAGGGCCGACTTCACACGTCCTACAAAGACCTCATGTCGCTCGATCCCGAGATCCGCCGCAAGATCCATATTCTTCACTTGGCCGACGACTTCGATCGCGAGGCGTCGGAGCTGCCCGTGGTCGAGCCCGGACGCATCTACACGGTCTAGACGACTTCCAGGGAGAGGCCCGTTCGCCAGGAGAGGGGAGAGTGGACTTGGTGGACGCAGTGGACGGAGTGGATAAAACGGAATCCCCTCGCGGTTCTCCGGACCCAGCCTCCGGTCAACGGATCCCTCCCTTCGGCGTTTTGCCCGTGGCGAAACCGAAAGGGCCGACGTCGCACGACGTGGTGGGCCGGCTCCGCCGGATCGCCCACACGCGCCAGGTGGGACACACGGGAACGCTCGATCCGATGGCCGACGGCGTCCTAGTCTGCTGCATCGGCCGCGCGACGCGCGTTTCGCGATTTCTCTCCGCATTGAACAAAGAATACGAGGGCGAGATCCGGCTCGGCGCCGCGAGCGATACCTACGACTCCGAAGGCGCGATCGCGCCGGTGCGCGACCCTTCCTTCGTGACGGCCGATGCTTTGCGCGAAACGTTCGCCTCGCTCACGGGCGTTCAGGAGCAAAAAGCCCCCCCTTACTCGGCGGTCAAAGTCGGGGGGCGCAAGCTGTACGAGTATGCCCGCTCGGGCGAACGGGAGGCGCCCGAGGTCTTTCGCACGGTCCACGTCCACTCGTTCGATCTGATCGAGTACGCGGCGCCGAGCGCGCTCTTCCGCGCGAAGGTCGGCTCGGGGACCTACATTCGCTCGCTGGCCGACGCGGTGGGGCAGCGGCTCGGATGCGGGGCGTACCTGGCTTCTCTGACCCGGACTCGCGTCGGGGGATTCGGGCTCGAGGACTGCGCCGATCTCGATCGACTCGAGCAGGAGCCCGATCTATTCGATGCCTCGCTCCTGACGATCGCCCAGGCCCTGACTCATTTGTCCAAGGCCGTTCTCGCGCCTGAGGCGTCGCGGCGACTTCTTCATGGACAACCCTTCTCGACCGACGATATCCTGGAGTGCGAAACACTGCCTCCGGCCGGAGAGCCGATTCTGATTCTTTCGTCGACGGGCGAATCGCTTGCGGTCGTCCAACGAGCGGGGGACGAAGATCGGTTCAAACCGGTCTGCGTGCTTGCGGTTTGAATGCGGCGGGACAGGGAAACGACTCACATGCGTCTCGGACCGTCCAAGAAGACTCTCCCGACGAACCGAAAGGAGCGCCGTGGCGCGAAAGCCGCTGCGCCCTCCCCCGCCGTTCCGCGTTCCAGCGCCCTGGCGAGGCGATCCTCCTCGCCGGTACGGACGCGGCGCTCGCGTCCCAAGACGAAGCCGGTTAAACCATCCGTCGATTTTTCTTGGACCCGCAACGCCGCCGTCATTCTCCAGGAGAGGCGCGGCGACCTGGTCGAGCAGATCCGGCTTGTGCGCCGCGGGATGACGGCGGAGCGCATTCACGATCTGCGCGTGGCCTCGCGCCGATTCCGGGCGGTCCTCTCGACGTTTCGCCCTCTCGTCGACGGGCCGGGGTTCCGCAAGACGCGGCGGCTCGCGCGATCGATCACGCGAAAGCCGGGCGCGCTGCGAAACCGCGACGTGGGGCGCGAGATCCTGGGCGCGGTCCTCGCGAAGCGCCTCGGACCCGAGATCGCGCGGGCCGCGACGCTCTACCGCCGCGAGCTCGATTCCGATCGCCAGGACCGGCGCGCCGAGATCGGGGAGTTCGTGCGGGGAGTCAACCTCGGCGCGTTCGAGAAACGGTTTCTCAAGATCGCCGGCCGCCTGGAGTCGGGCCGCGATCTTCCTCTGACCCGCGAAGCGATTCTCTCGCCCATCCTGGAGCGCCTCGACGGGGTGTTCGAGTGCCTGGAGCCCGCGCTCGATCCCGACCGCGCCGTGGCGCAGCATCGGCTTCGGATCGCGTTCAAGAGACTTCGCTACACGTTCGAGATCTTCGCTTTCGCGTTCGATGCGGGGCGCAACGCGATTCTTCGCCGAATGAAGGGTTTCCAGGATGTCCTGGGCGAGTTGCACGACATGGACGTTCTGCTCGAGGGGCTGGCTTCGCGCCTCTCGCGCGAGTCGGATCCCGCGCGGAAAAGCGACTTCCAGCGCCTCGTCGAGCATTTGAAGCGGGAGCGACTGAGGCTGTTCCGAAGGTTCCGGAGGCGCGCGGCATCGCTCGCGCGCGAGGGTTTCGAGAAGGCGATTCGGGAATCGTTGCGGGTGGACGGGGTCGCGCGGCCCGGGTCCGTCGCACGATGACGCCTTACGCGGTAGGGGGATGAGGCGCGCGCGGTCGGCTCCTCAAACGGTCAGATCGATGAACATGCCGCGGGGAAGGGGGGAGGTTCGGAGGGCGACTTGAAACGAATCCGCCGTGCGCTCGTACATGAACGGGGGATTGGCGAGCTCGTCCTCGGGGTTGGCGATTGTGCGGCGCCGCGATTGGGCGAGGCGGACGTCGTCGGTGGACTCGGCCAGCGCTTCTCGAGTGGCCGCTCCCTCGCCGACCGCGCGGGCCGCGCGCGCGGTCGCGTTCTCGACGTCGACGCGCCGCGCCTGGACGTCGATCACGTCTCGGCGCGCCTGCTGTCGGAGACGCCGCTCTTCGTCCAGCCGGGTGCGATACTCGGCGTAGAGCCGCTCTTGGACGCGGGAGGCGTAGTTCTCGTAACCGGTGGATAGAGGATCGCGCGCCATGGTTCTTGCCTCTTGTCCGCCACGGTGCGTGTGCCGCACGCCGGGCGGTCTCGTGCCGTGGGAACCGATTTCAGGCGCAATCCGTTGCGATGAGGAGTCGTACGAGAGACGGTGCGGGAGCGGGGGGCATCCCTGCCGGTGGAGGAAGAGGGACGGATCGACGGAGCTTCGCGACGGTCCCAAGGCTAATTCTGCGGAAAATCGCGCTCCGATGCAATAAGATAGTGGCGAGTTTTGAGTTTCGAGTTGGGAGTTGGGAGTTGGGAGTGGTGAGTTGTCAGGCCCGGGAGCCCGCGAGGCCGAGGGGCGAGACCTCTCAAAAGAGGGAAGCAGGGGGATTCCTATGACGTCCGGCTATCCTCAGTCCGCTGTGTTCCGCGTTTTGCCTACCCTGGTCCTTCTTTGTCTCGCCGCGTGTAACGCGCCCGCCGAGAAATCGAGCCCGGGCGAAAGGCGGGATCGCGGGGAAGATCGCCGCCCGATCTGGGGCGAGACGCAGAACGGGACGCAGGGCGGGATCTGGGGCATCCCGGAACTGCCCGGCGTCCAGGCGAGCGCCGACTCCGGCATCGAGGGAGCGACAACGCCCACTTTGGCATCGCCGGAGGAGACGACCAGCCGTGCGCTGTCGGTTCTGCTGCGGGACGAGGTGAAAGAGACGATCCCGTCTGTCCAGGCCGCCAACAAGAAAGTCGCCGGAAAGGAAGAAGAGACAACCGCCCCGGCCCAGATCGCCAGGCAGGAACAGGAGACAACCACTCCGACCCAAGCCGCCGTTGAAGAAACGGAGACGACTGCCCCGATCCACATCGCTGAGGAGAGAGAGGACACGACGGCCTCGTCCCGTGCCGTTGAGGCCGGGGACGCGATCACCTCGCTCACCGAGGTGGTTCTCGTCGAGGACGGAGACAACCTCCCCGTCCTCGCCCGGCGTTACGATACGAAGCTCAGCCAGATGCTGTATCTGAATCCCGGGCTCCAAGCCGACGCGAAACTTCTTCCGGGGACCGCGCTTCGGGTGTTGACCCCGCCGGACCGTCCTCCGACCCTGCCCGAGCTGTCGCGGGAGCTGCGGCGCGGCGTCCGGGGTCACAAGCGGATCGCCCTGACCTTCGACGCGGCCTGGACGACCGATAAGCAAATCGACCGCCTCCTCGACGCGCTCACCACCCACGGGGCGAAGGCGACGTTTTTCTTGACCGGCATTTTTCTCGACGAGCATCCCGGCGCAGCCAAGCGCATCCTCGATCGAGGATTTCCCATCCACAACCACACGGCGCACCACCGGCATTCGCTCGACCTCTCCGACGGCGAGATCGTCAAGGAGATCCTCAGCGTGGACCGCAGGATTGTTCGCACCTCGCAACGCACCACGCGCCCGTTCTGGCGCCCGCCCTACGGCGAACGCGACAAGCGAGTGCTCTCCGTCGCCGCGCGCGCCGGGTTCCGGTCGGTCTATTGGACGATCGACAGTCTGGACTGGATGCGCGATCCGCCGCGCACGCCCGAGATGGTTTTCGAGCGCGTGTGCAAGCGTCCGTTCGAGAAAGCGAAGGGCGATCCCGACCCGCTCGACGGCGCGATCGTCCTCTTCCACATCGGGGGCCAAGCGACCGCCGACGCCCTCGACCTCATCGTTCCCTATCTGCGCGAGAAGGGATACCGATTCGTTCTTCTACCGGAACTGCTCGAACCCTAGCGATTTCGGACTTGTGCGCCTCGGCGCATTTCGGATTTCGGAATGCGGATTGGGGGTGCCGGATATGCACGGCGAGATGTCCCGCATCGAGCCCTGAATTCTGAGAATCGCTACCGTCTCATTCGGTTCTTCCTCGACCCCACCGGGGTCGCAGCCTCCAGCCCAGGGTTGCGCCTGGAGGCGCTACCCTGGGAATAGGACGATTCCACGGACAACCCGGAACGGGGTTGTGGCCAGACGTGATCCAGCGTCGGCTGCAACCGCCTCAACCCCGTCGGGGTTGTGCTTCGTGGGACTGCGTATTCCCAGGGTAGCCATTCGTCCGACTTCGCTTCGCTACGCCGTGACGAACAGCAACCCTGGGCTGGAGGCTGGAACGCCTTCGGCGTACTCCAAGATGAATCCTTGGGAGACAATCACACTTCGAGGACCAAGCGTTCGAGGTCGAAGATTTCGTCGCGGAGAGAGGCGGCGCGTTTCCCTGGCCTGACGGGACGCTAGCCGGGTCCTACTGGTGTAGCGAATACGCTTCCAGGTCCGCCGGGCCTATTTCGTCCGCCGGAACGAGACGGTAGCGCCTTTCCTCGATCACTCGGACGTCCTCTTTCTGGATTTCGAGCTCGAATAGAGCGATCAGATCGGACTCGGCGAATTGGGCCGAGATAGCACGACAAATGAGGTGAGGGAATTTCGCCCGGCAACAAGCGACGTCCTGTTTCGTCTGAACCGCCGACAATCGGTCTTTTCCGCCCTTGGTCTGTACGGGAAGCGCGAACTGGCGTCCGCGCCGGTCCACGCCCACATAGACCTCGTCGATCTCGACCTGGCCGATGCCCCTCACGGTCGTGCGAAGATGGTTCTGCAGGGAATACGCGGCGATACCGAGAAAGATGTCGAGCAGCCTGTTGTAGCGAACCTTCGCCAGGAGCGCCTGCTCGTCCGAGAGCGCGTACGCCGAAACGATTTCGGGAGTGGAATCCGGAATCTTGATTGCGGCAAGATTGGGATTTGGCACGATTCTGTTGATTCTCGCCAGTTTGAAGGCGTATCTCGAACGGCCCGCGCCCTCGACGATCCACTCCTTTCCCTGGGGTTGAGTCGCTAGAACGCGCCTGGGCATGGGGGTGCGATATCTGATCGCGTAGATCACGTCGCCCAAGTTCTTCGGCAAGGCGATTCTCAAAGACTTCGCTGCCCGCGGCAAGTCGTCGCGGTGGAACGGGATTTCTGTCGCGTTCTTCGAGTATCGGTCGAAAAAGATCTTCTCGATGAGAGCCTTGTAGCGATTCTCGCTCCGTTCCGCGTTCATAGTTGATCCCTTCTACGGCGTGGTGGCCTGCGCTTCCACTTCGCTTTGTCGACGCTTCCTCGCGCCGCTCTTGCGGTCTCTCCTGGCGATGGGCGTACGCACGCCCCAGTACATCGAGGCGGAACCCATGTCCATCTGGAGAAGGGCGGGATCGCCCAAGCGAACGACTCGAGAAGGGCTCCTCGGCTGCACGCCCAGCGCCTCGGCAATCGCTCCCGCGATAGCGCGCCCCAAGAGAGGCGGAACGGAGTTCCCGACTTGGCGCGCCCCGTGCCATTTGGTGGCGTGGAAACGAAACCAGTCGGGATAACCGTGGAGTCGGGCCATTTCGCGCACAGTAACGCACCGAGGGCTGCGATAGTGAATCGGGCGAGGGCTTGTGAAAGCTCCTCGCGCCGAGTCCGTTCCCGCGCGGAGCGTGTTCGATATTCCCTCGGCGGGGAGTTTGTAGAATCTGGAGATCGGCTCCACTTGGCCCTCTCCGGTGCGCAGAAACCTCTTGCGCGAGATAGCCGAGTGCCTCGTCCGCAGGCTCGATGTGAGGATCCGTGGATCCCACCTCCTTTCGTAGCCGAAGCGCCACGACTCGGGATCCAGGCAACGCAGATCTCGAGCATACGAGCTGGGCTGTCCCCAATCGCTGGCTGGGACGCTGTCGAAAGAGATCAGTTCCTCGAATTCCTCGGCCTCGGGAAGATCGTCCAGCGCGTCCTTGCAGGTTGGGGTTCTCTCCAAGCCGAAGAGATCGTCTGGATCGGGTCGAGGGCAAGTTGTCGGTTCCGGGTAATCCGGAACGCCGAGATCCTTTCGAGCGCCCAGCAAAAACAGCCTTTTTCGGTCCTGGGGAGTGCCGAAAGAACTGGCGTTCAGAACCTGCCAAGGCAAGCGGACTCTGTACCCTCGATTCTCGAAGTCCCCGATCAACTCGTCGAGAAACCGCTTCTGCTTACCGACGGTTAAGCCCTTGACGTTCTCGAAGACAAAATGCTTCGCATCGAGTTCGCAGACTACTCTGACGAACTCCCTTACGAGAGAGTTTCTCGGGTCCTCTAGCGCTCTCTGTCCGATAAGCGAGAACCCCTGGCAGGGCGGGCCGCCGAAGACGACGTCGACCTCCCTGTCTTGCAGCCCCGACATACGACGAATCTCGGCGCCCGTGAGACCGACAATCGATCTCGCGATCACAGCGCAGTCAGGGAAGTTGAACTTGTGCGTCGCTGCGTGAATCGGGTCGAGCTCGACCGCTGCGACGACATCGAACCCAGCCTGCTCGAATCCGAGCGAGAGACCTCCCGCTCCGGCGAAAAGGTCGATGCCGATCGGGCGATCATGTCGGACTCGATGTCTTGACGTGGCGGCGTCGCTCATGAACCGCTCTCTACTTCCGCTTCACCGATGGTTTTCCGAGAAAAGACCGGACCCTCTTCATCAAGCCAGCCTCGTCGCGAAGCTCGCATTGCCACGCTACCAGAACCTTCCATCCGGCGGAAGTCAATTCCTTCATACGGGCCTTGTCTCGTCTGCGATTCGCCGCAATCTTGGGTTTCCAGTAGGCTAGATTGCTTTTCGGCAATCTGCCGTATTTGCACTTATGTCCGTGCCAAAAACACCCATGCACGAAGATCAGTTTCCGCCTCCCGGGGAGCGCGATATCGGGTCTTCCGGGCAGGCGTCGATAGTCGATGCGAAACCGGTATCCTGCGCGGTGTAGCAAGCTCCGAAGTCTGACCTCCGGACCCGTATTCCGCGTTTGGACGGCCGACATGATCTCGCTACGCTTGCGGCGTGTAACGTGGTCGACCACGATTCCCCTCCCATTTCCGACATATCCCGGATTCTACACCTCGAGGACCAAGCGTTCGAGGTCGAAGATTTCGTCGCGGAGGGAGGCGGCGCGCTCGAATTCGAGATTCTCGGCGGCGTCGAACATCTCCTTGCGGAGCGTTTCGATCCGGGCGGGAATCTCC
>JAFGFN010000176.1 GCA_016931035.1 Candidatus Sumerlaeota bacterium
CCCTCACCCCGACCCTCTCCCAGAGGGAGAGGGAGAAACCCTCAAAAAGATCTTCTTTACACCCCTCGATCCTCTTTGCACCCCTCTCCCTTCTGGGAGAGGGGCAGGGGTGAGGGTCCTTCTTTCTGTTTCTTCACCTACGGTCTATAGCCTAAAGCCTACAGCCTTTTTTGGTTGCGGCTATGCTGCTATGAGGGTTCTTTGGGTGGATCGCGGGATCCGTGTTCACTCGATGGATTCGGCGGTTTCGACGGACTCGTCGGCGGGCGATTCGCGAAACGATTTCTCCAGGTAGGTCACGGCAAACGGGGCGTTGGGCTCTCGTTCGGTCTTCATCTCGATGAAGCCGGTCTTTTTGTACCACCGGATCGTCGCCGCTTGGTCCGCGACCAAGGCGACCCGGACAACCAGGGCGTTGAACGTTTGCGCTTCCTCGAGGGCGCGCTCGATCAACAACGTGCCGAAACCCCGGCGCCGATATCCGGGCAAGACTCCGACCTTGGTCAGGAAGAACAGCTCGGAACTCACGCGCTCGACGCCCGCGCAGCCGCACACTCGTTTGTCGACTTCGAGAACGAAGTAGCGCACGTGGCGCGCCATGTCGTCCTCAATCGACTTCTGCGTGCAGAACGACGGGTGCGTCGGGCAGTTCTCGGGCGTCAGGCCGAAACGCTCGCCCAAGGCCCGGTACGCCGTCCGGACCACCACGGCCAACGCCGCGGCATCCTTCGGTACGGCTTCTCGAATGACGAAATCCAACATGACGTTCGGTTCCTGCCCCTGCCGCGGAGGGGATTCCGTCTCTTCCTCCCCACCCACGGACCGGTTCTCGATGAGGAGGGCTTCACCCTTCCGTCCCGGCGCGCGGACCGCCTTCGGGCCGCGTCGTTGCTCGAATGCCGTCGAGGAGCGCCATGCCCAAATCCTACCCGCCGCCTTGCGAGAACGTCAAGACGCGAATGCCCGCCGGGCGGAAGGAGCGCGAGGTCAGTCTTTCCGGTCCGCGTTGTCTTCTTCGTCGCACCGGAGCAGCTCCTCGATCTTCGACGCGATCTCCTCGGGGGAGAGCGACGCCGCGTCCTCGACGGGACACGACGACAGATTGCCCGCGACCTCGTCAATCATCTTATCGATGAAATCCATCTTGCGCTTGAGAATCCCGATGTCGCCCGTTTCCCAATACTCGCCTTCGTCGCGGACCTCGAGGTCCGACATGTAGTTTTTCTTCACGTATCTCAGAAGTCCGACGATCCAGGCGTGCGTCCCGGACGAACCGAACTGCGTCTTGACGAACACCCAGGCGTCGTCGGGTTGGAGGGAACCCTCGATGATCGAAATCTTGTCCATGAACGACACGAGGCGCCCGTCGCGGTCGAAGAGGAAACCGATCGATTCGGTATCGTCGTCGGGCGAGATCAGAAGACCGTTCAACCCCAGGTTGCCGACGATGCGGGCGCCGCGCTCGTCGAACTCGAGCCGCGCGTCGGCCGGCTGGTCCCAGTCGTCGTCGAGGCGCGTGGCGGTCCACCCTCTCGCCTCGGCGAAGCACTCCAGCTCGTCGCACAGCTTCGGAAGATGGGCAATATCGTCGAGCCGCCCGCGGTAATGAATCGTTACGCCCACGCGTGTCCATCCCTTCTCTTGCGACAAGGACCAAGCGCACGCGGCGAGATCGCAAGCGCAATGGCCGCTGCTCGGCGCCCGGCAAAGCGAATGCTTCTCACGGAGCGTGAGGAGCGACGACGGCTTGCTCCGCCCGTTGCGGAAGACGCACTCTCACGAAGTAGGACTCGGGATACAGATAATCTTCGCCCGATTCGTCCACCACGCGGAGATAGCCTTCCCTGGCCGCCTTCTTGTCGGGCAGGACCTCGTACATCTTGCGGATCACCAGGTCCTCGCAATCGTCGTTGCGTACGCACAATGCGAAGCGGTGTTCTTTCTTCGTAGTAGCCATGAGTTCACCTAGTTCAGGAAACGCTTGATCTTCATTCGCTTTCGACCCAAACCGTGGGCTTCGTACCAGTGAATTTCGGCCCTCCTGACCGAGCCTGAAGCAAGGCGCACTCTCGCGACGCCTTTCAACTTCCGCCAACGACTCCCTCCGTATTGACTCCGGAGCCTCATTATCTCACGGATTCGCCCGCCCACGGCGATCGTCTCAATCTCTCCTATGTCCCCAAGTATCTCCAGGCGCATGCAGGATGCTATCCCACGAGACACCGGTGCGTCAAGACCGCCTTCTCGTCGTCGTTCCGTCCGGGTGCATCCCCCGAATTCGAGGGATGCACCCGTTTCGTTCCTACTCTTTCTTCGCCATACGGTTCAGACCCGAGACGATGGCGCGCACCGCCGCCTGGTCGATGTTCGTGTCGGACCCGACTCCGAAAACGACCTTGCCGCCGCTCTGTTTGAGCGGGACGTAGGCCATCGCCCGCGCCTCGGCGCCCTTGCCGATCGCTTGTTCGTGATAGTCGTCGATCGAGAACTCGGGCGCGCCGAGCGCCCGGACGGCGTGGACGAAGGCGGACACGGGTCCGTTTCCGTCGGCCGTGACGGTTTTCTCCTCGCCGTCGACCCGGATGCGAATCTCGCCGTGGATTTGCGTCGGGTCGGAATCGTCGGGCCGAGGCCAGTAGCCGACCAGCTCGTAGGGGCCGTCGGGATTGAGAAACTCGTCCTCGAACACCTTGTGGAGCTCGGCGGACGTGACCTCTCGACCGACCCGGTCGGAAAGACGTTGAACCGCCGTGCCCAGCTCGGGCTGCATCGCTTTTGGGATCTCGAGGCCGTAGTCCTGTTCGAGGACCCAGGCCACGCCACCCTTGCCCGATTGCGAGTTGATCCGGATCAGGCTCTGATACTGCCGACCCAAATCGGCGGGATCGACGTGCAGGTAGGGCACTCGCCATCCCAGGCCGAATTTCTCGGGCGCCTCGGGCAGACGGTGCATCCCCTTGTTGATCGCGTCCTGGTGCGAGCCGCTGAACGCCGTGAACACGTACTCGCCCGCGTACGGCTGGCGATAGTAGATCGGCATCCCGGTCAGGCGCTCCACCGTCTCCGCGACCTCGGACAGGTTCGAGAAATCCAGACTCGTGTCGATGCCGCGCGAGAACAGGTTGCACGCCACCGTCACCAAGTCGACGTTGCCGGTCCGCTCGCCGTGGCCGAACAGCGTGCCCTCGACACGGTCGGCCCCCGCCAGCAGACACAGCTCGGTCGAAGCGACCGCCATCCCCTGGTCGTTGTGGCAATGGACCGAAATCAGCACCTTGTCGCGGTGCGAGAACTTGCGCCCGAACCATTCAATCAGGTCCGCCGCCTGGTTGGGCGGACGGCGCTCGACCGTCGCGGGCAGGTTGAAGATCAGCGGCTTCTCGGCGCTCGCCTTGCCCCAGGCGTTGAAAACCGCTTCGCACACTTCCACGGCGAACTCGGGATCGGTGTCGGTGAACTCCTCGGGCGAGAATTCGAGACGAATGTCGCTCTCGGGCATCGCGTCGGCCAGCCGCCGCGCCTGCTCGACCGACTTGACCGCGGTTTCGAGCGTCCGCTTGCGGTCCAGATCGAACACCTGGCGCATGTGCAGCTCCGACGTGGCCAAGTACAGATGCGCGATGCCGCGCTCGATCCCCTGGAACGCTTCGAACGTGCGATCGATCAGGTGCGTCCGGCACTGGGTCAGCCCCATGATGAACACGTCGGAGGGGATGCGCTTCTCCTCGATCAGGCGGCGCGTGAACTCGAAATCGTCGCGGCTGGCCGAAGGAAAGGCGACCTCGATGTTCTTGAATCCGATTCGGCACAGAAGTTCGAAGTACTCGAGCTTCTGATCGGGGCTGAGCGGATTGGGGAGCGCCTGATTGCCGTCGCGCAAGTCCACCGAGCACCACAGGGGGCTCTTGTCGAGCGTGCGCGAGGGCCACTGCCGGTCGGGTAAATCGACCGCCGGCGGCAGGGCATACTTGGGTGCCTGGCTTTGTTTCGTACTCATGATGGGCTCCTTTTTTCCTTGTCCAAACGTTCTCTTGAGAGTGATTACCGCCAGCCCGCGGTATGTTTCGAGACCGCGGGAACCGATTGTCGCGCGCAGGGAGAGACCAAAAAAGCCCGCCCCGGTTGTCCGGGGCGGGCTTGGGTGGAAACTCCTATATCGCCACGCTGCTACCCAGACAACCCCCGGTCTCGCCCCGGGAGGAGAAGGGACAAGCTACCGAGTCGGAGTAGGTCGAGCGTCAACGCGCGGTGCATCGCAATCGGTTCCTTTGAGACCTCCGCCGTGATCCAAAGCGACCACGGGGTACATTCATATTCTTTATCGACCCGCGTGGCGCGAATGTCAAGCGCTTTCTCCGACGGTTCGTTTCAAAATCCCGGGACGCACCCCCTCTCGACGGGTCGCGAGGGGTGCAACGCGGCATTTCAGATGAAGGTCCTCGTTTCGGAAGAGAAACGTCTCCGCCGGCTTTATGCCGGTGGAACGACGATTATGCTCCAGAGCCGTGGTTGTTGACCGCTTTGCTCCCCATCCCGGCGGTTGACGGCCCCAGGCCGTCAACCGCTGGGAAGGGGGGGAAGATGAAGGGGATGCCGCAACTGGAGCAAAACCATCGCCCCACCGACGTGAAGTCGGCGGTGGCGAAGAAGGAG
>JAFGFN010000177.1 GCA_016931035.1 Candidatus Sumerlaeota bacterium
CACACCCCCCGCGCGACCGCAAAAAACAAAAACCACCCCGCGTCCTACGCCACCCCTCGCTTTCCGTTTGGCGTGAAGGATCTCGGGTCCTCGGGTCCTGCTTCTCTATTTGGGCGACTTGCTCATCGCCTTGCGCGACACCCCTTCGATGGAATTGTCCATGGGCGATGAGCTGTACGCGCCGATTCATGTGGCGTGTCACTGGCTCGCGGGCCTGACGTACTTGGGATCGGTCCTCTATTGTCTGCGCTTTCTTCGACGGCCGCGCATCGCGTTCCTTCTCGTGTCCTTCTTTTCGGTCGCGATTCTCTTTTCCCTCGTTCCTCCGCAGAATCTGTGGAGCAACATACACTACGCCGGGCAGAGTGTCGTTCCGGCCATCGTCTTGTCGGCATGGGTCGGCGACCGGCTTCTTGCACGACGCACGGGACGAGCGACGATAACCCTTCTTCTCGTCTGTTTGACAGTGGCGATCCTTCTCTTCTTGTCGGGGCCTCCCATCGGCTATTTCACGCCCGACAAAGAAAAAGCGTACGTAGGCAAGGTCTTCTACCATAGCGAACGGCACAAGATGCAAGGGGGGCTGACCGCCGACGACCTTCGGGAAATCCGAGAGTTGACCGATGAGACGATCCGGACGCGCCCAAACAGTCTCATTGCCCAGTACTACCGGGCGTTCTACGCCAGGAGTCTCGAGGAACGTCTCGACGCCCTCGCGAAGGCGAACCGGATCGATCCTCACTCGTCTCTTGTAGCCCTCTACGAGTCGCAGCTTCTGGATGAAGCCGGCGACACGGCCGCTGCAAGACGGCGACTTCGAGAAACCCTCGGACATGGTGAAGTCCCGGTCGAGACGTGGAAGCGTCTGGCAAATCTGGAGTACAAGCTCGGGAACTACGACGAAGCCGCCGCCTGCGCGGAGCGAGTGGCAAGAGCGGCTCCCGGCTCGGTTGAGATCTACCTTCTTCTCTTCCTCATCTACGACGCGCAGGGTCGAGTGGACAAGTCCGGCGAGGCCTTCGATGCCCTTCAGTATTGGCTCCGAAAGACGCCGAGCGAAACCTGCCTGGTTGTCGCTCAAGAGTTCGTGACGCGGGGAAGAAGTGACAAGGCGGCGCCCTACATCGAGGAAGCCTTCCGTCTTGACCCGGGATTCCCGCAGGCCCGGTTTGCGCTGGGCGCGCTCCTCAACGAACGCGGGGAGTTCGACCGGGCGGCCCAACTCTTCGAGGAGGTTCTCCGCGCGAAGCCCGATCACGCCCAAGCGCGCGCCTTTCTCGACCAGATCCGCAGGAAACGGCAGAATCCGCCGCCGCCGCCACCTGCGCGAGCCAGCAACCGTCCCGCTCCCTGAGCCTTTCGGATGCGGTCCTCGGACGTTTGCCCGACGCGGCGTTTCGTGCTACTATCTCCCGAAATCGTCGAAAGCCGCGACGATTTCAGACTGACCGAGGGTCCTTCTTTCTGTTTCTTCACCTACGGCCTATAGCCTAAAGCCTACAGCCTTTTTTGGTTGCGGCTATGCTGCTATGAGCTATATGTCTCTCTTGTGACGGAACCGGCGCGACGGCGTCAAGATTCCGCCCGCCGTACCGGCCGAGCGAAAAGCGCGAGGAGGCGATGGCAAGGATGGCAGTCTACGAATACGAGCACGAAACCGAATCCTGCAATCTGGGCAAGGTTTTTCTGGTCGAGCATTCGATAAAGGACGAAGCCATGACGCGGTGCCCCGAGTGTGGCGGCGCGGTCCGGCGTCTTATCTCGCGCGCGTTCGTCTCCACCCCCAAGACCAACGCCGACCTGAAAAACATGGGGTTCACCAAACTCGTTCGACGCGATCAAGGGGTTTACGAGAACGTGACGGCCACGGGCACGGAGCACCGCTATATGGAGGCGGGCAAGCCCGAGACGATGCCGGACTTGAAACGCAAGATCGGCGACTAGCGCGCGCTCGTGCGCTTCGCCCGAAGAACGCGTCGGACGAACCTCAGATTCCCCCACAGATATCGCTTCCAGAGCCGCCGCGGCTCCAAGACCAGCCGAAAGAGCCACTCGAGCCCCGCGCGCCGCATCCAGACCGGGGCTCGGGCGCGCTTTCCCGAGTAGTACTCGAACAGCGCGCCGACGCACCACACGACAGGCACTTGGAGACGCTCCGCCCAAGCCATCGTCCACTCCTCCTGGCGCGGCGAGCCCATGCCAACCAGCAGGATCGAAGGACGAGCCGACCGGATCTTCTCGGCGATGACGGCCTCGTCCTCGCCGCCGAAGTACCCCGCGTGAGTCCCTGAGATTTCGAGACCCGGCACCCGATGCCGCCAATCCTCCGCAGCCCGCTCCGCGACACCTTCCGCCGACCCGATCAAGTACAGACTGGCCCCCTTTCCGGCGCAGGCGCGGCAGAAATCGAGGATGAAGTCGCCGGCGTTGACTCGCTCGGGCACGGCGGCACCCAAATACCGCGCCGCCCAGACCACGGCTTGGCCGTCGGCGTACACTAGATCGCAGCGGTTCAGAATCCCTTGGTATCGCGCGTTGTCTTCCGCTAAGTTCGAGCAATGAGCGTTCAGGTACGTGATTCGAATCGGGCCGCTCTTCGAAACGGCGGTCTCGACGGTCAGCTCGATGAATTGCCGGGTCGTCACCGGGTGGAGGCGAGAACCCAGAAACGTCACGGGGCGCGGGAAGGTGGAGGTCGAGTCGGTCAATTCCGGCAGGTCCTGGGATTCTACCCCTCTCCTAGTGTATCGTTTTCGGTCTGTCTCAGTGTCTCGTTATCTTGATGCGCATTCGTGAGAAAACTGGCGGAACCGATCATCGTCGTCGGCATCTAGTCCGCCCGCACAGGGCTGAAGCTAGATCTGTCAAGTTCTTCTTCTTACCTTCTGCCGAATTGTAGGTCGAGTTGGCTCCTTTTCAACAGGACCATCGTGGGGCGGCCGTGAGGACACGTGAAGGAGAGCCGGGACCCCACGATCTCGCTCACGAGGCGGGCGATTTCCTCCTCGCTCAGGGCCTGACCCGCCTTGATGGCGGCGCGACACGCCATACGGACTCGAACCCGATCACGCAACTCGCCTACTCCCAACAGTCGAGGGTCTCCCTGCGTCAGATCGTCCAGGACGTCGCGGACAAGCCCTTCGACCGTGATCGAGTCCATATCCGACGGCACGGCCCCCACCTCGAAGGTTCGTCCTTCGCCCCTGCACATCTCGATTCCCATCTCCGAAAGCAGGGGGATGAGCGACTCGACCGCCTGAATCTCGTCGGGCGCAACCTCCATAACAATCGGTACGAGGAGAGGTTGAACGGGAACCGGCCCCCCTGGGGGGCGGTTTGTCAACCTTTGATAGATCAAGCGTTCATGAGCCGCATGTTGGTCGATCAAGAGAAGATCGTCTCCCCACTCGGCCGCGATATACGACCGTCCGATCTGCCCCAGAGGGATTGGATCTGGGCCATCGGCAATCGAGAGTCTCACGTTCGGCGGGGGTTCGAGAGGATTGACCTCGCGTTCGATGGGCCCACTGCACGGAACGGTTCGGTCCCGCTCGCCGGGCGTACGATCCGAAACATGGGTGTCCGCAATAGGGGAACCGGTACCGACGAAATCGTTCTGCCGCACCCGGGGCGGAACGCTAGTCTGAGCGGGTCTTCCGCCCGGCGTCGCCGCGGGTGTACCCGTGGGGGAGAAAACGAACGGGAGCGAGGGGTCGCTTTCCCCAGTCGCCGGTCCGGAAGGCGCGGAATGCTCCGCCGCGTCTCCCGCGCGGCGCGGGACCGGGGGTCTGGATCCGGTCTCCGATGGAATCGCGATGTTGGGGATCAGCGGATGCGAAGCCAACGCCGCCGAGACGGCCCGATGCAGCACGCCCGCCACTTTGCGTTCTTCCTCGAAGCGGACCTCTTCTTTGGTCGGGTGGACGTTGACGTCGACCTCGCGCGGATCGATGCGGATGTCGAGCACCACGATGGGAAACCGCTGCTTCATCAACAGGCCCGCGTAGGCGTCCTGGATCGGATACGCGAGCTGTTTCGCGGCGATCGGGCGGCCGTTGACCATGAGGAACAGCCACTTGCGATCCTTGCGGTTCGCTTCGGGTCGCGACACAAAGCCTCGCACCGCCACGCCGTGACGCTCGAAGTCGACTTCGATCGTCTTGCCGCGCACGGCGGACCCGAGCAGCTCTTCCATTCGAGTTCGGAGATCCTGATCCGGCGGCAGATCGAACCGGACCTCGTCTTCCCGCGCGCATCGCATTCCCACCTCCGGGTGGCTGAGCGCTTGTTGCATGAGGAGATACGCGGTGGCGCCGAATTCCGCCGCGGGGCTTTTGAGAAACTTGAGTCGTGCCGGGGTGTTGTAGAACAAATCTCGAACGCGGATCGTCGTGCCGGGGGGAGCGCCGACGGACTCGACCTTCTCTACTCGCCCCCCGCTGGCGACGAGACGGACCCCCGCCAAGTCGTCGCGTAGACGCGTGAGCATCTCGAATCGCGAGACGGAGACGATCGAGGCCAGGGCCTCGCCCCGGAATCCGCGGGTGACCAGGGCCATCAAGTCGTCGAATTCGCGGATCTTGCTCGTGCTATGGCGGAGGATAGCGCGCTTGGCGTTCTCCCCGTCCATCCCGCAGCCGTCGTCGACCACCGTAATCGACCGGGCGTCGCGGTCCACTTCCACCCGGATGTGGTGCGCCGCGGCGTCGAAGGCGTTTTCGACCGTCTCCTTGACAACGGAGGCGGGACGAACGATCACCTCTCCGGCCGCGATCTTGTTGATCAGAGTCTGCGGGAGGACCTGAATCTGGGGGCGCATGAGCTCATTCATATCAGAATTGGCACATCGTATGCAAGACATCCCGATAGAACCCGCCAGCGGGCCCGATCGACACAGTTAAATGAGACACGGGGCCAGACGGAAGTGCATCAAACAGTCGCACCGCGACCCCGAGGAGGGTCTAGATACCATGAACGCCACCACCCAAGCCCTTCTGGATCTTCAGGTTCTCGAGTTCGCCAAGGAAACGAGAAACCGGATTCGCCGACGCAGAGAACGGGCTTGTCGCGCGGTGGCGCGTTTACGCCGCCGCATCCCGATTCAGGTGTTGCGCGAATACGATACTCGCAAGAGACGCTTTGGCTCCAACTCGCTTGTGCCCGTGGAAGGCGATATCTGCAGCGGATGCCGAGTGGCTCTGAGTCGCCGAACTCTCCACGACTCGTCGGTCCGACCCACCGAGTGCGAGCACTGCGCCCGACTCCTTTATAACCCGACGCGTCGCAGGAGACTGCGACTCGAGATATACGGCGTGCCCATGCCGCTCGAGCTTGCCGGCTAGGAAACGCAAGGCCGCGCCGCCGCGTGCGCGGGGGCGCGGACGATGCCGCTTCTTCTCTGTGCGTCCCCTCGAGAAGAGGGCGTTTCGAGACCCCAAGCGCCCTCCGCCGCCCCCTCCGCCTTGAGGGGGCGGTTTGTTGTCGCGGCTGGCGCGGGCTAGGCCAAGTGGGTATGCATTTCCGCGAGCTTTTCGCCCTTTCCCAGAACGATGAGAATGTCATTGGCGTCGATCGTCGTCTCGGCCGATGGGTTGAACTCCATGCGGTGGTCCGAGCCGCGCCGGATCCCGATCACGATGAGACCGAGATCGCGCAAGAGAGTGGCTTGGCGCAACGTCTTGCCAACGAGCACGGAGGCCGGGGCCACATGCACCTCCTCGATTTCGATGTCGAGCTTGGTCGTACGGGTGGCGATTTCGATGAAATCCACCACATTGGGCCTGAGCGCCGCCTGAGCCAGCTGGTGGGCGCCGAGCTTGTAGGGAAGAATCACGCGGTTGGCGCCCGCTCGCAGCAACTTGGCCTCGGCTTCGGCGGAGAGCGCCCGACTCACGATCAAAAGGTCCGGATTGAGCTGACGCGCCGAGAGCGTGACGAACAGGTTGTCGGGATCGGTGCCGGTCACGGCAATCAAGGCGCGCGCCTTCTGAATCGCCGCCTCCTTGAGGATTTCGTCGTGGGTGGCGTCGCCGACGATGAGGGTCAGCCCTTTTTCCTCGATCTCGGCCCGACGCTGAAGGTCGGATTCGACGACGATCATGGGGATGTTCTCCCGGTTGAGCGATTCGGCGATGATTTCTCCCATGCGCCCGTAGCCGCAAACGATGTAGTGGTCTTTCATCCGGTATACCCTCCTTCGGGCGCGATGAAACCCGATGTAGTCGCGCAACTCGCCCTCGATCAACGAACCGGTGAACAGCGAAAACGCGAAAGCCAGCGTGCCGACTCCGAAGACGGCCAAAAGGACCGTGAAGGCCATCACGGTGGGATCGCCGCCGGTCTTGTCGTACGCCACGTCGTGAAAACCGATCGTCGTGAGCGTGATCACCGTCATGTACAGGGCTTCGAGAAGACTCATGTGCGCCAGGGTCATGTAACCCGTCACGCCAAACAGGACGACGAGCGTCATCCACCCGAGGGCGAAGCGCCATCGGGCCTTCTGGAATCGGAACACGGACCCCATCCCGTTCATCTCAACTCCTCGAGGACGTCGTCGCGCCGACCGCTATCGGGGTCGGGGAGCCCGTCGTCCTCTGTCCGTCGCGCGCCGTCTTTTCCGAGATACCGCACGTGCCAAGGCTCGGGGTCGTAACCCGTCTTGGCGGCGCTCTCGCGGGTGTAGGAGAGAACGAACCCGTAGCGCCGGGCGTTGTCGCGAAGCCATCGGCCCTCGCGCGTCTCGGCGAAGGCGGGCGTCGCGACCGTCGCCGGATCGAGACCGCTCAGGTCGAGCGCCGTACCGAGCTGGTGTTCGCTATGGCCCGGCTTGGCAACCGTTCTTTGCCCGAGACCGCCCTCCTCGATCTTTCCCAGGTAGAGGTATCGTTGTTGACGGGCCGAGCGATACGACGAGACGATCCGCAGTCGGACACCGTCGTTTTTCTCGGCGTCGAGCAACATCCGACTCGCCATGCGCGCGGCCTCGGGCCGAAGCCGGTGTTTGCGCTCGGCATGGTAGGACCATCTCGCATCGAGCTCGACCAGGTCGGGCGGAACGTAGTCGAGCGGCAAAGGGTGCTCTCGATTGACGATCTCCTCTCCGATCGCGAGGGAAGTGGCCGAATCGTCCGACTCCGCGGACCGAACCAGTAGCGCCTCGGGAAGAAAGAGCGACCGCGTCCGGTCGCCAAACCGGATCCATCCGGTTTCCTCGTCCGGCAAGTCGGGCAGGTCCGACAAGCCGGAAACGAACGCGCCCTCCGCCGCCTCCTCGCGAATCGTCTCCCCGTACCTCAGGACACGATTGTTCCGAGGCGCGGAAAGCGAAGGACGGGTGTAGGGCTGGACTTTTTCGGGCAACACGATCCAGTCGGTCGCGAACGCCGTCGTCGACCACAAGATCGGAAGTGCTAGAAGAAAACGGGTGTGTCGGACCATAGGAGCCTCGCGGAAACCGAAGCCTGTCCGCGCGCGGGTATTTTCGATCAACCCGGGCGACATCGCAAGAGGTTTCCGGCTGCGCAAGGGTTGCGCGAGGGCTGCGCGAAGGTTGCGCAATGCGGGAGCGGTGGGGCGGGACCCCGGGCGACGCGGGGAACCGACCGAGGAGACCGATCGCCCAGAGGAGAAAGCGCCCCGCCGTAAGTCATCAACGCGAAAAAGACGTCCCGCACCCGGCTGTCTCGAACCGGGTGCGGGATTTCCATCTAGGCGCAATAGGATCGACCCGCTTAATAGAGCATCCACATCTCGACTCCCGTCGAGCCGGGAGGCGGAGGAGTCGGTGGGGGCGGAGGAGTCGGCGGAGGAGAAGATCCCACGTCTTCCCATGGCACGACGTCCAGTCCGTCCAGCCCGGCCTTGAACGACGGGTCGAGCGCCGCCCCGCTCGCCTCGCCCATCAGGCGTTCGTTGAGCTCGATCCCGCGGAACACCCCGTCGTTGGGATTCGGCGGGTTCGCTTGCGGATAGAGCGGCGGGCTGTCGCTCCCGAGCACGTCGCACTCGTCGATGAAGGGACGACTGAAGGGGAACAGCGCGGGCGACTCGGTCGGTCCGGGGAAGACGCGGTCGCTTTCCGCGGCATCGACGGTTCGGTTGGACGTCTCGTCCGTGAGCGAGGTCGAGAAGAGAACCAGCGAGAACGGATCGTAACTCAGCAACGCGTCGTCCACGTCCACGGTGCCGGTCTCCCATGCCTCGGACGATACGAACGGCCAGAGCGAGCTGAGAAGCGTCGAGGTGGTGTAGGCATAGTCCTCGGGCACATCCACCGCGTCCAGGCCCAACGAACGCGTGGTCGGAATCTCGGTCGTCGTCGTGTCGCGGAACAGGTTGCCTAGGTTGGGCTGACCCAGGCCGCCGATCGGGATTTGCGGCTTGTTGTCGCGCCCACACCGCACCACCATCCCGTCGGGAAGCAAGCCGGCCGAGTACCGATAACTCTGGTAGGGGAGCCGGACCATTAGCAGGTCGTCGTCGCTCACCTCGGTGCCGACGGGAAAGCGATTGCCCGTAATGGGATCGCCGATCCGGTGCATCGGCCCGAGGTAGAGCTTCCGGGAGGCATACGTTGTCTGGTGAACCGGATCCTTCACTTGGGGACTCTCTTCTTCGAAGGAGAAGAAGACGGCGAACGGCGTCGCTGGGAGGAGACCATCGCCGACGTTCGCGCAGTTGCGTTCGTTCAGGCGCCCGAAGGTCGGGAACGGCAGATACGTAGGATTGCTGGTGATTTGGACAATCGCGCCCAATTGGTCGAGCAGCCCCGGGTTGCACACGACATCCACGGCGTCGAGCCCGATATCGACGGCGTTCGAGGTCGGGTCCATCCACTCGTACGTCGTATGCGCGGGCATTGTCAAGGCGGCGTCGTAGTAGAAGTCGAACGGCTCGATCAGGAAGTAGTTGGGAATCACGACGCCCGTGTTGGTGAGCAGATCGCCCTGTTTGACGTCGGGGACGGGCGCAAGCGCCCAAGGCGGCGCCAAGGGCGGCGCGTCGGCGGGCGTGATGTTCTCCTCCACGGTAAAGAACGACATCAAGGGAACGGCGGTGGCAAAACCCGCCGGGTCCGCCGCGACGCACTTCAACGACACGGTCGTAATCCACACGGCGTCCAGGCCGTCCAGCCCCTTCTGCGTCAGGGTTGTTCCGGGGTCCGCAGGATCCAGCCCGTAGTAAACGGCGGTCAGCTCGGCGTTGCTCCCGCCGGGCAGAACCCTCGTGCCTTCTCCCGGATAGGGTTCCAGGTCGACGAGAATGTCGCCGTGGCTCTGGGGGTTACCCTGACCATCGACGAAGTCCTGCTCGCTCGACCACAGAATCACGCCTTGCGCGCCGGAACCGTCCAGATACGGATTGAGAGCGGGAGGCGCGATGGCCGTCCAGTACAGGTCATAGGCGTTGCCCTTGTTGCCATAGAAGACCTCGATGAGATAGGTTCCGGCCGCGGGGACGATGTAGTCGATATGCTCGTTGTCCGTTATGGTCCATGGATAGGCGAGGAGCACTCCCGTCGAGGTGTAGAGGGCGATGTCGATGTCGCCTTCGGCGTGAGTGAAGGTGCAGTCCACCACGACCCGCTCTTCTCCCGGAGCGACGTCGATCCGGTACCAATCCTGATCGGCTTGGACGCCCGGGCCGTCGATGGTCGAAAGCCAGGTGTTCTCCCAGTCGTAGCCGGGATAGTAGGCCGTGCCCGACGTGTCGTTGTCCTCGTAGTTGTCGTCGGAGAACGGCAGGTCGTTCCAGCGCAGGTTGTAGGTGGTCGCCGCGTCGTCGCCATAGATCCGGACGTAGTAGGCGCCCGCCGAGGGCGCCAGCCGCGTGGTGTGCTCGTCGTCGGTCGTACTCGTCGCGGAGGCCAGCAGAGCCCCGGAGGAATCGTACAGACCGAGATCGACGTCGCCCAGCGCGTGCGAGAACGTGCAGTCCACGGCGACCCGCAGATGATCCGGGTCGACGTCGATCCGATACCAGTCGTCGTCGCTCTGGATTCCCAATCCGTCGATCGTCGAGAGCCAGGTGTCGGCCCAGTCGTAGCCCGGATAGTAGGCCGTCGGACGTGTGTCGTTGTTCTCGTAGTCGTCGTCTCCGGCGAAGGGCGAGAGCTGCGTCCCGGCGGGGTCGCCATAGAGATTGAAGTCCAGACTGTTCATCCACGATTGCCACCCCCAGTTCATCCCGAAGTTGCCCCGACACCAGTTGAGCGCGTCGCCGATCGGCTCCTCCGAGGCGCCCGCCATGCGGTCGAAGACGTAGTAGCAGTGCGAGGTATTGTCTCCGTACAGCGAGTACAACCCGCTGTTCCAGGTGCCGACGGCGTACCAGGAGACGCGGGTGGCCGAGATCGTCGCAATCGCGCCCTGTCTGAGTAATGAGTATCCGAGGTTCGTTGTATTCTCGGGACAACCGTTGTGGCATGAAGACTGCACGACGAACGACGGATAGTCGTCGTGGAGAGAGGGGCAGTCGGTGTTCTGGAAGAATGGCGCCCACGCGTCTTCGGTTCCCATGGGAGCCACTTGGCACAAACCGTCGGCTATCATAGTGTCGTGCGCCCACCACTTGCGCCAAGCGGCGGTCTGACTGCCGTGTCCCCACCAGGTGACGAAACCGTAGTGCTTCTGCCATTCGGTCAGAACGTTCGCTCCGGTGAGGGGAGTGTCCGGCACGGTCGGCGGAAGCGCGACGGGAGGACCGTAGCACCCGACTTGTTCGTAGAGCGTGTGGGTGGTGTAGCCGTGGCCGCCGGCCAGCGCGCCGATGGCATTGCCGAAGCCGTCGCCGAACGTTTGCGGATACACGTCGGGAGGCCACGTCAACGCGCTGTTGCAGTCCACGTCGTCCTCGAAATTCGAGATCGCCGCCGGGATCAGGATCTTCTCGCGCCACGACAAGTCGCCCGCGGCCGTCTCGTAGTCGATGATCTTCTGCAGGATCGAGTCCAGGTCCGCCATCGACCCATAGAACGGAATGCGCCCGACCGCCACCTCGCAATCGTGGTCGATTCCCCCTGCGATGAAGTCCTCCCCGGCACCGTACTCGCCCGGAAACGTGTCGCCGTCGGCGTCCCATAGTCCCGACAGCTCCGCGAAGCACATGTCGGTCGGGGCGGTCTCGCCGTGATCGGCGGAGTTCGGGTAGCACATCATCATCGGGAGGCTCTGCGTGGTGATCCACGACGACGGGTCCGGGTCGCCGATCAGAAGCACGTAGTCGATGGAGCCGGAGTGGGTCTGGAGCCAACTGCGAACGTTGTTTGCGCGGTCGAAGCACGTGCAGCCCGACAGGTAGTGTGTGTCGTCGGCGACGCTCGCATGCTCGGTGATCACGCTCACCGTATGGCCCAGCGACGTCTTGTGCGTCACAAGCGCCGTCAGCGTAGTGCTGTTGCTGTCGATGTATTCGGTCGTGACGATCGCGTAGTCCGCCGTGACGGCCGAACCGGCCGGCGGCGCCTCCTCAGGCGGAGCGCTTTCTTTCTCTCTCGCTTGGGGGTAGAACGCATCCGCGTCGTTGGGATTCTCGACCTTCGGCGCGAGGCGCGCCCAATGCGGATCGGCAACGACGGCGCCCACGGGTGCGCCGCGCTCGAATTCCAGGCGAAGCCGAAGGTTCTGCAGCTTGCGCAGCTCCTGGCGCACCGGGTTGTAGGCCACGGGCGTCAGGCGCACATACGCCAGGTTCCACTGCCGATACTTCGACTCGCGGACTGGGCCGAGAGGGTTGGCCGGATAGTCGGCGTCCCCGCCATACACGTCGATGTCGCGGCCGTCGACGATGCGGGCGGCGTCCTTTCCGCCAGACCCCATGACCATCCGACCATCGACGCGCGCAGCCGGGAACGACCCGGGAGCGACGTCGTATCGGCCCTCGATGGCGCGCCACTCGGGGTTCTCAAGCACCGCTCGCACGCTGCCCGGCTTCACGTCGGCCGGCAAGAGAAAGCAGAACTCACACGAGGGCAGCGCGGGCTCGCCCGGCGCCCCGCCCACGGCCAAATTCCCTAGAGCCAGACGCTGTCCCGCCGCGGCGCTTTGGGCGGCCACTTTTCCCCTCACGTCCAGCTCGAGCGTGATGGCGTCGGCCGTCGTCCGCAACGCGCCGCGCGCTATGCCCGAAGCGCCCCGGCCTGGAGACTCGCTCGCCGCCGGACCCGTCGCGATCGCTATCGCACACACGACGGCCAGGACGAGCGCAATGGTTCGTACGTTGTTAGACATCTCGTCTCCCTCCCTTTCTTCGCCCTCCCGCGCGCGGACGAGCGTCGGCTCGGCCGCGTTCGGAGAGCGTCGCGTTTGATCAACCTCGCGAGAACCGCGCGGTGCGTGGCGGGCCACACTCTCCCCTGCGAAGCGGAAGAAAGGCCTCGGGCCCGCAGCTCGTTCCATGACGCCCCCTTATCTTCTCGAAAATGAGGACGGTTCAGAGAGAATTCGTATTCCCTGCGCCTTCCAGGGCAGGACAAGGAAGAAACTGAAGTAGTCCCGGATTGCCTCCAGGTATCTACGAGTTGAGCAGCTTGATTGCGAAACTACTTCGTACTGTATGTTATCCGTGTCTCGTGTGTCAATGAAAAGCGCGGAGTTGAAAGTCGTTTCCCGTCGCGCAAGAATCGCCGAGATTGCTCCGCCGGCGCCGGGCGCATTAGGCCATACGGGGTTGCGTGAGGTATTCCTCTCACCGATAGGCTAGCATATTCCTGCGCCGACCGGCAAAGGAGCCGGATGAGCCGATTTGGAGAGAGAAGGTGTGTTCCGCGCCGTGTCGGGGAAACACGACCGTTCGATTCCCGCTCCCGAACAGGCAATTTTCCGGTTGCTTGACCGTACGTCGATTGTGTAGTGGAGCGTCTCGCGAATCTTTAAGCCCTGAGAGCGTAGAGATCGCCGCTCGAAGGGATCTCGACCTTCGTTCTTGGACCGCGGTTCGGAGGGCCGATCGTCTCTCGTGGGAGAGTCCGCTAGGGGGCGGTATGGGATCTTGTCAATGACTCTCGGGACACGATACTAGAAGTAGTACCAGATGCTCTCGTAGTCGTCGGGATTCTCTCCGGCGGCGGCCAGGCGGCACAGGTACTCGAGGATCGGCACGTCGGAACCGATGTAGGACGTACTTGGCGACACGTTCTTTTCCCACGGATGGAATGCATAGACTCTCGAACCGTCGGGCAGGACGGAAACCAAGTCGCGGTGTTGCTGCGCGCGCATGTAGTTTTTGCCCAGGCGCGGGACGTTGTACACGGCGGAATCGGTTCGCCGGAGCCCTGGGGCGAGGCGGGCCTCCTCTTTCGTCTCCTGCATCAAGCGGGCGATGGGAACGCGGTAGTCGAGCGTTTCTTCCTTCCCCTTCGGCACAAACGTATAGTAGGGATCGATGCCGATGCGACGGATCAGGAGGCGGAGTTTCGCCGTCTCGAAGCGTCGGGAGACGTAGAAGGTGTAGACCTGTTGGTTGTAAACGCCGATTCCCTTGCGACGCAAGGCGTCGATCGCCTCGGCCAACTCGGGCGTGATCTCGTAAGGATGCTCGACGTGGGTGACCACGGCGATTTCGCGACGCCCTAGCTCGCGGAATCCGCCCAACATTGTCGTCAGACTGCGGGTGATCCGCATCGGCGCGGTCACCGGGAGCCGGGTTCCGATTCGAATCAGGTCCACGTGAGGAATTCGGGCCACGCGACCGAGCACGCGCTTGACCGTGGCGTCGGCCAGGACGAGGGGGTCGCCGCCAGTGACCAGGACTTCGTGGATGGCGGGATGCTCCTCGATCCAGGCGCAGGCGGCCTCGATCTTCTCCCAGGGCGCGAGCGCGTGGGGCGACATCGCTTCGTCGATCTCCCAGTTGCGCTGGCAGTAGACGCATATTTGCGGACAGGTGTTGAACGGTTTGAGGATCACGATGTTGGGATACCGGCGCGTAACCAGGTCGATGGGCGAGGTGTCTTCCTCCCCCATGAAATCGAGCGTGCCGCCTTCCCCGTCGCGGTGCGCGATCAGCGCGTCCACGTAGTTCTGGGGCGGAAGAACCTGGGCGCGGACGGCCCGGTCGCGGCCTGCTTCGGGATCGTCGTCCATGAGCGACGCGTAGTAGGGGGTGACGGCGAAGGGGATGTTGTTTTCGACGGCGCGTTTGGCGTTGCGCAGCTCGTCGTCGGAGAGGTTCACGGCCCGGGCCAGAAGGTCGGGGTCGCGGAACACGTTGCGGAACTGCCATTTCCAGTTCGACCAATCCTCGTCCGTTCCTTTCAAGACGGACAGAATCCTCTTGCGACGCTTGGCGCGTCTCTTCACCGCCTCCTTCGATAGGCCGTCGGGATACTTGCCCATCGCGGCGAGGACCCGTCCGGCCAATTCGTCCAATTGCAGGGAACGCGCAGAACCGGCTTCGCGTCCGGCGAGATCCGGTCCCTCGTCCGTGTCCGTCGGCACGCGGTAGGCGGGTCGGCCCTCGACGCCGCGGACGAGGTGGATCATCTGGGCGTAGAATCCCGGTTGGAGATCGGGCCTTTCGACTCCCTGGGCGATGTCCCACAACGCTTGCATCACGCTGAAACCGCACTTGGCGTCGGAGGCTTCGTGCAGGATGCCGCGCATCGAGCGCGTGCAGTCGCGATTTATCACGCGAGTGTCGAGCGGTGTGTTCTCCTCCTCTTTGGCCTTTTCGTATCGGCTCTCGGAAAGGACCAGATAGAGCCGCCGGCGCGCCTCGTCGATGTTCGGGCTGCCACGCACCACGTCGAGGATGCGCCTCGCCTCGCGGCGGAATGCATCAATAGTAAACTGCGTCAAATCAACACTATAACCCATTTCGCGTACCCTTTCACCTCGGAGAATAGCACAGAAGGCCAAGCTTGTTCAAGCCTTGCCGGACTGCTTCTTGGCGCTGGCGAAGAAAGGGGTTTCGCGCAGAGGCGCAGGCGTGCGGAGGAAGAACGTCGGCAGGGAGACGATTTCTACGAAGGGCGAGAGGCTGTCCGGTCCGAGGACGCTTCAGGGTCTCGAAAAAGAAAACCGGGGGAACCGATTGTTCGGTTCCCCCCGGTGGAGTGGTCTGAGATTGGAACGAGTCGGAAGGCTATCGTCTGCGGCCGGCCTTGCGAGCGGCTTTCTTGGCGGTTTTCTTCGCCGTCTTCTTCACGACCTTCTTGGCCGCTTTCTTCGGCGCGGCTTTCTTGGCGACTTTCTTCACGGCCTTTTTCGTAGCCTTCTTGGCGACGTTCTTCGCCGCCTTCTTGGCCTTGGGCGCGGCCTTCTTGACGGCCTTCTTCGCCTTCGGAGCGGCTTTCTTGGCCGCGGGTTTCTTCGCCGCCGCCTTCTTAGGCGCGGCCTTCTTTGCCGCCGCCTTCTTGGCCGCGGGTTTCTTCGCCGCCGCTTTGGCCTTGCGCGCCGCCGCGATCGCCGACTGCGCCGCGGCCAACCGTGCGATCGGGACGCGGAAGGGCGAGCAGCTGACGTAGGTCAGGCCGTTCTGGAAGCAGAACTCGACGGAGGCGGGGTCGCCGCCCTGTTCGCCGCAGATGCCGATCTTGAGGTCGGGGCGCGTGGCGCGCCCTTTCTGGACGGCCATCGTGACGAGTTGTCCGACGCCCGCCTGGTCGATGGTCTGGAACGGGTCGGCCTCGATGATCTTCTTGTCCAGGTAGTCCTGGAGGAAGCCGCCGATGTCGTCGCGCGAGAAGCCGAACGTCATCTGGGTGAGGTCGTTGGTGCCGAAGGAGAAGAACTCGGAGTCCTTGGCCATCTTGTCGGCCAGGAGGCACGCGCGCGGGATTTCGATCATGGTGCCGACCTTGAGAGGGATTGTCTTGACGCCGAACTTCGCTTTCACTTCGCCCAGGACGCGGTCGATGATGACCTTCTGCAGTCGGACCTCGTTGGTGTCGCTCGTGACGGGGATCATGATCTCGGGTAGGGCTTTTTTGCCGGCCTGGATGAGTTCGGCGGCGCCTTCGAGGATCGCGCGGATCTGCATTTCGCTTACCTCGGGGTACGTGATGCCGAGGCGCACGCCGCGATGGCCCATCATCGGGTTGGACTCGTGGAGCGATTCGCCGCGCCTCTTGATGTCTTCGGCGCCGATGCCGAGCGCCGCAGCCAGTTCGGCCTGTTTCTCGGCGCCCTGGGGCACGAATTCATGAAGCGGCGGATCGAGCAGACGGAACGTGACGGGCATGCCGTCCATCGCTTCCATCGTGGCCTTCACGTCGCGCTTGACGAACGGGAAGAGATCCGCGAGCGCCTTCTTGCGCTCGTCCACGGTGTCGGAGAGGATCATCTTGCGAAGGTGGAAGAGCGGCTCGTCGCTGCCCTTGCCGTAGAACATGTGCTCGGTGCGGAAAAGGCCGATGCCTTCGGCTCCGAACTCGCGGGCGACCTTGGCGTCGGCGGGCGTGTCGGCGTTGGTGCGCACGCCCATGGTGCGGGCCTTGTCCACCATCGCCATGAACGCTTTGAAGCGGGGGTTCTCGGCGGCGGTGATCATGTCGATCGCGCCCTGGTAGACGTATCCGCGCGTGCCGTTGAGGGTCAGCGTGTCGCCTTCGCGAAGGATGACGTCGCCGGCCTTGGCCGTCTTGGTGTGAACGTCGATGCGCATGGCCGAAGCGCCGACGATGCAGCACTTGCCCCAGCCGCGGGCGACGAGCGCCGCGTGCGAGGTCATGCCGCCGCGAGCCGTGAGGATGCCCTCGGCCGCGCGCATGCCTTCAACGTCCTCGGGGTTGGTCTCTTCGCGCACAAGGAGGACTCTCTTTCCCTTCTTGACCCAATCCACGGCGTCCTGGGCGGTGAAGACGATGTGGCCGCAAGCGCCGCCGGGACCGGCCGGGAGACCCTTGGCGAGGACCGAGGCCCGCTTCTCGGCCGCCGGGTCGAGGATCGGGTGGAGGAGTTCGTCGAGCTGGGCGGGTTTGAGGCGCATGACGGCCTCGTTCGAGTCGATCGTCTTCTCGGCGAGCATGTCCATGGCCATGTTCAGGGCCGCCGTGCCGGTGCGTTTGCCGACGCGGGTCTGGAGCATGTAGAGCGTGCCTTCCTGGATCGTGAACTCGATGTCCTGCATGTCTTTGTAATGGTTTTCAAGCGTGTTGCGGATGGCGACGAGCTGCTTGTAGGTGGCGGGCATAAGCTCTTCGAGGCTCTCGATGCCGTGCTCGACCTGCTCGACGGTCTTGGTCGACTGGTTGAGCGGGAAGGGGGTGCGGATACCGGCGACCACGTCCTCGCCCTGGGCGTTGGGGAGCCATTCGCCGAAGAACTTGTTTTCGCCCGTCGCCGGGTTGCGTGTGAAGGCGACGCCGGTGGCCGAGGTCTCGCCCATGTTGCCGAACACCATGGCCTGGACGCTGACCGCCGTGCCCCACTCGTCGGGAATGCCTTCGATGCGGCGGTACGAGATGGCGCGCTTGCCGTTCCACGAGGCGAAGACGGCGCCGATGCCGCCCCAAACCTGCTCCATGGGGTCGTCGGGAAACTCTTTGCCCACGCACCGCTTGACGATGCTCTTGAACGAGTCGCACAGAACCTGGAGGTCCTGGGCCGTGAGGTCGGTGTCGTTCTTGACGCCCTTGGCTTCCTTGACCCGGTGCATCTCCTTCTCCAGCTGGACGCGCACGCCTTTGCCCTCGGCGGGTTCGAGTCCGGCGGCTTTCTCCATGACCACGTCCGAGTACATCATGATGAGACGGCGATAAGCGTCCCACACGAAGCGCGGGTTCCGGGTCTTGGCGACGAGGCCGGGGATCGTCTTGGTCGTAAGACCGACGTTCAGAACGGTTTCCATCATGCCGGGCATCGACGACCGGGCGCCCGAGCGCACGGAGACCAGGAGCGGGTTGGCGGGGTCGCCGAACTTCATCGCCATGAGTTTGCCCATCCGTTCGAGGGCCGCATTGACGTCGGCTTTGAGAGCGGGGGGATAGGCCCGCTTGTGTTCGTAGAAGTAGGTGCAGATTTCGGTTGTGATCGTGAAGCCGGGCGGGACAGGGATGCCAAGCCGGCCCATTTCGGCCAGGTTGGCGCCCTTGCCGCCGAGAAGGTTTTTCATCGAAGCATCGCCATCGGCTTTGCCGCCGCCGAAGAAGTAGACCAGGCGCTGTAGACTCATTGGGAGAAAGCCTCCTTAGAATTCAGATTTGGGTTTTGTTGGCCGTCGGCCGATACCCAGAGAATCGCCCTGAGGGAGCGACGGTCGGCTCGCCTCGGCCGGCGTCGCGCCCCTGCAAAATCCCGGTTCCTGAGAACCCGAGGAAAAGAGCCAAAGTACGCTACTCTGGAGAATGTCAACTGTCAAGGTTTTCTGTTGCGATAAACCGCCTTATCGTGTTCAATCGACCCGGAGAGAGAGGCTTGGCTGAGACATATCCCCGAAGAAGAGACGACACGTTCCCGAAGAAGAGACCCACGAATGAGAACAAGACCTTTTTCGCCAGTGTGTGAGAAGTCTCGCAGCGGCCTGAGCGCATTGCAGTTGGCGATGGCGGCAGTCTGCGTTGCCGCAGTCCTGGGGGTGGTTTGTCCGAGCGGATCGCCCTTCGCCCAAGAGGGCCCCTCAAGCGCGATAAGCGCCCCGCCCGGTGCGGCCAGCGCGCCCCAGCAGAGCGAGAACCCGGTTCCAGACGCACTCGGCCTGGGAAGCGGCAGTACTGCCGCCTTGGAGAACGACATCCGCTTCTATTACGCGACCGGGCAGGTCGACAGACTGTCGGAGGCGCTTGAAAAGCTTCGGCAGATCGATCCGGACCACCGAACGTATAAGTTTTACTCGGAACAGATGGCCAAGGGACAGGTTACGCGAAGGCCGCAGGGGCGGTACGGTTTCCTTCTCGACGGCGTCAGCACCTCGACGCTGACCACCTCCACGGCCTCCTCGGTTGCGCCGTCTTCCCTTTCTGCCGGGTTTTCCGAGGCGCCGCCGGCGGTGACCGAAAGTCACCCGCCCCCCGTCCCGATGCCGAGCGTCAGGCCCTTGAGTTTCATGGATCGCGTCAAGCGGAGTCCACTGCCGTATGCCGGTGGCGTAGTCGGCTTGATCGTTGCCCTCTTCGTCTTGCGTAGCGTGCTCAAGCGTCGTAGCGCCAACGCGGCCGAAGCGGTAGCGGCCGAAGCCGCGGAAGCGTCCGCGGCGGCGGCTCCGCCGGGAGCGGACGAACCCATTTCCGCCGAGTTCTCTCTGACGACCGAGACGGAAGGTCCGGACTTCTTTGGCCAGATGGGCACGGAGGCCGCTCCGTCGGCCGGCGGGACTTCCTATGGGGATACCGAGCCGTTGATGTCCGCCCTTCAGGGGGCGTCGGCGCAGGACGGGCTTCTCCAAACGGCGGACGTTTCCCCCCCGACTCCGATATCTTTGGAGGGCGTCGGCGCCAGTGGGATGCCTGAGTCGGAGCAGTTCGTATCGGCAGATTTCTCAGAGGTCGAGGCCGTTGCAGGCGAGCCGCCCGTGTCGGCGGACGGGGGCGTAGCAACGGGTGAAGAAGAGGGAGAGACCCGTGTCGATTTCGGGGATTTCTTCGCCCGCATGGGACAGGCTTCGGGCGGAGAAGAGGTGAAACCCGTGGAAGACGAGCCGCCCGAGCTCTCGTCGCAGGTTTTTGCCGAGCAGTTCCACGGCGTCTTTCTATCGCCCGAGGACGCGGACTCCGCGCCCGCACCCGACTCCTCCGAGATGACTCTGCCTACCGACGACGAGGCGCTCGACCCGTTCTCCTTGAACGGGCAAACGGCTCAGTCCGAGGAATTCGACGAGACCCTGTTCAGCAGTCAGGAGAAGACCCAGGCTCACGTGGACCTGGACGACACGTTCTTCCATAGCGCATCGCAGACTCGCGCGGAGAGACCCGCGCCGGCTTCGCCGCCGTCCTCCGGCTCGGCGGACTTCGTCGTTTCTCTCGACGACGAGATGACGTCGAGTCCGGTCGGCATGCCGATCGTTGGAGGGGGCTCCGGCGAGGGTTCTCCCGAGGCGGAAGACGCCGCCGCGGGGGAAGAGACGCTGGTTCTCAGCAATCCCGACGCGGTCGCTCGGATGGGGCTGGATCCCGCCATTCAGGAGCGGTTGCTCTCGGACGAGCAGCAGAACCTGTATGAGGATAACCATCGGCGCGGGTGTCGCGCCTTCGAGGAACACGACTACCACACGGCGCTCAAGCATTTTCGCATCGCCCAGACGTTGCGTCCGGACAACGCGGACGTGGCCAATCGATTGGCTATAGTGCAGAAAGCGTTGCGCAGCGCCGACACGCATTGACGGAGCACCGGACGAGCGGCGGCAGGTCCACAAGTTCCAAGTTCGCGGGTTCCACTTCTATCGGATGAACGCAATGGACTGAGTGGACGAGTTATCGGGCGGTTTCGCCCTTCCCACGACCAGGTCGTTGCGTTATACTTCCGACAGACAATGTGGAGGAAGCGTGCTATGAGCGTCACGACGGCGAATCGAATCATTAACAGCGCCCTGCGGCAGCCCGAAAAGGAACGCGCTCGCATTGCCGAGACCTTGATCGCGAGTCTCGACGCCGCCCCCACGCCGGAAGTCGAGCGGGCATGGCAAGAGGAAATCGACGGACGTCTTCGCGAAATCGACTCCGGCGTCATCGAGTGCACTCCTTGGGAACAGGTTCGAGACCGCCTCTACCGCAATGCCCACGTTCGCCGTTGACGTACATCCCAGCGTGTACGAGGAACTCGAATACTCCCGTTCTTGGTACGAGGAGCGCGCGGAGAATCTCGGGACGGAGTTTCTCGACGAGGTTAGTCGGGCCGTAGAGAGCGTTCGCGAACGTCCAACCGCTTGGCCGTTTCGCGGCCGGCGACGAGGAATTCGCCGCTATCTCGTGCATCGTTTCCCCTACGGGATTGTCTACCGACTCAAAGGTCCGGCGATTCAGATAGTCGCCGTCATGCATCTCCGGCGTCATCCGGATTACTGGAAAGAGAGATTGCAGTACTGGAACGGTGGCGCGGGTTCGCGGACGTCATGAAACTGAGGATCGTGCCGAGCCAATGAAGATATTGTTTATAGCCGACGACATTCTGCTCGACCAAGAGCCGCTCGGGATCATGACGCTCTCCGCGGTCCTTAAACAGGGCGGGCACCGGACCGACGTCGTCAATTTCGACCGGATGCCCGATATCCGCGCCGAAGTCGCGCGGATCGGGCCGGATATTCTGGCGTATTCGCTGTCGAGCAACCGCAACCACGAAATCATCTGCCTGAATCGAGAGATCAAGAAGAACTTCAAGGGGCTCTCGATCTTCGGCGGCCCCCACCCGTCCTACTATCCGGAAATGATCGAGTCGGAAGGGGTGGACGTCGTTTGTCGGGGAGAAGGCGAATTGCCCTTTCTGGAATTCGCGACGGCCCTCGAGGAAGGCAAACCGTATCACGAGATCGAGAATCTTTGGGTCAAACAGAACGGCAAGATTCACAAGAACCCGTGCCGCGCGTTCTGGCGGGATCTCGACACGCTCCCCTTCGTCGATCGCGATCTTGTGAGAGATCATGTTCTCACCGTCAAGGGTTCGAATTTCATCATGACCGGGCGGGGATGCCCGTTCGACTGCTCGTATTGCTTCAATCATCTGGCCCGGCGCATGGGGCCGGGGCGCTACGTCCGTCGCCGGTCGGTCGACAACGTGATTCGCGAGATGCGGCTCGTCAAGGAACGGTTCAACACCAAGTTTTTCTCGATCCAGGACGACACGTTCACGATGCACCCGAGCTGGCTCGAGGAATTCGCCGAGCGTTATCCGCGCGAAGTCGATCTTCCCTTCGCCTGCCACGGACGGGCGAACCTGATCGACGAGAGGATGGCCGAGTTGGTCGCGCGCTCGGGATGCGTGGACCTGACCGTCGGACTCGAAACGGGGAACGACCGTCTTCGCAAGGAAATCCTCAAAAAAGACGTGCCGAGCGCGGACTACGTCCGCACGGCGAACCTGGCGCACAAGTACGGGATGACGCTGGTGACGCAGAACATCTGCGGGGTCCCGCACGAAACGGTCGGCAACGTTCTGGAGACGATCGACCTCAACCGCCGATGCCGTCCCGTGATCATGCAGTTCAATTTCTATTCGCCGCAACCGGGGACGTGGCTGGGCAACTACGCCCGCGACAACGGAATGTACACCGCCGGGGTCAACGCAATTCCGCGCGACTACTTCCAGGGGGTGGTGCTCAACCTGCCCGGTCGGATCGACATGGCCTGGCTTGTGCGCCTGGGAAACTACTGCCTGGATTTCCGCTATTTCTTTCCCGTCGTCAAGATTGTCTCGAAGTTGCCCATTCCGATTCGCCGCCGGATCTTCGCGTGGCTCGAAAAGAAGGGGGAAGAGTTCCGGAAACGAGGACGCGGCGGCGACTCGCGCGCCAAAGGCTGGTGGCATTTCCACGACACGCGCAATCCCTATCGCGAGTTCGGCAGGGCCTGGGTCGAGATTCAGGAAGCCAACCCGGCGCGGGCCAAGAGACCCGGTTTCGCCTTCCTGCGCGCGCTTCTCGGTCTTCGATAGAGCCCCGCTTCTTTGCGGAGTCTTTGCTCGGCGTGGAGGCCCCGGAGTGGAGGAGAGCGAAATCGTGTTCTACTGTCCGCAATGCGGCGAAAAGAGCCTCGGACGACTCGGCGCGACGGAATTCCATTGCGAACGTTGCGGCTTCACGGCGTTCAGGAACGTGGCCGCCGCCGTCGGGGCGATCGTCGCGCGCGACGGCAAGATACTCGTGACCCGCAGGGCGAAGGAGCCTGGAGCGGGGATGTTGGATCTGCCCGGGGGATTCGTCGAGGACGGCGAGACGCTCGAGGAAGCGGTGAGGCGCGAAGTTCGCGAAGAACTCGGCCTCGAGATCGGAAACGTCTCGTACTTCGGGTCCTTTCCCAACACGTATTCATTCAAGGGAATCGACTATTCGACCGTCGACGGTATTTTCGTTTGCCACGTCGACTCCGAACCTACGAGACAAGAAGCAGAGGAAATCGCCGAGTGGATGTTTCTCGATTCGAAGACGCTGAGTCTCGACGACGTGGCATTCCCGTCCATCCGAGAGGCTCTGCGGCGATACAGAGACAGGGACTAGATCTTCGCCGGAATCGTCTCCGTTTCGCGCGGCGGACGATGGGGCGTCGCGGCGGGCGGGAGCGCTTTCTTGCCTCTTTCAGGTCCCCTGTCTTCGTGATAGGCTTGTGCCGGAGGTTGAATTCGGGATGAAAATCCTCTTCTTGGCCAAGAACATCGCCCTCGATCAGGAGCCGATCGGCATCATGCTGCTTTCGGCCCTTCTCAAGAAGGCGGGACACGAAACCTGCGCTCTCAACATGGACCGCGCGGCCGATCTGCGGGCCGAGATCGAGCGCCTGGCGCCCGATATGCTCGCCTACTCGCTCGTCAGCAACAACTATCGCGAAGTTCTCCGGCGCAATCGCGAGATCAAGACCTGGTTCAAGGGCCCCGCCGTCTTCGGCGGTCCGCACCCGACGTTCTTCCCCGAAATGATCGAAGAGGAGGGGGTGGACGTGGTTTGCCGGGGCGAGGGGGACGAGGCGATGGTCGAACTCGCCGACGCGCTCCAAGCGGGCAAGGACATCGCTCGAATTCCGAATCTCTGGGTGAAGGACGGCGGCGAGGTCCATCGAAACGCGCTTCGTCCTCTCATCGAGGATCTCGACAGTCTTCCGTTTCCCGACCGCGAGGTGACGTATCGCCTCGTCGACCGGGCGCAAAACGGAATTCACTTCGCCATCACGGGGCGGGGATGTCCGTTCGATTGCTCCTATTGCTTCAATCATCTGGCGCGCAAGATGGCGCCGGGCAAATACGTTCGGCGCCGTTCGGTCGGCAACGTGATCGAAGAGTTGAAGGAGGTCAAGGCCCGGCGCGGCTCGCGTTTGTTCTCTTTCCAGGACGACACGTTCACGATGCATCCGACGTGGCTGGCGGAGTTCGCCGAAGTCTATCCGAGGGAAATCGGCCTTCCGTACGCCTGCCACGGCCGGGCCGACCTGATCGACGAACCGATGGCCGAGGTGCTGGCGCGCTCGGGGTGCGTGATGGTGTGCGTCGGACTCGAGTCGGGCAACGATCACCTGCGCAAGGACATACTGGACAAGCACGTTTCGCGCGAGGATCTTCTGCGCGCCAGCCGGGTTCTTCGCGACTACGGCATCCTTCTCCTCACGCAGAACTTGATCGGCATTCCCCACGAGACGATCGACACGGTGCTCGAGACCATCGACCTGAACTATCGGTGTCGCCCCGAGGTGATGCAACTCAATCTCTATACTCCCCACCCCGCCACGAAGCTGGGTCGCTACGCCTGCGAACAGGGGCTTTTCGACGGCAAGTTCGACGCGCTGCCCGAGAGTTTCTATGAGGACTTTGCCCTCGATCTTCCGAACAAGCCCGACCTCCTGGCCTTGGTTCGTCTGGCCAATCCGTGTCTGGATTTTCGTCACTATCTCAAGGCGGTGAAATTCGCTTCGCGCCTGCCTCGGCCTCTGCGTCGCTTGGCCTACGCCATGCTGGAGAAGAAAGCCCGGAGTCTTCGCCGCCAGGGACGGGGGCGCGATTCGCGCTGGCGCGACTGGTCGTACTACGCGACGATTCGCAACCCGTATCAGGAACACGGCCAAGCCTGGGTCGACGACCGTCGCTCCGCCCCTGTCTGACCGCCTTCTTTTGCGCCCGCCGCCGGCGGCGCGCGGCGAGGCCGGGGAAGCGCCCCGAAAGCCTGCCGGACGCTCCGTGGGAGGCCGCCTGGGCTGACCTGGTCCACGCTCTTTCCTCTCATAATCGAGCCCCTTTGTGTCGATAATTCAGAATACGGGATCGAACCGAGGCCTTTCTCCGGCTTCCTCGATCCGGAGTTCCCTTTTTCCGCGCCGGCCGACGACTTCCGCCGAGAGCCCAGGAGTCTGATCGTGGTCGGAGCTGCGAGAGTATCGGAGAAGTTTTCCATTTGTGCTAATGTCTGTTCTGCGCTATATAGACAGGGTGAAGTTTTGCGCGGTTCGTCGAGATGGACCGCGGGCGATCCCAGAACATGGGCGATAGGGCCCCATCTACGGAAGTGAGCGGAAAGCAGTGATCAAATCGTTCCTCAAGAAGAAGCGAAACAAGGGCGCGGGCGGTTCGGCGAAAAGCGGCGGGATCCAAGACCGCATCGACGCGATTCGCGCCAAGCAGGACCCGTCCGAAGAGGACTCGACGAGTCCGAACGGCGGCGGTGCGGGGAAAGACGAGGATTCCGCAAACGGCGGCGCGAATTCGGAAGAAGAGGCGTTTCTCAAGCAGTTCGCGGAACGAGTCGCAAGTCAGCCGCCTCGCGCGGCCCCGAGCCTTCCCGAGAGCCTCGCCGAGAGCAGTCGGGAGATGCGCGAGGCGTTGGCGCAGCGAGAGCGCAACGGTGGGGTCGTCCCCCCCAAACCGACGCCGCGCCCGGCTCCCGTCGCTCCTCCAACGCCGGCTCCGCGTCCGTCGCAATCCGTTACACCGCCGCCCTCTTCATCATCGCGTGCGACAGAGCCTGCGCCCGTCTCGTCGGGCGACCTGCCTCCCGAAGGCGCCATCCTCCATCTCGCTTCGGGGGAAAACCTGGTTTTCTGTCGCGACGTCCCCAACAAGACGTACCAACTCGTCGCGGTTCTCAACCCCGACGGGTCGGTTCACGCCGAGGGCGTTTACCTCCACGCTTACGAGTACCGACGGATCGGTATGCTCGCGCCGGACCAGCTCCAGGAGATTCGCGAGCAGCGGCGCTGGCAGCGAGACCTGATCGTCTTTCATCTCGACGAGGTGAGAGACGCCTCGCTGATTCCCGTACCGGGCGGGGCGGGTCCCGCGCCGGAGCGGCCCCCCGGGTCCAAGGTGGCCTCGCAATCCACCACCGAAACACGGCCCTTTCGCGCGGAGCCGGCCGAATCGGAGCCCGACGTTTACGACGATTTGGTCGAGTCTCTGAAAGAAGAATCGGTCGAGAGCCCGCAAGATGTGGGTGTCGAGTCGTCGCCAGAAGAAGAGGAGGAGGGCGACATTCGGGGCGCGTCCTCGTTTGGCCGTCTCGTACGGGCGCGCAAGGATCTGACGCGCGGCCGACGTTTCTCGATCAAGTTCGGCAATCGTGGGTGGGAGGCGGTCTATTGGGGCGAGGACGAACAGGGGTCCGTTGTGGCCCACAACACGAACGGACAATGGTCGTTGATGCACCTGGACCTCAGTCGCTTCCGTGACTCTTTCGCGCTTCTGGGGGAGATTTCCGACAAGGAACGGACCGATCTCGAGAAGGCGCTTCGTCAGTCCCATCGTTGAGTTGGGCCGGGAAACTCGGCAACTCCAGTCTGAAACCAATCGCGAGCCGTCCGATCTTTCCGAGTCGGACGGCTCGTTTGTTTTGGAGAGATGCGAGGCGTTTTCCGGAACTCGTCCGGGAAGGTTCTCAGTCGGTTTCGAGCGCCGCGTCGCACGGCGCAAGCAGGCGCGTCTTTGTCAGGTAGAGGAAAGGGGTGTCGATCGCGGCGACGACGATCTTGACGATGTAGGTGAACACGATCATGTTGAAGATCGGAAAGCCCGTTCCCGCGAAAGCGAGAACCGTGAAGACGATCGTGTCGACAAACTGCGACACCCAGGTAGAGGCGTTGTTGCGCAACCAGAGGAATCGTCCCTTGGTCGCTCTTCTCCAGAATCCGTAGAGCCACACGTCCAGGTGCTGCACGATGAGGTACGACACCATCGAGGCGCCGACGATGCGCCAGGACAGGCTGAACAGTCTGTTCATCGCCGCGTGGGCGCCCAGCGTCGGTTGACCGTCCAGTTCCGCGTCGAAGGCGTTGGGCGCATAGAGAAGGATCGTCTGGCTCATGAGAACGAAGAAGATGGAGACGAAGAAGCCGATCCGTACGGCGCGATAGGCCGCCTTCTTGCCATGGTGTTCGGCCAGGATGTCGGTGGTAAGGAAGACCGCGGCATAAAGGACGTTGCCGCCGGTCACGTCCATTCCGAAAAGCCGCATTTGCTTCATGACGAAGACGTTCATCAGGACCAGCATGGCGCACATGAGCGAGACGAGCCAGATCCGGCCCATCCGCGCGGCGAAGACGACGGCGCTCAGGACGATCAAGACGTGAAGGAAGAAAACGGCTTCGTTTGTCATGGTTGAACCGCGTCTCCTTGTTCCCGTGCTTCACACAGGAGAAGGATTCTACATGCGAGTGACCGTTATTGAAACGCTTTTTATCCCTGTTGGAGGGCTTCGGCGCCGCCGACGATGTCGAGGAGGTCGCCGGTGATCGTGCCCTGGCGGGCCTTGTTGAGGCGTAGCGTCAGGCTGTCCACCAGCTCGTCGCAGTTCTTCGACGCGCTGTTCATTGCCAGCATGCGCGAGCTGTGTTCGGAGGTGAGAGCCTCGGCGACCGAGATGTGAATCTTGGAGTGAAGATAGGCGGGGATGAGTCGCTCGTAAACCCGCTCGCGGCTCGGCTCATAGAGGTAGAACCGTTCGGCGGCGTCTTTGCCTTTGTCGGTCCGGCTGAGCGACGCGGGATCGAAGGGCAGGAACTTTTGGAAGGTCGGCTTCGTGACGACGGTCGAAACGAAGGCGCTGTAGAAGAGGACGACCTCGTCGGTGGCGCCGCTCAGAAAGCGTTCGCAGAGAAACTCCGCGACGCGAACGGATTCTTCGAGGTCCGGTTTGCCCCCGAAGTCGGTGAACGCGTTGGCGATGCGTTCTTTGCGTCGGCGGAAATAGTCGTGGCCGCGGCGTCCGATGCAGACGAGTTCCACCTTCTCCTCGGCGCTCCCGCGCAGGAAGGCCTCGGTCTGACGGATCATGTTGGCGTTGTAGCTGCCGCAGAGTCCGCGGTCGGCCGTGTAGAGGACCAGGGTGGTGCGTTTGACATCGCGCCGGGCGAAGTAGGGGCTCGATGCGGCATCCTCTTGTTCGGCAAGCCGGCCGACCAGGGTTTCGAGATGGCGCACATAGGGGCGCGCCGAGAGGAGCATCCCTTGGACCCGGCGCAGTTTGGCCGCCGAGACCATTTCCATCGCGCGCGTGATCTGCTTGGTGCTGCGGATCGACCGCAGGCGGCGTCGGAGGACTTTCAAGGATTCGGGCATCGGGCGTCAGACTCCAATGCGGGATGCGGAACGGACTCGGAAAACGGTTGCGCTCAACTTCGTTCGCCGACCGCCTGCTCGGCGAGTTCCTCGCCCTTCGCCATCTCGGAGGCCTCGGCTAGCTGTTCCTGATAGATGCGCTTGAACGAAGAGATGACGGCGCGCATCTTTTTCTCGATATCCTCGTTGAGATCCTGGGTCGTCTCGATCTCGTGGAAGACGTCGGCGCCGTGGTCGACGGCGTACTCGATCATCTTGTCGACGAAATCGACGATGCAGGAAACGGGCAGCTCGTCGAGGAGGCCGGCGGAACCCGCGAAGAGCTGGAGCACCTGGTGCGAAAGCGGCATCGGAGCGTACTGTTTTTGTTTGAGAACTTCCATCAGACGCTCGCCGCGACGAATCTGTTTCTGCGTGGCTTCGTCGAGGTCGGAACCGAACTGGGCGAACGCCGCCATCTCGCGGTATTGCGCCATGTCGATCCGCAGGCGTCCGCCGACCTTCTTCATCGCCTTGGTCTGGGCGTTGCCGCCCACGCGCGACACCGAGATGCCGGCGTTCACGGCGGGACGCACCCCCTGGTAGAACAGGTCGGATTCGAGGAAGATCTGGCCGTCGGTGATCGAGATGACGTTGGTCGGGATGTAGGCCGACACGTCGCCCGCTTGGGTTTCGATCACCGGCAGAGCGGTCAGGCTGCCGCCTCCGAGATCGTCGTGGACGCGCGCGGCGCGTTCGAGAAGGCGCGAGTGGAGATAGAAGACGTCGCCCGGGAAGGCTTCGCGTCCCGGAGGACGCCGCAGGAGGAGCGAGATCTGTCGATAGGCGACGGCTTGTTTGGACAGGTCGTCGTAGATGCACAGGGCGTGCTGCCCCTTGTCGCGGAAATACTCGCCGATGGCGCACCCGGCGTAGGGCGCGATGAACTGCATCGACGCCGCTTCGTTGGCCGAGGCGAGGACGATGACCGTGTGGTCGAGCGCTTCCTGTTCGCGCAGGATCTCGGCGATCCTCACGACGCCCGACATCTTCTGCCCCACGGCGACGTAGACGCACTTGACGCCTTTGCCCTTCTGGTTGATGATCGTATCGATGGCGATGGCGGTCTTGCCGGTTTGCCGGTCGCCGATGATGAGTTCGCGTTGCCCGCGGCCGATCGGGATCATCGAGTCGATGGCTTTGATGCCCGTCATGAGGGCCTCTTTCACCGGTTGGCGACTCAAGACGTTGGGGGCGACCGCCTCGATCGGCATCCGTTTGTCGGTGGGGATCGGCCCCTTGCCGTCGATCGGTTGGCCCAGAGGATTCACAATGCGTCCGAGTATCGCCTCGCCCACGGGAATCGACGACACGGTCCCGGTGCGTTTGACCGGATCGCCTTCCTTGATTCCCTGGTCGTCGCCGAAGAGGGCGACTCCGACGGAGCTTTCTTCGAGGTTGAGCACCATGCCCATGAGGCCGCCGGGGAATTCGAGCAGCTCGCCCGACATGGCTTTCTCGAGGCCGTAGACCGTGGCAATGCCGTCGCCGACCTTGAGAACGGTCCCCACGTCTTGGAGGTCGAGTTTCGCCTCGTAGGATTGCAGCTCGCGGCTGAGAATGCTGGATACTTCCTCGGGTCTGAGTGACATGGTTGTTCTCCGTGGGTTCGGCGGCGTGGCGGGCCTGGGCCCACGATATTCCGAGAACGCCGCGCTAGGCGATCTTCACGGCTTCGAGCCGCTCGCGTATCTCCTTCAGATAGTCTCGGATCGTCGTGTCGATCATCACGTCTCCGAAACGAAACAGGACGCCCGCGATCAGATGCGGGTCGGCGTTGAATCGGATGCGGAACCGCTTGCCGAAGAACCGTTCGAGGGTTTCGGTCAGGCGGTCCCTTTCGCCGGACGGCAGCTCGATCGCCGTGCGGACCTCGGCGCCGTGGATGCCGCGGCGTTCCTCGATTTCCTGGATGAAGTATTCCATCAATCCCATCCAGAGGCCGCCGCGGTTCTTTTCCACGAGCATCAGGGTCAGATTCAGCATCAAAGGCGAGAGCCGTCCTTCGAACACGCGGCGCAGGAACGCCTGTTTCTCGTCCTTGCGGATGGCGGGCCGTTCGAGCAGGACGAGGACGCTCGGGTGTTCCTTCAAGACCGTCAGGACGACGGCCGCCTCCTCGAACGCGGCGTCGAGCGCGCCCTGGCGCTCCGCCGCGTCGATCAGCGCGTCGCTGTAGATTTCGAGGACGGGGATGTTCTCTTCGCGCATCGCGCTACAGTTTCCGTTTCTGAATCTCGTCGACGAAGGCGCCGACCAGCTCACGGTGTTTGGCCTCGTCGAGCCGCTCCTGGATCAGGCGCTCGGTGGCCTCGATCACCATCGCGATGATTTCTTCCTTGAGTTCGAGCCGGGCCTGTTCGAGTTGGATCTGGACGTTCGAGCGGGCTTTCTCGATGATCTCGACCGAGTCGGTGCGGGCCTTGAGGGCGATTTCCTCGGCGATCCGGCGTCCCCGGCTCACTTCTTCGAGCATCCGTTTGCGGGCTTCCTCGTCGATCTTCTGCAGGTGCTCGGCGTATTCGTCCTTGAGCGAAGCCACGCGCTTCTCGGCCTTCTGCAGGTCGTCGAACTGCGTGGCGATTCTCTGGCGGCGCTCGTCGAGCAGGCGCAGGATCGGCCCGACGGCGAAGATCTTCAGAAGCCAGATGAAGATCAGGAACGCCACGAGGTGCGTGAACGCCACGGGCAAGAGAAGCGTGATGAGTTCGCTGTTCACGGTTTCGCTCCTTGGGCTGCATGTATTGCAGCGCAGGTTTCCGGCCCGCGAAAAGAACGGACTGAAGGCCGCGCCCCAGGCGCCGCCCCTGCTTTCGCGGACGCGAACGGGCGACGTCGCCGCGTCGGCGCCGAGGCGCCGGCTCGCGGACGTCGGCCGCGGGGACGAATCACTTGATCAAGTAGACCGAGATCAGGGCGTAGATCGTCAGCGCCTCGATGAAGGCGCAACCGATGATCATCGAGACCATGATCTTGCCCGACGCCTCGGGTTGCCGTCCCGTCGCCTCCATGGCGGCTCCGACGGCGCGTCCCAAGCCCAAGCCCGAGCCGAGCGCAGCAATGCCCAGGCCGATGGGATACGCGAGTTTCAACAAGTCCAGTGCCTGCTCCATGACTCAATCCTCCAACGTGCGAGTTTGACTTAGCGCCAAAGGGCGCGAAACGATTGCGGATTGCGGATTGGGGATTGCGGATTTGTGAAGAAACGACGCGCGTGCGCGAGATTCCGCTTCCTCCGTGTTTCCGCGGGCGCGGCGCTGCGCCCTTTCCTCAATCTCCAATCCGCGATCCGAAATCTCCAATTCCTTTCAAATTCCCAATCCGAAATCCCTTAATGGTGTTCCTCCTCGTGAGGCAATACCAAGAGAACATAAACGCAAGCGAGAAGCGCGAAGATGAGCGCTTGGATAATGCTCGTCAGAGTGGCCAGAAACATGAACGGCAGGTGGAGCGGGATTCCGACGATGGGGTTGGCCACGTGCATCACGGGGCGAGTGAAAAGGGCGGTGAGCGAGATTCCAAGAACCGTGAAGACGCCGAGAAGAATGTCTTCGCCGAGGATGTTTCCGAACAGACGCAACGAGAGGCTGAACGGCTTGACGAGCTCGGAGATCAGCTCGAGAACGAAAATGAAGGGCGAGAACAGCCACTGGACAAACGATCGCGGGTTGCCGGCCAGGTGCAGGAAGTATTGCTTGGGATGAGACAGGCCGTTGGCGAGCACGTAGAAGAAGACGCACGCCCCGAGGACGATGTTGCATTGAAACGCGCTGGTGGAGGATTTCATGAAGGGAACGAGTCCCATCAGGTTGTTGAAGAGAATAAAGAAGAACAGGCCCAGGAGGAACGGTACGTGGCGCGGGCCATGCGTCGTGCCCAGGACGGAGACGAAGAAGTTGCTCATTCCTTCGATCAGGATTTCGACGGCGCCTTGCGCGCGGTCCGGGATCATGGCCCGCTTGCGCACCGCACGGCGGACCACGAGGATTACGATCAGAACGGTCAAAAAGGCGAAGAAGACGTTCTGGTTCGTCTTGTGAACGGTGGCTTGGAACTGGGCCTTTTGCGGCTCGAACTGCAGGGTCTCGGGATGGGCGGAGTCGGCCACGTGCTCGGCGTAGTGGGCCGGGTCGCCCACGTAGGGATCGAAATGCTTGATCACGTCGTGGGAGAACGTGCCGGGTTCGTTGAAGGAGCTCTTGGACAGAAGGTTCCAGAAGTTCTCGAGCTCGGGGACCCCATGGCCGCCGCCGTGTTCCCCTTCGTGGCCGCCCGTCTCGTGCGAAGGCGCGGCGACGTGAGCGTCGTCGACGTGGACGTCGCTCGCGTGCGCCGAGGCGGCGGGGTTGGACTCGGGGCGCGGGACTGTATCGACGGGGTCGGTCATGGGCGATTCTTGCGACTGCTCGAAATCGTGAAACCGTTTTTGCGCGCTACGGCGCCGGGTTTTCCCCGGAATCCGCCTTTCCCGGTTCCGGCGACGAAGTCCTTTGGACGACTGCCGCGCCCATAGCCTTCAGAAACATCACCAGGAACGGGGTGTTCATCCCACCCAGAAAGGCGGTCAGATTGCGCGGTCCGCGGATTCCGACCGCGGCGGCCAGCGCGACCGCCACTCCCAGCCACATCAATTTGGCCGACACGAGCACAGTCAGAGGACCCGTGCGACGACGACCCAGGAGTTCCTTCGCTCCCAACCGCCAGAGCCAGAGGTTCGCCACCATCCAGAAAGCGAAGACAAGGTAGCGTCCGGCACAACCCGGTCCGACATAGACGGTCAAGAAGAGTCCAGTCAGAAGGGCGATGCCCACCGACGCCTGCATCGAGCGGCGGAAAAACCCCTCTGGTCGAATTATCGGTCGGCTGTCGGGATTCTTGAACGTCATCTATGTTGGACTTTCCCGCCGACTCCACGATCCGCCGCTCATTTCAGCTCCGACTGTATGCGCCGGATCAGACGGATCGTTTCTCGAACCCCCGCCGCGAAGCCCAGGACCAGCCCGACGATCCCTACCGCCTGCGGCTTGTCGAACAGCCCTCCGATCCAGCGCCCCAAATAGAATCCCACGAGGGGGGAAACAGCCAGGATGGTAGGTATGGCCAGGGCCACGCCCGCGAGGCGAAGCTGGCGCGTGTACTCGGGTCGCGAGTTTCCGGGGTCGTTTCTCATTCGACCGATGCCCCTCTTGTTCTTAATCGGTTCTGAGCGGCGAGTTCAAAACGGCAAGAAACGACAGCGCCACTTCTGGTTTCGACGTGGACGGATCGATAGTGGTCCGTCGACTTCATCGTGATGGACTGCGCGCCGTTTTGAGTACAGGCTTCAGCCTGCTCTTTATCGGCACAAGAGCAACCTGAAGGTTGCACTCAGAACCCCTCATTGCGGAGTTGACGGACCACTAGGGGACCAAGATCTCGAGTCTCGCGCGCGCGCAACGGTCGGCGAGAATCTCATCGAGTTTCTCGGTTCGAACCCGGTTGACGGCGATGGCGCGAAGGTCGTAGCGAACGAGGTCGAGAATCTCCTCGCGCTGGAAATTGGGTTGTTCGATGTAGACCAGGGCGAAGAAATCGGGCCCTTCGACGATCGGGAGAAACCGCGACCCGTCCGAGGCCGCCTCACGCATCGATGCGCGACCTAACCCCAGGATTGCCGGTTTGGGAGAAGACTCGTCATCTAACCATGTCACGTCCGATTCGTCTTCCGCCGAGACTCCGTCGTCCGGCGAGTCCGGTTCGGACGCAAGCGTTCGCGACGTGGCGTCGATTCCGAGCGCGCGGCTCACTTCCTGGGCAAGGTCGTGGATCTGGGGCAGGAGCGCATCGGGCGATTGCGTCGAGTTCCAAACCGCGGCCTCGACCATAGGCTGACAGGTCCGGCTCAAGTCCTGCAAGACGGAGGACGGGACGAGTTGCCACGGGTCGGCTTGACGAACCGGCCACTCCAGGGCGACCGTCTCGAGACTCACCGTCGAGAACCGGTCGCGCGCTTCCGCCAGGGCCTCCCTCGTTTGGTCCACCAGCCACTGTCTGTGCGGGACATCGCGATAGGCTTCGGGCAAGAGACGAACCTGGATCACGGAGAACCGGGGCGCGGTGACGGCTCGAAAAGTCTTGGGGTTCTTTCGAACCGCCGCGTACGCCTGCTCGGGCGTTATCCTCGTCGTGGGACCCACCAAGGCGTCGAACCGGTCCATCGCTCGGACGACGTCGGCCGCGAGGTGTCGCGCTTGGGTGAGAACGGGCAGCGTGTCCCACCCCTTCTTCTCGTTGAACCGAGCGACGAGTTCCTGCACTCCCGTCTCGTAGACGTGTCGAGCGAGCCATCCCTTGTTCATCTCGAAATCCGGGCCGACGAATTCGGGAAAGAGATCCCAGACTTGGTCTTTGGTCAACCGGAGGGCGCCGGCCTTGAGGACCCAGGAGTCGGGATAGAGTAGATCCATCATGTGGGCGCGGTTCTGAAGGGCGGGGAAGCGAACCAGTTCGGCCAGGGCGAATTCGTGGCGTTTGCGAAGTTGGAGGAAATAGAGACGCTCGCGAATCGCCTTCCGCGCTTCGTCGGTCGAAACCTCGCGTTGGGGAGGAGGCTCCTGGCCCTGGAGAAGGTAGAAGCCGTCGGCGGCGCGGATCGGGAGCCCGATTTCGCCGGGTTCGAGCATGAATGCCTGCCGTTCGAAGGACTCGAAGTAGGTTCCCGGGGAGAAGGGATCGAGCAGCCCCCCCCCGGCGGCGCTCGTCGCCTGCGAATGCCGACGCGCGAGGTCGGCGAAATCCGCTTGGCGCGTCATGGCGAGATCGCGGATTTCGAGTATTCGTTGGCGTGTTCGTTCCCACCGTTCGATCGTCGCGTTCGGCGGGACCTTGAGGAAGATGCAGCGGACGTGCGCCTGGCGACGCGACCACGCGATGGACGGATGTTCGTTGTAGTACTTCTGGACGTCTTCCTCGGCGACGACGTTCCGGGGCTCGAGACACCGCTCGATCCAAACGAGTTCGTGAACGGGGTAGGTGAGCATTCGGACGCGCGTCCGGCTGAGAGGGTCGGACAGGGAAGAGCCGGCGGACTCGGTCGCCAGCATTCGGGTCGCGGCCCATGTCTCGATCGCCCTCTCGACGCGTTTTCGAAGCGCGGCGCGCCGCTTGGCGTCGACGGTTTCCTCGTAGCGTTGGAAAAGGAGGGGCGTATCGAAGTTCGAGACGAGCAGGTACCGATACAGGTCCGCCTCGGAGAGATCTCCCCACGCGGCTCGCGCCAGGATGCGCTCTTTGGCGCCACGGTACTTCGAAAACAGCGCCGGATGGGTGTCGAGTCGCTCGGCGGCCCGCACGGGGGCGTTTGAAAGAAGGCCAGAGCCGGTCAAACAGAGGAAGAGGAGGAATGTTTGGCCCCGAAAGCGGACGGTCATCGGGAGTCTCCCGGTTCTGTGATTCTCGTTGCGGTTCAGGGCGGCAAGTGCGCCGGCCGAAGGTCTAACGGATCCGACCCGACTGCGCGGTTCAGGCCAAGAGCCCCTTGAGCGTTTCCGTCAAACGGTCGATTCCCTCGCGCGTGTTGTGGACATGAAAGGCCAAGCGTACGAAGTCGTCGCGTTCGAGCGCGACGATTCTCGCCTTCTTGCGCAGATCGTAGCTCAGGGTGCGGCTGTCGAGTTGCGGATGGCGGAAGCCCATGATGCCCGACCTAGTGGACTCGGGTCCGCCACCTCGAATCTCGCAGCCCAGTTCGCGCAGCCCCATCTCCGCGCAGTCCTGAAGGTAGATCGTATGGGCGAGGGCGTCTTCGCGTCCGATTTCCTCGATGAACTTGACCCCGGCATCGAACCAGACGAGAGCCGAAAGATTCGCGGTCGAGTATTCAAACCGCCTTGCGTCGGGCCGGAAGGTCAGGTCGTAGCTCAGGTACTCCGGCCAGTTAACCACCGATTCGCTCCCGACGAACGCCGGGTCGATCGTGGCGAGGGCGTCGCTGTTCAGATACAGATATCCTTGTCCGTGCGGCCCGAAGAGCCATTTCCAGGCCGAGCCGGCCATCGCCGATATGTGCGCGCGTTGGACGTCGATCTCCGTGATCCCGAGCGCCTGGGCGGAGTCGACGAAGAAGAACGTTCCTTCTTCCCAACAGGCGCGGCCGATCGGCTCGAGGTCGTACCGGTAGCCGGTGCACCACTCGACGGCACTCATGGCAAGCAGGCGCGGCCTCTCGCCGTGGATCGTCTCGACGATGCGTTCTTCGTCCGCGCGCCCGTCCTGCTCCTGGAGGAATTCGAGGTTCACGCCGAATCGGCGCTGCACGTTCATCCACGGATACACGGTCGAAGGATACTCGTGGTCGAGCGTCAGGATCGTGTCTCCCGCTTGCCAGGCGATGCCGTTGGCGATCACGTTGGCGCCCTCGGCGGTGTGGTGGGTGAGGGCGATTTCTTCGCCCGTCGCGCCCATGATTCGAGCCAGGTTCTCGCGCAGATCCTGGACGCGTCTGGCTCCCTCGGTCGCCGCCTTCGCGGGGTCGCGAAAAACCCTCTCCGTGAACTCGGAGACGTCGCGAAATACCGGCTCGGGCTGAAGAGTCGATCCCGCCGAGTTGAAATACACGTCGGCGTCGGGTTGTGAAAAGAGGTCGCTGGTTGGAGCAAGGTCCATGGCTCGGGTCCCCCGTGGACGATCGAGAAACGACAGGGATTGGGCCGGGCGCCCACAATTCAGAGGATAGCACTCCAGGCCATCGAGGGCCACCCTGGGTTTTCTCTCGGGACGAACGCTCCTCGAGGTTCTCGAACGGCCGACGTCGTCCGCACTTCTCCGCGCGTCGCTTCTATTCGGCTTCGGCGGGGGGCGTCACATTCAGGAGTTCGATGTCGAAGATCAGCATCTTGTTCGGGGGAATCGCTCCCGGACCGCTCGCGCCGTATCCGAGGTCGGGAGGGATCCAGATTTGCCACTTGGACCCCTTCTTCATCCTGGTTAGGCCCTCGGAGAATCCCGGGATCAGACCGCCTTCGCTCTCCCTCAGGACCGGGCCTTGTTCGCTCAACTTCATCTCCAGCGGGTCCTTGCCGGGGTCGAACACTTCGCCGTCGGCGTAGTAACCCCGGTAGCCGACGTCCATTTGGTCGCCCACCTTGAGCTGCGGGCCGTCGCCCTCCTGCAGGATCTTGTACTGAAGCCCCGTTTCGGTGACTCGGACTCCGTCTTTCTTGGCGTTCTCGGCCAGGAAACTCTTGGCCTCCGCCAGGTTCTTGGCCGCCTGGGGGTCGCGCGCCGCGGCGACTTTGACGTCCAAGAGGCGCTGGGATTTCTGGATTACCAGGTCGATCTCCTCTTTCGATAGGGCGAGCGTGCGACTGGCCAGGGTATCCGACAAACCGCGGACGAAGAGGTCGGTCTCGAATTCGAGCGGTTTGAGATTCATCCCGACATCCGCACCGACGGCAACGCTGAAGAGCTGGGCCTCCTCTTTCGTGTAGAGATCCTTGGGTTGCTTGCCCGGGGTCAGGCCGTTCATCTTGTCTCGCAACATCGCGATAGCGCTCGTGATTTCGTCGTTGGTCATCTCGAGGGGTTTCTCGTTCATTGCGTTGTACGCGGATTGAACGACTGCGTCCGGATCCAAACCGTAAGGCTCCATGCTGCGCCCCACTCGGGTGCCGATGGCGTAGCTGAGTCTGTCGGCGTCATTCTTGAACTCGGGCGCGGCGCCTGGGGCGTCGGGCGATTGGGCCCATGCTCCCGCGGGGATGAGCGCGACGGCGGCGAGACAAAGGCAGACGAAGAGTTTCGTTCTCATGAGCGACTCCTTGTTTTGGGATCTGGAGGTTTGCGCCGCGCCTTGCGAAGGGGCGTTAAGGTTCCGCCTCACGGGTCGCCCCTGAGCGGGGAATTCCCCGGAGGACGCACTACCGGTCAAGCGGAATCCAACGACACAAGGAACGATGCTACTTGTGTTGAAAGAGGAAAGCAACAGCAATTCAAACGCGAATTCGATCGCGAGTCACGGGTTGAAAGTCGAGAAACGAGGGGGGAACAAGCGTCTCGTCTGTCGCGGCGCTCACCATGTTCGTTTCGCCTGGAGTCTCGAGAGAGATTGCGCGAGTGGGATTCGAGAAACCGCGCGACGACGATGCGGGGTGCGCACGTCGTGGGTCAAGGTGAAACGAGACGCCAAGGACCGGGTGGAGAGGGTCGAAAGCGGGGTCTCGGGGGCGTTGAAAAAAACTTGGAATTTCGCCTTGACTTTGATGGGTGGGCTGGTATGATTCGCCGCCTGTGTCTCCGAAGCGGAGAAGCCGAAGGAAGGGTTTCTCGGGCGTTTTTCGAGGAGGCGCGGGCGGGCGCAGAACGCGTCCAAAAAGGTCTTGACAGACAAGACCGCGGTTGAGAGAATCGTTCCTTGCCCGGTTGAGTCGGGGCGGAACCACCTGAGAGACGCGGTCGCGGGAGAGTCGTCCTGGGCGATCCTGGACCCGAAGGGTGGAAAACGGCCCCGAGCCCCCAAAGCTCGGCGCCCGGTTCATTGACAGATCAGACTGGAAGTAGTAGAAACCAGCAAATTCTGACTGGACAACCTCAAAGAAGCGCCAGATGGCTTATAGTAAATGCGTTGAGAACCTTGGTAGTGTTAAGCTACTAAGAGCGCACGGTGGATGCCTTGGCGTCGGAAGGCGATGAAGGACGTGGCAAGCTGCGAAAAGCCTCGGGGAGCCGCAAGCAGGCTTTGATCCGGGG
>JAFGFN010000178.1 GCA_016931035.1 Candidatus Sumerlaeota bacterium
CAGTAAGCAGTAGACAGTAAGCAGTAGACAGTAGGCAGTAGACAGTAAGCAGTAGACAGTAAGCAGTAGACAGTAGGCAGTAGACAGAGAAGACAAGGATGAAGGATGAGGGATCAAGGATGAAAGGGAGGGGGCGGAGGAACAGAGGATGGAGGCGAGAACCGAGAAGACCGGGAAGGAACGAGCGAGTCGGTGAGTCCATCCCGTCCGTTCGGTCCACTGTGTCCTCGTCCGTCCACTTCGTCCCTATCCGTCCACCCCGTTCACGGGAGGCGAGCATGAAGACGCCATTCAATTCCAACGCCGCGTCGATTCGCACTCGGCGGCGAAGAATCCGGAGATGCCTGACGGGGATGACGCTGTGCCTCGTTCTCGTCTGCGGCGCCGCGGCGCGGGCACAGACGCTGTATGTGGACCAAGGCGTGCCGTCGAGCGGCGACGGCGCGTCCTGGGCGCAAGCGAAGAAGACGATCGGCGAAGGGATCGCCGCCGCCTCGCCCGGGACGGATATCCACGTCGCCCAGGGCGCCTATTTCGAATCCGTCGTGATGGCGGCCCAGGTGAACCTCTACGGCGGATACCCGACCGGAGGCGGCGCGCGCGACGTCGATCTCTACGAAACCATCATCGACGCCTCGACCGCCCGCGGCGGCCTGCCCGCCTATCACGTGGTCACGATGGACTCGATCGTATCGACCGCCCTGGACGGTTTCACCATCACAGGAGGCGTGGCGGACGGCGGCGTTGACGACGACGAGGGCGCGGGGATCCGCTGTTCGAACGTCGACGAGACCACTACCGTCACCAATTGCACCATCACAGGGAACACGGCCGCCGTCCGCGGCGGAGGAATCTTCTGCTTGGATTCCTCGCCCCGTCTCACGAATTGCACGATCAGCGCCAATTCGGGCGGCAATGGAGGCGGGATTTGGTGTGCCTTTTCGTGGCCCACCGTCGAGAACTGCACCATCAGCGCCAACTCGGCCGGCACCAACGGCGGCGGGCTTTGCTGCTTCCGAGCCTCGCCCGCAGTCACGGACTGCACGATTATCGGGAACTGGGGAGGCAGCGGCGGTGGCGTGCGTTGCTCGGCCAATTCCTCGCCCACTCTTTCGAATTGCACGATAAGCGACAATTCCGCGGTAGAGTCCGGCGGAGTCGCGTGCGAACTGTCTTCGCCCGTCATGTGGAACTGCGCGATCAGCGGGAATTCGGCCGTCGTTGGCGGAGGCATTGCATGCATAGCCAACTCCTCGCCCTCGATCACGAACTGCACGATCAGCGCGAATTCGGCGGCCTCCAGCAGCAACGGTGGGGGGGTGGATTGCGTAGAGTCTTCGCCCGACATAACAAGTTGTACGATCGTGGGGAATTCGGCCGGGAACGGCGGCGGCGTGTCTTGCCGTGAAGTTTGCTCGCCCTCTATCGCGAACTGCACGATTACTGGGAATTCGGCCGACTACGGCGGTGGCGGGGTGGGATGCTACAGCCACTCCTCGCCTTCCATCACGAACTGCGCGATTGCCGGGAATTCGGTCTACGTAGACGGCGGCGGAGTGAATTGCACCTGGTCCTCGCCCGCCATTACGAACTGCACGATCAGCGGGAATTCGGCCGGTTACGGCGGTGGGATCTGCTACAGCGACAACCCCACGTCTTCCGTACTTATCAACTGCACAATCAGCGACAATTGGGCGACCAACGGCGGAGGCGTGTTCTGCGACAGGGCCCAGCCGACGCTCGCGAATTGCGCGATCACGGGCAATTCGGCCCTTACTTTAGGAGGCGGGCTCTATGTCCTCACCTTTGCTCCGAGCGTTTCGAACTGCCTTTTCCAAGTTAACCAGAGTCATGACTACTACGGTTACTTCCCCGAAATGGGGGGGAATCAGTACTGGACCGGGGCGGCGGTTATCAACTCGAACGCGCCCCTGGCGCATGACAATATCGACGGCGATCCGATGTTCGAGATGGATGGGCCGTTGGGAATCGGCGGGACGTGGACGGCGCCACCGGTGTGGGACCCCCTGACCACGAAGACGCTCCTGACGGACTCGGCGGCTTCGTTCACGCTGGGCGCGCTCGCGGGGCGCATGATCAATGCCGACACGGGGCAATGTCTTCAGTCCTACATCACGTCGAACACGGCCACCCAAATCGAGGTCTGGGGCGACGCGACCAGCTTCGTCTCCTCGGGCGACTCGTACAAGATCGTCGACTACCACATCCGCGAGGGCTCGGCGTGCATCGACCGCGGCACCGTCAACCCGCCCGGCGGACTCTCCGCGACCGACATGGACGGCCGACAGCGGCGCGTCTTCAAGTCGGTCGACATCGGCGCGGACGAATACGATCCGCCGCCCCGCATCGTCGAGGCGGTGTACAACGACAAGGACGACGACGGCGCCCTCGAAGAGGGCGAGTCGCTCACCCTGGTGATGAACCGCGCGGTCGTCGTCTCGACGCCGACGCTGAACGTGTCGAGTTTCTATCTCCCCGTCTCGGGCGACAGTCTGGGCGGGATGGGCTTCGGCGTCTCGCTCAATCCAAACAACTCGCGCCACATCAATCTCACCCTGGGTCAAGACGTTCAACTCACGATCGCGGGCGAGTTCTCGACTGAGACGCTCGGACCTGGGAGTTCCTCGGGCATTGACCTTGCGACAGGTCTCGCCCCGGGGTCCATCCTAAGCCTGACGGGACTCGACGCCATTGATGGCGGCGTGCCCGGAGTCGACGATTGGGGCGAGGACCTGTTCTTCTCCTGCGTGGCGAGTTCCGCGACCCTCGGCGCGGGGGGCGGCTCGGTCCAGGTCGTCGTCACACCCGACGCCGCGTACACGGCACACCGGATGACGGTCCCCACTGGGGCGCTCGGAGGCGACGTGATCTTCACCCTCCGCCCGCCCGAAGAGAACGCGGGCGTCATCGGCGCGGTGCAGATCGAGAGTTCGCTGACTACGGAAACCTCCTTCTCGCAACCCGTGACGCTCACCCTCGAGTATCGCGACAGCGATGTGGATCGGGAGATGGGAGAGGTCGAGGCGAGTATGAAGGTCCAGCAGATCGTCGAGATCTCCCCCGGGGTTTTCGATTGGCGGCCGCTCGACGGCGAGCACGAGGTGGACCTCGGTCAAAGGACGGTCTCGATCGAGATCTACGAACTCGATCCGTACGGTCCGAGTCCGGCTCCAGCGCCCTCTCCCGAGTGGAATCCGTTCCACCCCGCGCCGTGGAACGGCGGACCGCCGATCGTGATGGCCGTTCTGCCCGGTTCGACCATCGAGCCCTCGACGCTCAACATCAAGTCGTCGGGCTCGGGCGGCTCTCCGGTTTCGCTCAAGATCCGGCTGAGCCCTCGAAACGGGACCTCTCCCGCCCTCGCGCCCGGAGACGACGGCGACTACGTGCTTCACCGAATCGAGTTCCCCGGCTACGTCGAGACCGCGACGACGGACACCGAGCGGATCGCCGTGACCGTGTCGCCTGTCAGCCTGGCGCAGCGGTATTCGGAAGGCGGATGTTCGTTTCCGAGCCAAAGCAGCGCGATCTTCACGGTCACGACGCGCGACGCTTTCGATAGTCCGGTCGCGTTCACCGATCCCGTGAACGTTCAGGTTCAGTACATGGACGGAACGGTCAACGCCTACAACGACCTCTGGGATTTCGCGGGGGCCGAGGCGACGAAGGCCCGCATGCGGGTCGTCCATGACAAGATCGACGGGACCGGTGTGAACTTTGGATTCTGCGGCGCGAGCCACACGTTCGATACCGGCGCCGGGACGGTCGAGGCCTGGAGCGTGACGAACCTGACCGGCGCGTCGGGCGTCGGGGTCTGGGGCGCCGTCGCGATCCCGTACAATCCTGATGAATTGGACGCGAAGGACTGGTTTCTGTACGAATGAGGCTTTTGGCATTAGGCCGGATGTTTCAGAAAGACAGGGGAATTTCGCTGGTCTCGCCGGCGGCATCGACACTGGTGTGACAAGCGTTGCGAGGACGTGATTCTATGCGCGGTCCCAAACGAGAAATGCGGGAGTGCCCCTGGTGCGGCGAGGAAATCCGCGCGCAGGCGGTCATCTGCCGATTCTGCAAGAACGACGTGACGCCGCGCGGCATCGAAGCCGCCAAGCGTTTCGTCGAGGACAAGGAGCCGGGCGAAGCCGCCCGCCTCGCTCGGACGACGGGACCGGCCACCGTCCCGATGGGCGCGCCGATGCCTCAGACGCTTCTGGACCGGATCCTGGCGGTCGGCGAGGAGATCGACGAGGGCGAGCGCCGCCCGATCGCCGTGCTCTTTTCCGACCTGTGCGCGTTCACGACGCTGACGGACGAGATCGGCCCGGAGCGGATGAACGATCTGCTGGATCGGGTTTATGCCGAGGTGCAGGCGATCGTCTCGTATTACGGCGGCATCGTCGAGAAGTTCATGGGCGACGCCGTGATGGCGATCTTCGGCGCCGTGCAGGCGCACGGCGACGACACGGAACGGGCCATTCGCGCCGCCCTCGACATTCGCGAGGCGATCCGGCGGATCGGCTCGGAGGAAAACATGGCGCTCGACGCCCACGCGGGCGTCGCGTTCGGCGAAGTGGCGTTCACGATCCGCGGTCACCACGGAAGGATCGACTATCGCAGCATCGGCGACGCCGTGAATCTCGCCTCGCGTCTCCAGCACGAGGCGGGCGACGGCGAGACCGTGGTGGATGAGCGAACGTATCGCCAGACGCGCACGATTTTCGATTGGAAGAAGCTCCCGCCTCTGGAGATCAAGGGGAAGGCGAAGCCCGTCGTCGCCTACCGAGTCGTGGGGATCCGCACGCGGTTCTCGCACGCCCGTCTGGGCGATCGGATCGCCTTGGCGCCGATGGTCGGGCGACAGGCGGAGCTCGATATACTGAATCTCACGGCGCGCCGCGTGGCGAAGGGTCAAGGCCGGGTCGTCCTGATCGAGGGCGAAGCGGGAGTCGGCAAGTCGCGTCTGATCTACGAATTCGAAAAGGGCTTGCCCCCGGGCAAGTGGCATTGTTTCACGGGACGGTGTCTCTCGTACGGCGAGAACACGCCGTTCTTCCCCTTTTTGGAGCTCCTCCGGTCCATTTTGTTGCCGCCCGGAGCCGAGGAGGAGAGGATTCGTCTCGATCGCCTCTCGCAACGAGTCGAGGAGATATTCCGGCCCGCCGTCGAGCGCGCACGTTCGACGGCCAGCCGCAAGGAGGTTCTCCGACGCCGGGATCTGGCGACGCTGTCGTTGCGCACGCTGTTCTCCATCGAGCCTCAAGGCAATGCGCTCCTGGCTCTTTCTCCGAGCGAGCGGCGAAAGGCCGTGTTCTGGTCGATTGCCGACTTGCTCAAGCGTTTGGCCGAGGAACGACCGACGACCGTCGTCCTCGAGGACTTCCAGTGGAGCGACGACGATTCGCGCGACCTGCTCGCGTTTCTCATCGAACAGATGGAGACGAGTCCCGTTCTGGTTGTCGTGGTGGCGCGCCCGCATCCTTCCCCCGCCGAGGTTCCCGTCAAGAAGGACGTCGTGCGGATCTCTCTCAAGGAACTTTCGGAGGAGAACGGGAAGATCCTGCTCCACGAGATTCTGGGGATCGAACGCATCCCGTCCTCGCTGCGCGATCCGATCCTTGGGCGAACCGACGGAAATCCGTTCTACATGGAAGAAATCGTCCTCGATCTCGAGGATCAAGGGGTTCTCGAACGGCACGGAACGGCCTACCGACTGTTGCGGCCGGTCGACGCCGTCGAGATTCCCGACACGGTCGAGGGGGTGGTTCTCGCGCGGATCGATCGACTGGAACGCAAGGTGAAATCGGTTCTCCAGTGCGCGTCGGTCATCGGGCAGGAGTTTCAACACCAGATTCTGCGCCAGGTGACGGAGGTCGGCCGGCGGCTTCGCGAGCATCTGGAATCGCTCATCAAGGGCGACTACATTCTCCGCCAGACCCTGATCCCGGAGATGGTCTATATCTTCCGCCATATCGTGTTGCGCGACGTGGCATACGGGACGATGCTCGAGAAGCGCCGACGCGAGTACCACGCTCGCGTGGCCGAAGCCATCGAGATTCTCTTTCCCGACAACCTGGACGAATACGTCGAACTCCTGGCCCACCACGCCGAACGCGGCGAGTCGATGGACAAGGCGATTCGGTATCTCGAACGCGCCGCCGCCAAGAGCGAATCTCTGTATTCCAACCGCGCCGCAGCCGATTTCTGGGAACGCATGTTGGGATGTCTCGACCGGGCGGAGCAAGAAACGGGTCTTCCCGAGTCGTCTCGCGAGGAATTTTCGCGCCGGCGTCTCGCCGCCCTTCTGCGCGTGGGCGAACTCTGCCGCAAGATCGGGCGGGCGGCGCGCGGGATTTCCGCCTACGAGGCGGCACAGTCGCAGGCGGCGGCGCTGGCCGATGCGCGTCTCCAGAGCCAAGCCCTGCAGGGGTTGGCCGAGGCGCACCGCTACGCCGGCGACATGGATCGCGCCATCGAGGCGCTCGAGCAGGCGGACGCGAGCGCCCGCCAAAGCGGCGACGACGCGCAGGTCGCCTCGTGCCACAACATGCGCAGCCATTTCGAGCGGGTGCGCGGCAACTTCGCCGAGGCGGGACGCTATGCCGAGAAGGTGTTGGAATACGCCCAGGGGGCGGGAAACCGCGTTCTGCAGTTCCAGGCGCTCAACCATCTGGGCGTCGCCCGCATGTACGACGGTCGACTCGACGACTCCGAGGCGCATTTCGACCAGGCTCGCGAGCTGGCCGACGAACTGGCGCGCAAATCGGAATGGGTCCAGATCGAGATCAATCGCGGCATCGTCAGCATGAAGCGGGGCGACTCAGCGGAGGCCCGAAGAAGGTACTCGCGGGCCGTTTCCGAAGCGAAGAAGATCGAGTTCGAACGGGGTGGGCAGCTGGCGCTGCTCGGCTTGGGCGATCTGTTCCTCAAGACGGGGGACTTCAAACGCGCCGTCGACGCCTCGCGCCAACTTCTCAAGCGGTCCGAGAAGGCCCGGTTCAGCGACATCCTCGCCGTCGCCCAGGGCAACCTGGCTCGGGCGTTGATCGCGCAAGGCGAATTCGAACCCGCGCGGAAAGCGCTGGGCGAGTCGGAAAAGATCGCCCGCGCCGACGGAAACTACGTCGGTTTGATCGACGCCCTGTCGGTTCGGGTCGAATACCTTCTGGCGCGGGGCGACAAACGCCGCGCTCTCGACCAAGCGCGCGACGTCCTCGAACAGGTGACTCGGCGCGAAGAGACCGAACACTTATCCGGCGCGCAACTCCTGATGGCGCGCGCCCAGTTGGAGAACGGTCGCGTGGACGAAGCTCTGGAATCGGCCCGCGCGGCCGAAGAATCGGCGATCCGCGGCGAGGCCACAAGAGACCGAGCCTGGGCGCTGTGGTGCGTCGGGGTGTGCCGGCGGCGGCGCAAGGAGCCGGGACCGGCGCGGGAGTGCCTGGCGCGGGCCCTGGATCTGGGGCGTCGAGTGGGCGACAAGGAACTCGAGAGGGCCGTGCGAGTCGCCTCCCGAGGGATGGGGCGAGATTCGTGACCGGCCCCGAGTCTCAAAGGCAACGCCCCGGACGCGCGAGGCGCCGGGGCGTTGTATGTCTTTGGGAACGAGGGTCCGCGACAATGCGTCACGGTAGATGTGTGTGAGTGCTTCGCGACTCTCAGTTTCCCTTTGTCTATTTCATCGGCAGCGGGGCGCGAAAACTTGAGGTCCGACTTCGAGAAAGTGTCGATTTCGACTGGAATCCGAGAGGACTCCCGCCGCCTGCCCCGCGCAAAAGTCAAGCCCAAAACCGATCGAGATCGAGCGCGAAAGAAAGCCGCGAAAAAAACGGTTGAACTCCCTTCGCGTTTTTCCCATGCTGCATGAACCACGTTCTGACGCGTCGTTCCCCGAGCGAGCGAGTGTTGGCGCTGAGATCTTAGGACCCACGGTGGATGCAAACAGGTATGGCACGCGTATTACCCTTTGTCGGAACCCGCTACAATCCCAAGGCGGTGGAGAACCTCGCATCGGTCATGGCCCCGCCCTACGATGTGATTTCCCCCGAAATGCAGGAGGCGCTCCACGAACGCGACCCCCACAACATCGTTCGTTTGATTCTGGGCAAAGAACTCGCCGACGACGACGAATACAACAACAAGTACCAGCGCGCCGCCTCCATTCTCAAGGAATGGAAAAGCAGCGGCGCCCTGATCGACGACCCGTGCAAGAACTTCTACATCTACCAACAGGAGTTCCGCACCCCCGATGGGAAGACGCGCGTTCGAACGGGTGTTCTGGCCGCGCTGAAAGTCGACCGACACGACAAGGGGCGCATCCACGGCCATGAGCATACCTTCGAAGGCCCCAAGGCCGACCGCCTCAAGCTCTTGCGGTCGACGCGGTGCAATCTCAGCCCTATCTTCTGCCTCTTTTCCGATCCCGCGCGCGAGATCGACGCGTTGCTCAAGACCGCAACCGAGAAGGAGCCCCCGCGGATCGAGTTTACGGACGGCGACAAGATCGTCCATCGCCTCTGGCTCCTTTCCAACGGAGCGAAAGTCAAGAATCTGTCCGATCTGTTCCAGAACAAGGATTTCGTGATAGCGGACGGCCATCATCGCTACGAAACGGCGGTTCAGTACTGCGAAGAGACGCTTCGGCGCGAGGGCAACAAGACGCGCGAGAAATGCCCGCCCTACACCTACACGCTGGCCTTCCTGACCGACTGCGAATCCGACGACTTGGTCATTCTCCCCACCCACCGCGTTCTCTCCGCCGAGCTCGGCGAGGGAGTGGATCACGCCGAGGTGCTCGAGGACTTGGAAGCGTTCTTCGACGTCGAACCGCTGCGCGTGAACATGAAGAAGACGCGGAGCGAGGCCCCCGCTCTCGTCGCGAAGCTCGAAGAAGCCGGGCGAACGTCGTCGGCTTTTGCGATGGTTCTTCCGGACGGGAAGGGATATCTCCTGCGACTGAAACAGGGCGCGGCGATCGCCGACGAAATGCGACCGGGAATCCCCGCGCCGATCGCCCTTCTCGACGTCTCCATCTTGCACGAGTACGTCATCTCGGGCGTCTGGATCGGCAACCCCGAGATCGAACTGGACGACACGGACATCTATTACGTCAAGGACGCGTGCGAGGCGCTCGATATGCTCAAGGCGCCGCAACGCGCCTGCGCCGTGTTCCTCATGAATCCGCCCCGCATGGAGCAAGTGCGCGAAATCGCCACCCAGAATCTGCGCATGCCTCACAAGACCACCTACTTCTACCCGAAACTGATCACCGGCATGGTCCTGCGCGATCATACCGTCGCCTGGTAACCGCCCAACGGGCGCAACTCGCCGTCTTGAAAGCGCCACCGCCGACTTCACGTCGGTGGGGCGCTGATTATGCTCCAGAGCAGCGCCAATCGCGCTCCTTTCCTCCCCCTCCTCTTTCCTCCCTGCCGACGGCAGGGAGGAAAGAGGAGGGGGAGGAGGGAAAAACGCCCCACAACTGGAGCAGAACCATCGCTCCACCGGTGTGAAACCGGTGGGGGCGAGGAATCCCGGCGCAAAACGCGTTTTCAAGATGCCGGGTTGCGCCGACGCCCCACCGCTCCGCAAAGCCGCCGTTAACGAAACTCCGGAAAACCGCCGAAGAAGATAAATGGCGGGAAGAAACAGGATTCCGGGGCTTCGAGGCGGGACGGCGAGGAACGAAACGCCCGGGACTCGGACGGACCGGATTTCTCCTCGCCAATCCGGCGCGTGCGAGTCTTTCCCATGACGAAACAGGGGAGGAAGGGGGATAGGCAATGCGGAGCATCGAGCAACTCATCGGCAAACAAATCGGCACATGGGACCGCGAACGGGGAGACTGGTATCCGACCCCCTCGCTGACCCAGAGGAAGACGCGCCGACGACCCGCCATCGCTCTCTGCGCCGAGTTCGGCTGCGGCGCGCGCCGCGTCTGCAACCTGCTGCACCGCCAGAGCGGCTACGAGATCTACGGCTACCGCTTGATCGACAAGATCGCCGAGAACATGCACGCGCGCCGCATGTTGATCGACCGTCTCGACCAGCGCCGGCGCTCCTACATCCGCAATCTGATCGAGGGCCTGCTCTCCGGACGCCACATCGACGGGACGGAGTACTTCCGCCACCTCGTCCAGGTCTTGCGCGTCTTCATCCTCGAGGGCGGGTGCATCCTTCTCGGACGCGGCGCCACGTTCATCGTCGAACCGGGCGCCGGCATTCGCGTGAGTCTCGTCGCCCCGCGCCAACAGCGCATCCAGAACCTGATGGACTACTATCGCATCGGGTCCGACGAGGCCGAGGAACGGATAGAAACCAGCGACCGCGAACGGGCCGAGTTCTCCCAGGCGTATTTCGGCGCCGACGCGCACGACCCCAACCACTACGATCTGACCGTCAACATGGAACGCGTGTCGCCCGAGACCGCGGCGACCGTGATCGTTCGAGCGCTCGAGGTCATGTCCACGGGCCGTCCCGAAGCCGAGATCCGACACGGCGAACGTCCGGACCCGCGCGATCTGGTGGAGCGCAAGATCGAGAAGTGGGAAACCGAGAAGACCGGCGAGAATCAACTCGACATCTGGGGCGACTCCGAGGACGCCAAAGTGCGCACTGGCCGTCTCCCCGCCATCGCCTTCTCGCCCGCCTTCTGCAGCGGCTCGCGCCACGTCAGCGAGTTCCTCCACAGCCGACTCGGATACGAGGTGTTCGGTTACGGCACCCTCGACCAGGTGGCCGAGGACCAGGAACTCAGCCCGCGCATCGTCGAGCGACTCGACCCCCAAGCCAAGTCGGCCCTCGCCTCGCTTCTCGACGGCCTGCTCGAAGGAAAACGCGCCAAACGCGACGACCGATTCAAGGCGCTCGTCGAGACCAGCCGCGCCCTCATCCTCCAGGGCGGCGTGATTCTGCTCGGGCGCGAATCGACCTTCCTCGTGCAGAAGGACGAAGGCCTGCGCATCCGTCTCACCGCGCCGTTCGAAAAGCGCCTCGAAAACATGAAGCAGTTCTACAACCTCGAAGACAAGGCCGCGCGAGAAAGACTCCAACAAGGCGACCGCGATCGCGCGGACTTCGCCCGCAAGTACTACAAGGCGGACCTCGGCGACCCCAAGAACTTCGACTTGACCATCAACATGGAACGCATGACGCCCGATGCCGCCGCCGCCATCGCACTCCGCGCCCTCGAACCCTGGCTGGTCTGACGGGTCGCTCCTCGTTCTTCACCGCTAAGATCGAGAATGTCGTTTTCTCGAGACGATTCTCTCACGGTCCTTTTCTGTTGTGGAGTGCGGAACCTTGGTTCCGCTTTCTTCGAGCAAGCTTGCTTGCGACGGCACGCAAACGATGTTCCCGCCGAATGAAGGAAAGCGTCTTTGCGCGCCAACGGGGAGCAAGCTCCCCTCGCCAAAGCGGAACCAAGGTTCCGCACTCCACACAAGAGCGTTTTTTGCCAAGCCTTCTCGCGATTTCGGAGGGTTCATTGGGATTTCGGGACGGTCGGGTTTTTCGTTGATTATTCGTCCGGGGCGATCCTATATTCGATCCCTGATCTCGAGCGACGGGATCCGGTCGCCCGAATCGGGCCAGGGGCCCGTTCCGGTCAGTCTTCTTCTCCGATTTCGAGCCGCGCAGCGCGAGACATCATGCCCGACGAACCGCAAATCGCCGAGAATCGCCCCACATCCTACATCGGCCTGGCGCGGCGCTATCGCCCCGGTCAGTTCTCGGAGCTGGTGGGTCAGGACCAGATCGCCCATTCGCTCGCCCAACAGGTGCTCCAGGGGCGCGTGGCGCAGGCCTATATCTTTTCGGGTCCGCGCGGCATCGGCAAGACGTCGACGGCGCGCATCCTGGCCAAGAGCCTGAACTGCGCCGAGGGTCCGACCCCGACGCCGTGCGGCAAGTGCGATCATTGCGTGGGGATCGCGCGCAGCATCTCGATGGACGTGATCGAGATCGACGGCGCGTCGAACCGCGGGATCGACGATATCCGCGACCTTCAGGAGACGATCAGCCAGAACCCGTTCGCGGCGCGCAAGAAGGTCTACATCATCGACGAAGTCCACATGTTGACGCGCGAGGCGTTCAACGCCCTCCTCAAGACGCTGGAGGAGCCGCCGCCGTTCGTCGTCTTCATCTTCGCTACGACCGAGTTCGAGAAGATTCCCGAGACGATCAAATCGCGCTGTCAAGCCTTCCAGTTCACGCGCATTTCGATCGAGGACCTGGTCCGGCGGCTCCGCTACGTCGCCGAGAAAGAGAAGATCGAGCTCGACGCGGGCGAAGAACAAGCGATCTTCGAAACGATCGCCCTCGCCGTGGACGGAGGGCTGCGCGACGCCCTCATGGCGCTCGACCAACTCGCCGCGCTCGGAGGCGGAGCGGTCCGGCTCGACGAAACGGTCCGGTTCCTCGGCGTGGTCGAGCACGACCTTCTGATCCGCACGGTCGAAATGCTGGTGCATCGCGACACCAAGGGATTGCTCGAAATGGTGAGCGATCTAGTGGACCGGGGGCGCGACCTCGAGCGGTTCGTCAAGAACCTCCTGAGCTTTCTGCGCGACCTGATGATTCTCAAGGCGGGAGGCGGAAGAGAACTGGTCAATCTCACGGGGGACAAGCTGGCCCGCGCCGAAGCCCTGTTGTGGGGGAAGGGCGAAGGAGGCGAACGGACCGACCTCCTGTCGTATCCCACCCTTCTCAACTACGTCCAGATCTTCATGGGACTCGAAGCGCGGATGAAAGAAGCGGTCCAGGTGCGCGTGCATCTCGAGTTCGCCTTCGTCAAGCTCACGGCGATCGAACCCGTGGTCGATATCGCCCACCTTCTCAAGAACTTCGACCGCTACGCGGGCGGAACGGGAGGCGCGCGGCGCGTGGATTCGGCGGCGGCGCCCGCCGCGATCGCCCCACCCACCGCGCCCCAGCCAAAGCCTGGGCCGAGCACCCCCGACCTGTTCGGCGGCGGCGTTCGACGCGAGGCGGCGCAAGCCGGGGGGCAAGGCCCGCTCGACTTGGGTTCGCGCGACGGCGCGACCGTGTGGACGGCGCTTCTCGCGCAGAAGGACCGACTTGGGATAGGGATCTTCATCGCTCTCAACAACTGCCGGTTCCTGGGGCTCGACGGCGGACGCTTGACGGTCGGCCTCGAAAAACGTTCGCTTCATCGCTCGACTCTCGAAGACCCGTCCAAGACGGCGCGAATCGAGGAAATCCTCAAGGATCTCACCGGACAGGCGGTTTCGTTCTCGATCCGGACGTCGGAGGATTCTCCGGCCCGCGCGAAGACCGCGCCCGAGCAACCGCGACCTGCGGCGGCGCGCGTCCCCGAACCGGTCCTGCGCGCCCCCGCCCCTGCCGAGTCGTGGGATCCCGACGCCGACCTCCCCGTGGACGAGTATGCGGGCGAAGCGGGCGAGTACTCGGGCGAAATGGACACCCGCGCTCTCTACATGGCTCAGAATCCGACGGCCCGCACGCGCGAAACGCTCAAAACCGACGAAGCGCTCCGTCGCAAGGTGGATATGGTCAAGCGTTTCTTCGACGGGAAGTTGCTCGACGCCACGGGACGCGAGATCGTGCTCGACGCGTAGCGATTTGCTCTCGTTCTCCTCTTGCCTTTCCTGACCCCACGAGATATGCGTGGTGTTTCTATGGATGAGATTCCGTCGCAACGATGGAGGCATACACAAAGTGAAAGTCGCGAAGTTCGGAGGAACGTCGCTCGCGGCGTCCGAGCAGTTCCGCAAAGTCATTGAGATCGTTCGGTCGGACCCCGACCGCCGCATCCTGGTGGTTTCGGCGCCGGGCAAACGCGCGAAGGACGACATCAAAGTCACGGACCTTCTGATCGCCCTGGCCAAGACTTTCCTGGCGGGAAAAGACTGCGAGAAGGACCTCAAGGCCGTTGTCGATCGGTATCGGGAGATTCAGGAAGCGCTCGAGATACCCAAGGACGTAGTCGACGAGATCGAGGCCGATCTGCGCGGACGGTTCGAGTTCGACGCGTCCGACGCGGGACGCTTCACCGACGCGATGAAGGCGGCGGGCGAGGACAATTGCGCGCGGCTGATGGCCGAAGCGATGCGCGGCGCCGGAATGGACGCGCACTACGTGAGTCCGCGCGACGCGGGCCTCCTCTTGACCAATGAATTCGGCAACGCGCGCGTGCTGCCCGAGTCGTTCGACAATTTGCGCGAGGCGCTCTCGGGCGCGCCCGGGGTGAGTGTGTTCCCCGGTTTCTTCGGCTACACGCCCGACGGTCACATTGCGACCTTCCCGCGCGGCGGTTCGGACATCACGGGGGCGATCGTCGCCGCGGCGGTGCGAGCCGACCTGTACGAGAACTTCACCGACGTGGATTCGGTCTTCTCGGCCGACCCAAGCGCGGTGGACAATCCGCGCCCGATCTCCGAGCTCACCTATCAGGAGATGCGCGAGCTGGCCTACGCCGGCTTCGGCGTGTTCCACGACGAGGCCGTCGCGCCGGCCGTCCACGCGCAAATCCCGATCTGCATCAAGAGTACGCATCGTCCCGACGCTCCCGGAACGCGCATCGTCCCTTCGCGCCGGCACGTGGCGGGCGACGCGGTGGGGATCGCGAGCACGGGCGGGTTCTGCTCGATTTTCATCGAGAAGTACATGATGAATCGCGAGGTGGGGTTCGGACGGCGTGTTCTGGAAATCCTCGAAAACGAGGGGATCTCGTACGAGCACGTCCCTTCGGGCATCGACAACATGTCGGTCGTCGTATCGCGCGAGGACATGCCCGCGGAGGTTGAGAAACGGGTCGTGGCTCGGATTCGCGAAGAGCTCGAGCCCGACGACGTGGGCGTCGAGCACGGCTTGGCGCTCGTGATGATCGTGGGCGAGGGGATGCGCCACACGGTCGGCGTCGCGGCGCGCGCGACGGCGGCGTTGGCGCGGGGGAGCGTCAACATCGAGATGATCAACCAGGGTTCGTCGGAGATCAGCATGATGTTCGGCGTCAAGGAGAAGGACTGCGCTGCCTCGGTTCGCGCGCTCTACGGCGAGTTTTTCAAGTAGGAACGTGGCACGGGCGTCCCGCCCGTGGTTGCGAAAGGTGGCACGGGCGTCCCGCCCGTGGTTTCCAGATTGGATGAAGAGGGAAGAGAAGAACATGGGCGAGACGCCCATGCCACTTCAAGACATGAGCGGGACGCTCATGCCACAACCGAGGAGCGGCACGATGTTCGACATCAAGAAGATCCAGCAGATGCAGCAACAGATGCAGGAAGAAATCGGGAAGGTGCAGGAGGAGATGGGACGCCAGACGATCGAGGCCTCGTCGGGCGGCGGCGCGGTGACCGTCGCCATGAACGGGAATCAGGAAGTGCAGTCGATCAAGATCCAACCCGACGCCGTCGATCCCGACGATTTGGAAATGCTCGAAGACCTGGTGATGGCGGCGGTCAACGCCGCGGTCGAGAAGTCCCGCGCGATGCAGCAAGGCGCCATGGGCAAGGTCGCGGGCGGAATGCTGCCTCCTGGAATGAACCTTCCGTTTATGTAGGGAATTCCGGCGCGGGCTTCGCGCCCGCGCGTCGCCGGCGTTCGCGCCGCCGCGAAAATCGTGTGGGCTGGACGCCCGGGCCGCCTCGATGAGTTCGCTCTCTCCGCTTTCGATCGGGTCTCGATCCCGCCTCTCGACTCCACGCGGGCCGTTGGTCGGACTCGTCGCCGTTGGCTTGTCTCTCTTCTTCATCGTTCTCGCGCTTCTCGTCGCGATGCTCGAGATCGGCCCGCCCGGGGCGGGCTTCTACTTGATCGTTCATTCGCTTGCCGTCGTTTCGCTCCTCGCCGCCTTCGCCGGCGGAAGGTCCTTTCGTCGGCGATTCTCCGTCTCCGAGGCGGGGTTGTTCGTTTTGGCCCTCGGGACGCTCGGGTGGCTCGCGTTCTGCGCGACCCGAAGCGACGTCCCCGAATCGTCGTGGCGCGCGGCGGTTCTCGCCGTGGACGGGTTCCTTCTCGCGTGCGCGGTCCGGCGACTCGCAATGGTTCGGCCGTCGATGTGGCTGTTCTCGTTTTCTCTGGGACATCTCGTCGCCTTGTCGGCTCTGGTCGTCTTTTCGCCCGGCCTTCTCGGGCTTTCGTCTATCGGTCCCGCGCTTCTCGTCGTCGCCATGACTCTGTGCGCGGCGCTCCTCGGAGCGGGAGACCGAATCGGACGGGCGCGATGGAGCGCGTCGGTCCTGATCGTAGCGGGAGCGAGCGCCGTTCTGGTCCTTGCGCTCGCGCGCTCGTACCAGGCGGGGCCGGAGAATCTCGACGAAGCGCGGAGCGATCCTTCGCGAAATGCGTCCCTCGCTCAGACCGCGCGGGACGAGTTCTTGTCCCACCCGATTGCGGGGATCGGCGTCGGCGCGCTCGGCGAACACTTGCGCGGGCGCGGGTTGGATAGGGCCGGGGAAGCGTCGCTCGTCGTCAGGAGAAGCGAGAAGCTCGCGGCGCGAAATGCGTCCATCCTATTCGGATCGTTTTCAACAAACCCGCGGGCCCTCAATTCCGTTTCCGCATTCGCGGTCGAAACGGGCGTCGTGGGATTCGCGTTGTCGCTCGCGTTGTTCCTGTGCGTTTTCATGCGCGGGCTCTTCGCCGCGCTCGCGGAGCGCGGGTCGCCGCGGTCGATTTCGCTTCTCGCCCTTCTCGCATTGTGGGCGCTCCTCGCGACGCATGGAGTCCTGAGCCTTTCGCTGGCGTCGTCGTATGGCCTTCTCGCGTTCTTCGTCGTGGGAGGAACGATCTGGGGTCTGTCGAGCCGACTGGGGGATCGCCCGGAACCGGTTTCCGCCGCGCTTTCGGCCCCGAGGGAGTCTGTCCGACCGAATCCGGTCGGGTTCCGAAATGTCGCCGGCTGGGGCGTGGCGGCGGTCGTTGCTCTCGTCTCGATATGGATCGTCGCCGGCCCGTATCGAGCCGAACGGATGCTGGCCGCGCCGTCGTCGGACGACGCTATGGGTTCAGCCGACGCCTCGGGAGCGTTTCGACGCGCGCGTTCGCTCGCGCCCTATTCGGCCGAGGTCCCGTATCGCCACGCGACGCACCTGAGGCGCGGTTTTCAGGATCGGTTGAACGAACGCGGAGGGTGGGACGAATCGCTCGTGGTCGAGATCGTCGACGCGTATCGCGATGCCATCCGCCTCAATCCGTATCGCGAGGAGTTCTACACGTCTCTGATTCAGTTCTCCGCGGTGCTGCGACGCTACGACACGATGCGCCAAGTCCTGGCCGACGCGGCCGACTACTGTCCCGACTCGCTCACGCTGACCCGTTGGGAAGCGCGCCTGGCCGAGACTGCGGGCGATCCCGAACTCCTGGAGCGTTCGCTGCGGCGGGCGGTTCGTCTCGCCTCGGCGAGCACGTCGCGACTCCCCACCGGTCCGTTGTTTCAGCTCGGTCTCCTCGTGGAATTGCGCGATCTCTACGACCGGCTCGAGCGTCCGGAAAAGTCGCGCGAGACGCGGGCTCAGATGGCGTTGCTCTTTCCCGACGTCGCAGTGCGAGGTTTCGCCTCCCAGGCGCCGAGCTCTTCTTCTCTGTCCGATCTTTCGCTTCCCGCTCTGCCCTAGGGCGTGGGGTCTCTGCATTGCGCGTATCAGGGGCGTCCTCGAAAAAAGAGATGCAATGTCGGGCTGGGAAAGGTATACAACGACCTTATCGCAGACCCTTGCGAGCGCTCGCGGGCGAGGCGTCTCGGCGAAAGGCGTTCGAACCATGGTGCCACCTCCCGAATTCTGGGCCGCAAAACTCTCGAAGTGGCCGCACATGGGGTCGCCCCTCCGGCCGACGGCGCCCGATCTGGTTCTGGCCGAGAGGGCTTGCGGAGATTTCCCGGGTGTGTCGCACGCCCATCCGTTGCGTGTGTTGGTGTTGGGGGTGACGCCCGAGTTGGCGGGGCTGCGTTGGCCCGAAGGGACCCGGCTCTGGGCGGTCGACTTCTGCCGACCCATGATTCGCGGGCTCTGGCCCGACGGACGTCTTGGGCTCCCGGCCTTGGCCGTGTGCGGCGACTGGCGCGACATGCCGGTTTTCGACTCCTCGATCGACATCGCCGTGGGCGACGGCTGCTACAACGTTTTCCAGCCGCCCGACGGGTATCGTCTTCTCTCCGCGCAAGTGCGACGGGTCTTGAAACCGACCGGGCGCGTCGCGATGCGGTTTTTCGTCCGCCCGGCCGAAAACGAGTCTCTCGATGTCGTGTTCTCCGACCTGCTCGAAGGACGCGTCGGGAATTTCGACATCTTTCGCTGGCGTCTGCAGATGGCCGTACACGGAACCACGGACGAGGGAACGTGTCAGGGCGATGCGTGGGAGGTGTGGAACGCGCGAGAGATCGACACGGACGCGCTGGCGGAGAAGCTGGGTTGGTCCCGAGCCGCCCTCGCCACGATCGATCTTTGGCAAGGCTCTCGGGCGCGTTTGTGTTTTCCGACGCTGAACGAGGTCCGCGAGGCGCTCGCGGACGATTTCGTCGAGATTGCCCACCACTGTCCCGACTACGAGTTGGGAGACCGCTGCCCGGCGCTCCTCCTGACTCCGAGGGCGTAGGCCGGTGCGGAGTCCACGCTCCGGACAAGCCCCGGTGGTCTGTCAACTCTGTCGTGACGGAGTGCGCGCGGTTCAGAGTACAGGCTTTAGCCTGCTCTTTTCGCCGCAAGAGCGACCTGAAGGTTGTACTCCGGACTCCTCATTTTGGAATTGACAGACCACTAGTCGGACATCGTTCCCAATGCCGCATCGGCGAAGTCGAGCGTCCGCGCCCGGCGCGCCCGGTCAAAACAGTCGACGGCCCCGGCCTGCCCGCCCTTGAAGGCGATTTCAAGGCCATTCGCGCGCGGCAAACTGCTGTAAGCGTAGCACAGCGGCGCCGCGACTCCCACGGGCCGGGCGACTTGAAGCGCGCGTATCCCGAGCCGCTTCTGTATCCGGCCCGAACTGTCGCCCCCGGCGATCGCCAGACGTTTCACATTGGATTGTTCGAGAACATCGAGAGCCACTTGCCCTAGCGCGTCGCCGATCGCCTCGTCGAGCGCCGTCGCGGGAAGCGACAAGGCCTGCGCCGTCTGTTTCGCGCGGGCGACGCGCGGGTCGTTTGTCCCCATCGCAGTATGCACCACGACGGAGTTTCCGGATGAAAGCGCTTCGAGTGCCGCCGAAACGGCGTTTCGGCGTTCGGAGGCATTGTCGCTCGGGGCGAGCAAGCGGTCGGGCTCGACGGGGACATCGATGAATCCCTGTTCGATCGCCCGACGGATCTGTTCGGCCGTGACGGTGGCGCAGCTTCCCGACAGGACCAGGATCGGTCCTCGTTCCGCCCCGTTTTCGGGATCGGGCGCGGCGTCGCTTTCCGACAGAAGGCCCGACTCGCGCCAAACCGAGCCGAATCCACAGCCGAGTTCCTGCGAGCCGACGCAGAAGATCGGCCGCGCGCGGTCGGCGCGTCGCCAGATCGCCCGGCAGGCGAGGGTCATGTGACGCTCGAAAAGGCAATCGAACAAAGCGATCGGGATCGAGTCGCTCCGCAGTCGTTCGATCGCTTCCTCGACGCGATCCGCGCCTTGCTCGAGCGCGAGGAGATCGACCAGGCCGCTCGCAAGCGACGTCTGAGACGAAAGATGGAGGCGAAGATCGGATTCGGTCATCGGCGTGACGGGATGCCGGGACATGGAGGGATGGCGATCGAGGCGATAGACGGCCCCCTCGCCCAGTCCCGCGAAATGGTGGCCGAAGACGGTGAAACGGCGAAAACGCGGCGCGGCGGGCAGAACCGGAATCCAGTCGCTAGAGAATACGTCGCGACCGATCTCGATCGCTCGGCCGATGCTCCCGATTTGCGGAGACGAATCGAAGGTCGAACAGACCTTATAAAGAAAGACCGGGGCCCCGTATTCTCTCATCGCTTCGAAAACAGGCCTCAGAACGCTTTCCATCTCGATGGTCGGGAGCGTTCTGGACGTGCCCGCGACGCCGACCGCGCGCACGCGCGGGAAGCGCTCGGCGAGCAACGCGGGCGAGGGCGGTTCGGAAAACACGACGGTCGGGACGCCGGACTCGGCCAGCGCCTCGGCGGTGGCCGTCGTGCCGGTGAAGTCGTCCCCATAGAAAGCGAAGAGGATGTCGTTCTTCTTGGACAACCTGCAAAGTCCTTTCCTACAGTGTCGCCACCTCCCGCGATTCTCCAATCCGAAATCCGAAATCCGCAATCGCCAATGGGGTCTCATCCCCCCAGTTTCGTCCTTTGCGCCTTCTCTTTCATGTCCATCCGCCAGATGTAAACGTGCGACCGATAGACGATCAGGCAGAGTCCCGCGCCCAGGACGACAACGACCCAGGGGAGAATGAGATCCAGGAGGATGGCGCCTTTGAATATGAGTAGCGCGTTGAGAACGATGAAAAGCAGGCGTATCTCCGTCGGCCCGACGCCCATATAGGTAATCTTGAACTCGCCCGTCGCGCCATAGGAGAGAAACGAACTCACCATCATGCAGGCATAGACGAAAGCGGCGACAAGGACCAGGTATCGCGTCCCCGCGACGACGATCCAGAAATACCCGACGAACACGCACGTCATGAACACGAAGTCCAGGAAGTGGTCCATGTAGAACCCCCACCGGGCGAGCCCCGTGTCCCGGCGGCGTCCGACGGCGCCGTCGAACGAGTCGGTGAGCCACTGCAGGAAGAGCATGAGGGAAGAAAGCCAGAGCCAATGCAGGCTGTACTGGGCGAGAAACCCGAAGAGAATCGTCCCCGCGCTCCAAACCAACGTAGTCAGGGTCAGATGATACGATTCCAGCCACGGCGGGACCCGGTCCACCCAGGCTGTGATGAAACGCTTCTCCAAACCCGCGAGAGGCGAGCGGAGTGGAACCTTCCGGTCGCCGGTGAACGACTGCGAGGCTTTCATCGTCCCTCGATTCCTTTCCGTCCGAATGGCCCCCAGGCTTGGACCGCGATGCTGGGGACGACGGGTGCGACGAGGGGACAGAGTCCGCCAAGTCGAGACACCGAATACAAGTTACCCCGTTTTCCCTGTCGGCGCAAGGGGAGGTCGCGTCAGGGAGATCTCGCCGGAGCGTTCGGGGCGCGTCGCAAATGTTGCCGTGTCGCGAATGTTTCCGTTGATTCCCGTCGGTCTCTGACCTATCATCGAATTCGCAATGGCAATGGACATCCGCCGTTTTGGAAAAGCGAACCGATGAAAGGTCTCTGCCCCGCAAGGCGCGCAGGCGTGGTAGGAAACGATGCGAAACACGGTAGCCCTGGTGCTGGCAGGAGGCATGAATCTCGGTTTTTCCGTTCTCACCCACAACCGGGCGAAATCGGCTCTCCCGTTCTGTGGCCACTACCGAATCATCGATTCCGTTCTCACAAACCTGAGTAAATCGGGCATTCAAAACGTCGGGGTTATTATTCAATACCTGCCCGGCTCTCTGATCGACCATATCGGGATGGGCCAGGCTTGGGATTTCGACACGACCAACCGCCACATCAAGCTGATGCCCCCCTTCGTCGGCATGGGCAAGACCGAATGGTTCCGCGGCACCGCCGACGCCGTCTATCGCAACATGAACCTGGTCTCCGACTCGAACGCGGACCTCGTCCTGGTCCTCTCGGCGGACCATATCTACACGATGGACTACGGTCCCATGATCGAGTTTCATCGTCGCTCGAACGCCGACCTCACGATCATGACCACCCGTCGCCCGAAAGGGGTTGCGCCGGAGATCTTCGGCTACGTGACCTTCGACAAGCGCCGCCGGGTGACGCGTTTCGAGGAGAAGCCGTTGCGTCCTCCTCACGACACGATTTCCACGGGGGTCTATTTGTTCGACGCCCAGGCGTTGGGTCAGCGGCTCGAGGCTCTGCAAGAGGGAGTGACCAGCCACAATCTCCCGACGGGCGTCATCGTTCCCCTGGTCAACCGCAGCCGAGTGTACGCGTATCCGTTCAAGGGCCGCTGGGAGTACCTGCCGAACCTGGAATCCTACGTGGCCTTGCATCGCGAGGTCCTCGACGGGGCCCACGGCGAATTCCTGATCCAGTCCGAGCTGATGACCAACATGCGCGACCGCGACTTGGGAAGCCGGCCTTCCCCTTACTTCGGACGCTTGTCCGAGGTGCGTCGCTCTCTGGTGTCTCCGGGGTGCGTCGTCGAGGGGACGATTTCCAACTGCGTCCTTTCGCCGGGCGTCTGCGTCGCGCCCAACGCCGTGGTGACCGACAGCATTCTCTTCCACGACTGCCGGGTGGAGGAAGGCGCGCACCTGAGCGGCGTGGTTTCGGACAAGGACGCCGTGTACCACCCTTATTGCGAGGTGGGCAAGCGCCAGATCGGAGACGAGCCGATCTCGTCTCGCGACATGGTGGTGGTCGGCAAAGGGGCGGAGATCGTGCAAGGGGTTCAGGTCGCCCCAGGCAACGAGATTCCGATCAAGCAGGTGGTGTCGCGCGACTGGGTGCAGCAGCGCGAGGAAGCCGTTTCGTGATTTCATTCATCCGGAGAAGATTCTCATGGCGGACGGCGTGATGGCGATGATCCTGGCCGGCGGCCAGGGATCGCGACTCTCGATCCTCTCCAGCAACCGCGCCAAGCCCGCGGTTCCGTTCGGCAGCAACTACCGGATCGTCGATTTCACCGTCAGCAACGTGATGCACTCCGACATCCGCCGCATTGGGATTCTGACTCAGTACAAGCCGTACTCGCTCATGAACCATTTCGGCATGGGCGAGGCCTGGGGGTTCGCCGGGCGTCGCGCCGTGGCGAAAATCCTGCCGCCCTACATCGGCGGCAAGGACTCGGACTGGTACGCCGGCACGGCCGACGCCATCTACCAGAACCTGTCGTTCGTCGACCGCTTCGAGCCGGAGACGATCCTGATCCTCTCGGGCGACCATATTTACCGGATGGAGTACGCCGATCTCCTGACCTTTCACACCAACAACAACGCCGACTTGACCGTCGCGACGCAAGCGGTGAGTCTCGAAGACACGCAGCGATTCGGCATCGTCAAGGCCGATCGGCGAGGCCGAATCGAGGGTTTTCAGGAGAAGCCCCAGTCCGACCCGATCTCCAACCAGGGAAGCCTGGGCATCTATGCCTTCAAACGGTCGGTTCTCGAACAGTGGCTCCGCGAGGACGCGGCCAACCCGAAATCGAGCCACGATTTCGGGGCCGACATGATTCCGCAGATGATTCACGAGTGCTCGTGCTACGCCTACGAGTTTCCTCGCTACTGGCGCGACGTGGGGACCCTGCAATCGTATTGGGAAGCCAACATGGATTGTCTCAGTCCCAACTCGGGCCTCAACCTCCATCAATGGCAGGTGCACACCAACTGCGGCAACGTTCCCGGCGCCTACCTGGCGCCCACCCAAGTCCTCGACGGAGGCTCGACCGTCAACTCGATGGTCGGCAAGGGTTGCACGATCCGAGGCAAAGTCGTCAACAGCGTTCTCTTCCATGGGGTCGAGGTCGGACACGACTGCGAGATCCGCGACTCGGTCGTCATGGATGGAGCGCGAATCGAGGACGGCACGCGCCTGCACCGCGTCATCTGCGACAAGGGGGTTCGCATCGGAGAAGGGTGTTGCCTGGGTCGGCTATCGCGACAGGCCCAAGTCAACCGGCTTCACCCGGACCATCTCTGGACGGGCCTGACGCTGATCGGCAAGAACGTTCGGGTTCCTCCCAACACGCGAATCGGAAGCAATTGTCTCGTGCATCCGGCGCTCGACTACAGCCATTTTCCCGATTCCGACATTCCGTGCGGCACCACGGTCACTCTCAACGGCCATGACAAAGAATAAGACGCTCTTTTTCTGCCAAGAATGCGGCAACGATTCCCCCAAGTGGCAGGGGCGTTGCCCCGCGTGCGGCGCGTGGAACTCGATGGTCGAGGAAGCCGTGCGGCCCGCGCCGCGCCGTTCGGGCGCGTCCAAGGGTCGCAAGGGGATCGAACCCAGTCGACCGCGGCCGATCACCGAGATTCCCCCCGACGAAGGACAACGCCTTCTCACCGGCATCGACGAATTCGACCGGGTCCTGGGCGGCGGGGTGGTCGAAGGCTCGGCGGTGCTGTTGGGCGGCGAACCGGGCATCGGCAAGTCCACGCTGATGCTTCAGGTGGCGTGCCGTCTGGCGCAACGCACCGCCCCGGCGGGCGTTCTCTACGTCACCGGCGAGGAATCGGCGCGACAGACCCGCATGCGCGCCGAACGCCTCGGAGCGTTCGACAAGTCTCTCTTCGTCCAGTGCGAGACGCAGGTCGAGACCATTCTCGAAACGCTCGAGAAGACGCAGCCGGCCGTCGCCGTCATCGACTCGATTCAGACGCTGAGTTCGGGCGACGTCGCGTCGGCGCCGGGAAGCGTCTCCCAGATTCGCGACTGCGCCGCGCAACTCGTGCGCGTCGCCAAGGAGACCGGCCTCGCGCTCTTCTTCATCGGCCACGTGACCAAGGAGGGAATCGTCGCGGGACCGCGCCTCCTCGAACACATGGTCGATACCGTGCTCTACTTCGAAGGCGAACGGCACTTCTCGTATCGAATTCTGCGCGCGGTCAAAAACCGCTTCGGATCGACCAACGAGATCGGCATTTTCGAAATGACGGACAAGGGGCTCGAAACCGTCGCGAACCCGTCGGAGATCTTCTTGAGCGAACGGCCCGCCGAGTCGGCCGGATCGGTCGTGCTGGCGGCGATCGAAGGGACCAGGCCCCTCCTGGTCGAAGTCCAGGCGCTCGTCTCGCCGAACGGCGGTTTCGCCGCGCCGCGCCGTTCGGCCCACGGAATGGACGCGCGGCGTTTGGCCCTCATTCTCGCGGTGTTGGAAAAGCGCGTCGGGCTCCCCCTGTCGAATCAGGACGTGTTCGTCAACGTCGCGGGCGGGCTCAAAATCGAAGAACCGGCGCTCGACCTCGCCGCCGCGGCGGCCGTGGCCGGGAGCGCCTTGGGCCGACCGGTCGAAAAGGGCACGGTCGTGTTTGGCGAGGTGGGCCTGGCGGGCGAGATCCGCTCCGTTGGCCAGTTTGCGAAACGCCTGGCCGAAGCGCGCCGCCTCGGTTTCGACTCATGCATCTACGGCGCGCCGCGTCGCGAAAAGCCCCGCCGCGAAGACGGCATTTCCCTCCACCCCGCCTCGACTCTGGACGAAGCGCTCAGACTCCTGGGACTCGGCAAGACGTGAGAATCTCCTTCCGAAACCGAGTCCGCGGCTCTGCGATCCCCGGTCCGAAACGCGGCGTGAGCGCACGGAAATCCCGGAGTCACTTCGCTTCGTTGTTTTTGGCTCGCTCGAGGCTTTCTTGGAGCGACTCGAGGACGGGGCGGAACACCATCTCATTGCCCGAGTTGACGTCGATAAGGGCTTCGTGAGAAGCGATCATGTGGAGAAGATGGTCCGTGCGCGATTGCCTGGGCGCGGCGACGCGTTTGAAGTCGCGGTCGCCGATCTCGTCGGTCTCGGGAGGGGGCGGAGTATGCAATTCCACCAGGTACTGCAATCCCATGGTTTCGATCTGCCGCATCGTCACCTCGTTCGTATTGACGACGATCGTGTGGCTTCCCGTGGAATAGGTCTGATGGATTGCCAGAGTGGCGATGACGCCGAGGAAGGTGGAGTCGAGCGTCGTGCATTCGCTCAAATCGAGAATATAGCGAGGCGAGTAGTCGGGACGATTCAGAAGTCCCAGCAACGCCGAGAGACGCGGGCTCAACTCGAGGGTGCCGCGTCCCACGATTTTCACCACGGTCACATCGTCCGGCGCTTGGGCGTAACAGACCTGACTGTTGTTTTCTCGACCGCCCATTCCTAAACTCGTTTCCTCCCCTCCGGGCAGGCGAATCCAGCTAGATCGCCTGCACGTGGACTCGGCGCGTCCTTGGACCGTCGAATTCGCAGAAGTAGATTCCTTGCCAGGTCCCGAGGACGAGCGACGCGTCGCGCACGATCATTGTCTGCGAGCAACCGACGATCGAGGACTTGATGTGGGCGTCGCTGTTGCCCTCTCCGTGGCGATAGGGCCAGGAATGCGGGACGATTTTCTCGAGTCCCATCAGAATATCGTGCCCCACGTCGGGATCGGCGTTTTCGTTGACCGTCACGGCCGCCGTGGTGTGGGGACAGCAGACGACACAGATGCCCGATTTCACCCCGGATTCTCGCACGATCTTCTCGACCTGCGAGGTGATATCGACCAGTTCGTTGCGGCGATGCGTGCGCACGTCGAAGGTCTGCATACTCATGGGTCCGTCGTGTCGAGTCGTCTCGACCCCTTGAAAATCGAGCGCATGGCCCACCGTCACTTCACCCTATGGCCGCGCGATTGTCAAGCGGGATGAATGCGCGAAGACTCCGGTTTCTCGACACCTCCGCTTCAGTATCCTGCGACCCCGAATCCCGTTCGATCGCAAAGGAAACATCATCGGAACCGCATGATGGCAAGGGTGAGGTCGTCCTCCGTGGGATGGTCGTCGGCGAACTGCAGCAGGTCGGTCACAATGGCGATCTCGAGCTCGCGCGGAGCCATCTGGGCCGCGTTTTTGCGGACGACCTCGCGCAGGCGCTCCACCCCATACACCTCGCGTTCGCGATTGAAGCATTCGGGAATGCCGTCGGTGAAGAAGACGACGCAGTCGCCGGGCTGGAATTGGACTTCGGCGGTCGAATAGGAAATCTCTCGCGAGACGAGCTTGAGCGGGAAACCCTGGCATTTCGGGATTTCGACGACCTCGCCGGTCGAGGCCTGGAACCAGAGGGGGGGATTGTGGCCCGCCGAGGCGTAGCGGCACTCGAGCGTCTTCGTGTCGATTACGGCGTAGAACATCGTCGCGAACTGGTTGGTGGGGAGGTGATCGTAGAGAAGACGGTTCAGCTCTTCGAGCAGTCGGCCGGGCTCGAGGTAACGGCGCGAGAACATGTGAAACGCCTGACGGATCAGGGCCATGGCGACCATGGCGGGCGCGCCGTGACCGCTGACGTCGGCGACTAGGAATCCCAGTCGGTTGTCGTCGAGTTCGACCAGGTCGTAGTAGTCGCCGCCGCATTCGCTCGAGGGCCAGTAGAACGCGGTGAAGTCGAACCCCTCGGTTTCGGGAATCACCTGGGGAAGCATCGACTTCTGAATGCCCGAAACGACGTCGAGTTCCTGGTTCAGGCGCGAGGTGAGGCGGCGGAACTGTTCGTTGCGCAAGCTGAGAAGGGTCTGCAGATCGACGATGCGGAGACCCGCGCGGACGCGCGCCGCCAAATCGTCCAGGTGCAAAGGGCTGAGCATATAGTCGTCGGCGCCGGCGTCGAGCGCGCGGATCAGATCGTCGCGCATCTCGGCCGTGCCCGTGGCGAGGATGTAGAAGGGATCGCGGGCGGGATCGTTCTTGAGACGGCCGAAAAGATCGGGGTTTGCCGTCTCGTGAGGCGCCAGTTCGCAGATCAGAACTCGGGGTTTGACCCGGTCCAGCTCGGCCACGAGGTCCGTGTCCGCGCGCGCCTCGACTACGTTGTGCCCGTCTCCCTTCAGGCGTTCGACCGCTAGAGGACGGTTCGGCCCCCCGACTCCGAAAAGGAGAATCGTTGCCGGAGCGGTCTGCTCGGAGAGCGCCATGGAGGCGATGGCGGTTTCGTCGCCCGCCGCTGGAACGTGTCGGATCCCCAAAGGGCCTGTGCCGGGTCCCATGCTTTCCCTCACCAGGGCGTTGTTGGTTGTCTGCGGTCCGAAACGCGGCTTGGGAGTTCTGCGCCGCACGCGCCGGTTCGGCCACAAGGACAAGGGTGGGCCAAAGAGGCCTGTCACTACCTATTGCTTATCGGCACGTCGCGCCGCGAGGTTGAAGATTCGAGGAATGGCCGCTGTGGGAGACTGGAGATTCTCGGCTTCAGGCCACAGGCCGAGCGGTTGGACAGATCGTCCCTCCGCTTCCGCCTCTGTCTATTGCCTACCCTCCACTGTCTGCCGCCGTCATCTCTTCGCCCGGAAGCGCTTGGGGTCGATGCCGATCTTCTTGACGCGGAGTCCCATCAGGCGCTCGCTGATCCCGAGCGCGCGGGCCGCCTTGGCCTTGTTGCCGCGCGCCGATTTGAGGGCTTCGACGATGAGTTCGCGTTCGAGCGCATCGAGACTCGTTTGGAGCGAGCCGACGTACAGGGTGCCGCTCGCCTCGGCCGTCTGGAGCGTGGGGGGGAGGTGCGGGCCGTGGATGACTTCGTCGTTGCTGAGGAGAACGGCGCGCTCGATGCAGTTCTCGAGCTCGCGCACGTTGCCGGGCCAGTGATAGCTCATCATCATGTCGATCGCCGGGGTCGAGATGCGAACGATCTGTTTGCCGTAGGCCTTGTTGTATTTCTCGACGAAGTGGTTGGCCAGGAGCAGGATGTCGCTGCGCCGCTCACGCAGGGCGGGAAGATAGATCGGGAAGACGTTGATGCGATAGTAGAGATCCTGGAGGAACTTTCCCTCGTCCATCAAGTCTTCGAGGTTGCGGTTCGTCGCCGCGATCACCCGGACGTTGGTCTCGAGCGTCTGGGAGCCGCCGACGCGCTCGAACTCGCGTTCCTGGAGGACGCGCAGGAGTTTGACTTGGGTGGCGAGCGAAAGGTAGCCGATTTCGTCGAGGAAGATGGTGCCGCCCGAGGCGAGCTCGAACCGCCCCTTGCGCACGGCGACGGCGCCGGTGAAGGCGCCCTTCTCGTGGCCGAACAGCTCGCTTTCGATCAGCGTCTCGGGCAGCGCCGAGCAGTTGACCTTGATGAACGGCCGGGCCGAACGCAGGCTGTGGTTGTGAATCGCTTGGGCGACGAGCTCTTTGCCCGTGCCGCTTTCGCCCCGGATGAGCACCGTTGCGTCGCTCTTCGAGACTTGGCCGATCAGGTCGAAGACGGCCTGCAATTCGTGCGAGTTGCCGATCAGGTTGGGGGGGCGATACTCCTCGCCGGCGCCCTTCTCGAACGCGAGGGAGTCCTCGGCCGCGCCGAACCGCTCCTCGCGTATCGAGTCGCGCAACACGACCGCCTGCGCGACCATCGAAGCCAAGCGCGACAGAAGGCGCGCATCCTCGACCGGCGCGACCGGGTCATCGAACACCCGATCCACCCCCAAGCCGCCGATTGTTACGCTTCCGACCCGGATCGGGACGCAGATAGTCTCTGCATTCGCGCGGTCGAAACCCTCCTCGAGGTCCGCCCGGGTCAGGTTCCGTGGGCGACCCGAATCCTTCGGAACGATCAGGGTCTCGACTTCGTCGGAAAACCGGTCCACAAGCCCGCGCAGACCGGCTTCGATTTGGGCGACGGCGCTCGCGGTTCGTCGAGAGGCGGGGTAGACGGCCTGGGTCAGGACTTGGCGCGTGCGGCGTTGGAGCAGGAGCATCCAACTGTGACGCATCGCGGTATGCGACGCGACGGCAGCCAGGAGAGGCGTCGCGACGTCGCGCAGGTCGACGCGTTCGGCGAGAATCCGCGCCGCTTCGACCAGGAGCGAAAGGGCTTCGGGAGGGTTTTCGAGGGGAGACTTGGAGTCGCTCGCCATCCGGTCCGCCAGTCCCGGACTGAGGGTTGAGAGGCCTCGTCGGCAGCCCGAGAAAACATACCGTTCTGTAGGTTGTAGAGCAGCGCGGACCTTGTGTCAACTCCTTTCTCCACAGTATTTTGTGGCCCATGCCGCCTCTCGGGTCTTTTCCAGATGCGAACCCGACCGAAACGGGAAAGACCGGTTGGGGAGCGACTTGGGGAGATTCGGATCACGCCGAGGCGGTACGAAACCGAAGGGTGGGTGTTTCTGTCCGCCTTCTCGCGACGATCGGGAACGCGTGGTCATCCTCAGCAGGACCTCGACGCCTCGACGCGGCGGCCACGGAAGACGGCGCGGAACATCGTGGAGAAGCTCGGCGCAGCCTCGGGTCGCAGCCCGATCGGGCTTGAGACTGTGGGCCGTAAGCGAGAATGGACGCAAAGAGGACCCTCCCCTCTTTCCCCTTGGGAGAGGGGAGGGGCGAGGGTCTCCAAAGATGGCCGAAACAGGAACGATGCCGTTCATGAAGACGAGAAATGAACGGAGAGAGCGGCCTCGCGCTCTTCGATGTCCTCTTCCACGATGCGAGTCAGGAGGCCGCGATCCGTCGGTAGAGGTCGGCGAGGTGCGTGTATTCGCTCGCCCAGTTGTACCGGGCCTGAACGGCGAGTCGGCCGCGACGACCCATCTCGCGTGCTTCGGCGGGACGGTCGACAACCCAGCGCATGGCACGGGCGATATCGGTCGGGTCCTCGGGATCGGCCAGAAGCCCGCATTCCGCTTCCTCGACGATCGAACGCCAGAGCGGGAAGTCGGAAGCGATCACGGGGATGCCCGCGGCCATGTATTCGAAGAGCTTCGTCGGTTGGGCCTCGATATGATTCGGGAGCGGATGGAAGAGAACGAGTCCCGCTTGAGCGCGCGCCAGCTCGCGCCGGACGGCGGGCCGGTCGAGATATCCGAGTTCGTCCACGCGGCTCCATTCCGCCCGGGCGCGGAGCTCCTTCCGGAACCGTTCGCAGTTCCACTCACCGCCGAGCGTGAGGCGGACGGACTCTCCGGCGATCGGCAGCGCCTCCACAATCTCTCGGAGACCGCGGATGGCGGTGATCCAACCGACGTAGACGAACCGTCCCGCGTCGGGTTCCGGTGAGAGGGACTCGTCGTCCGCGAACTCGGCGAGATCGGGAAAGTTCTGGACGATGGCGCAGCGAGGGTGCGACGCGAAACGCCGGGCGATATGGGGCGTGGCACAGACAATCGCTGTCATTCTTCCGGCCAACCAGTCCTCTTGTCGGCCGAACCGCCAGGAAACAAACCGTCGCGTCCCGCGCGGCAGCCAGGGCTTGGCGAGAATCTGGGATCGGTAGTCTTCGTGAACGTCGTAGACGACCGGCTTGCCCGATCTTCGGCGCAGCACCGCCATGGGAGCGAGGAGCTCGGGGTCGTGGAAGTGAAAGAGGTCGGCCCTAGTGCGTTCGGCTTCGGACATCGCGTGCCGCACCGTCTTCAAGGCGCGTTCCAGGCGCGTGCGCGGCTTGGGAACCGAATGCAGGACGACGCCGTCGATCGTCTCGGTCCGCGCTTCGCCCTCGCGCGGCGCGACCAGGTGCACCTCGTGTCCGTCGCGGGCTAGGAAGCGGCACATCTTGCGGAATATCCGCACGTCTCGCCAAGTGTGAACGGTGGTCAGATGGGCGATTCTCACCGCGATCCCTTCATGACGGTGGCCACGCTTCGGAGGATGATCTGAAGATCCATGAAGAGAGATCGGTTCTTGATGTAGTAGAGATCGTGCTGGAGTTTGCGTTTGGCGTCCTCGACCGTCGCGCCGTAGCCGCACCGCAGCTGCGCCAGTCCCGTCAGTCCGGGCCGAACGCAGTGGCGCAGGCGGAAAATCGGCAGTTCCTTCTCGATCCGCTCGATCATTTCGGGGCGTTCGGGCCGAGGCCCGACGAACGACATGTCGCCGACGAGGATGTTGAAGAACTGCGGGATTTCGTCCAGGCGGGTCTTGCGCAGGAAACGTCCGAACCCGGTCACCCGCGAGTCCTTTTCGTCCGCCCACTGGGCCCCGTTCTTCTCGGCGTCGACGCACATGGTGCGGAACTTGTAGATGCGGAACGTCTTGCCGAACCAGCCGCATCGCGTCTGCGAATACAGCGCGGCGCCGCGCGACGTGAGGCGCACCAGACACCAGACCAGGGGGAAGAGCGGAAGAGCGAGCGCGAGCGCGGCGATGGCGAGCGTCAGGTCCATCAGACGCTTGAGGACGATTTCAAAATCGCCTTCGACCGGGATTCTCTGGACGATCGACTCCTTGCCGGCGAGATCGTCGACGAAAACCTGTTCGAACACCTCCTCGTAGAACCAGGTCTCGCTCAGGATTCGACAGCCGAAGAGGCCGGCCTCGCCGCAGTTCTCGATGATTCTCGGGATCTTGAGGCAATCGTTCGAGACGACAACCTCGTGGATTCCCATCCGACGGCAAATGTCCGTGACGTTCTCGACGCGTCCCGACGAATTCCTGTCCGTGTCGTCGAACGGGTTGATGAAACCGGTCAAGGCGTATTCGACCTCGTTTTTGAGCCTCTGTCGGAGAACGAACAGGTCGCGGTCGTCTCCGATGAGGAGCACGGCGGTCTTATAGCGTTGGAGACCGTAGTGCACAAACGTGTGGAGAAGCGCGACGAGAAGGAAGAAGACGCCGCCGAAGAAGACGTACGAGACGAGCGCGGCCTCGCGGCGCAGAACAACCGTGTCGAATGCCAGGAGAGCCAGCGCGACGAGCGCGGCGAAGCTGGCGGCGCACAGAACCAGACTAATGCGACTGCGGATGACCGAGCGTTCGTAAAGCCCCGAGACGCTTCCCGCGATCATTGTCGAGACGGCGGCGAAGAGAAGGGCGAGGAGGGTCGACGGCGAATCGGAAGACGGACCGCCGGGGAGAATCTTGGCCGTGGCGCCGAGGGCGAGGAGGCACGCCATCGCGTCGAACACGAGCCAATAGACCCGGTTGACTTTGCCGTGCGTCGCGAATACGGACTTGGCCTTGGCGAGCCAGAAGCGTCTCGATCCGGTGGAGGGCATCTGCGCACATCCTGGAGTTTAGACGTCCTGGCGGCTAGATCTTCTCGAAATTCTCCGGGAACTTGCATTTCGAGATGGCGTCGTCGTAGTTGATCAAGCCCTTCTGGTAGAGGGTCTTGAGCGACTTGTCCATCGTCGTCATCCCCATCTCCGACGAAGTCTGCAGGATCGTCATGATCTGCTCGGTCTTGCGGCTGCGGATCACCTGGCGCACCGCGGGCGTCGCCAGGAGAATCTCGGTGGCGATCACGCGCCCTCGGTCGCCGGGAATCGGCAGGAGCAGCTGCGTGACGATCGCCTCGATGCTGGCCGCGAGTTGGATGCGGATCTGTTCCTGCTGGTGCGACGGAAACACGTCGATGATCCGGTCGATCGTCTGCGCCACGTCGGGCGTATGGATCGTGGCGAGAACCAAGTGGCCCGTCTCGGCCGCGGTCAGCGCCGTCGCCATGGTTTCCATGTCGCGCATCTCGCCGATGGCGATCACGTCGGGGTCTTGCCGGAGACTATGGCGCAGGGCGGAGGCGAAGGACCGCGTGTCGGTCGCCAGCTCGCGCTGCTTGATAATGCTGCGCTTGTGTTGATGGATGAACTCGATCGGGTCCTCGATCGTGACGATGACGCACGAGCGCGTCGCGTTGATCGTGTCGATCATGGCCGCCAGGGTCGTTGTCTTCCCCGAGCCCGTCGGACCCGTCACGAGGATCAGGCCGCTCTCCTCGCGGCACAGGTCCTCGACGACGGGAGGCAAACCGAGCTGGCGCAAGGATTGGACGCTCTCGTTAACGACGCGAAACGCCGCCTCGACCATCCCTCTCTGGCGATGCACGTTCACGCGGAAGCGTCCGACGCTGTTGACCGCGAGAGAAAAGTCCAGCTCCCACTCGCGATCGAACTTCTCCTTCTGCGTCTCGTTCATCACGCTCAGGACCATCTGATTGATCTCTTTGCCCTGGAGCGGACGCGCGTTGAGACGCGCCAGTTTGCCGTCGATGCGCAGGACGGGAGGCGCCCCTCGGCACAGATGCAGGTCCGACGCTTTGTGTTTCACCGCCTCGGCCAACAAGGCATAGACTTCCATCTTCTCTCTCCGTCTTCGCTTCAGTCCGTCTTCTGCGACAACGATTCCTACGGCTGTAACCGCGCGGGGCGTTCAATGTATTCTTCGGACCGCGCGCGCGTTCTCTTGAGCCGGACCGCCCGCCCGGGCGCCGCCTCTCAGGTCTTGTCGTCCAAATATCCGGGCCGAGGCGTATTGGCCGGGCGATAACCCTGGATGCCTTGCCGTTGCTGATCGAGCTTCCCGAGCGTCTCGCGCAGTTCCGTCTGGCGCTCCCGGATCAGCTCGACCCGATGTTCGATCTGGGACAACAATCCCGTCAGTCCCTTCTGAAGAAGACCGAGGAACTTGTCCACTTCCGCCGTCAGGTCGGGCGGGAAGATGCGCCGCCGTTCCGACCAGGGCTCGATGCACTCCATGAGCGAGGCCAGCTGCAATTCCGACTGGGTCATCAGCTCCTCGATCTGTTTCTGGAACGCCAGGGCCTGGGCCGCCTCCTTGACCGGGTCGCCCTGCAGGGTGTGTTCGGTCAATACCATCAAGCGACCGTAGGAGTCGCGCGCGTCGTTGAGCAGCGCCCGCAGGAGCTGCGGATCGTCGCGATTCGGGACCGTGGAAGTCATGGCGAATCCTTTCCGGGTAGAGAGCCGACCGACGGATGTCCAATGCGCCCAGACGAAGACCAGTGTCTCACAAACTGGGACCGGAATGGAATGGTTTTGTGTGCGAAGGGTGTCGAGACGACGCGCAGACCGAGTCGGCGCCGCGGCGCAGACGTTTCCCGCTTCCTTCCCCTACGAGAATTGACGCCCGTTCCAGCCCCGCCGCTTTCACACGGCCTCGATAGTCGAGGGCGGTTTCGAAGCGACATTGTACGTGACGCTGACGACCCCCGGGACTTCGGCGACGATCTCTTGCGCCAACTTCTCGAGGGTCTCGAACGAAAGGCGCGTTGGAGTCGCGGTTCGCGCATCCACGCTCTCCCAACAGCGCACCTCGATCTGCTGGCCGAAATCGCGTTGCCCGTCGCGCATGCCGGTCACGCGGTCCTCGTGCAAGATTCCCATGTACTGGAACGCGCCGGTGTCCTTGAGTAGACGCTCGACAACGACGGTCGCCTTGCGAACCGTCTCGATCCGCTCGGGCGTCGCCTCGCCGATCACGCGGGCCGAAAGCGCCGGACCGGGGAACGGAATGCGTTCGAACAACTCGGCCGGGAGCCCGAGGGCCTTGCCGACCTTCCGCACGCCGTCTTTGCGGAGTTGGATGAGCGGTTCGAGAATGCGGTAACCGAACGCTTCCTGGGGGTCGATCCCCAGTTGCTCGAAGACGTTGTGTTGCCGCTTGATCCCCGCGACGGTTTCGTCCACGTCGGTCAGGATCGTCCCCTGAAGAAGATGCTTCGCTCCGCTCTCCTTGACGATGCGGCCGAACACGTCGCGGTAGAAGGTCTGCGTAATGGCTTCGCGCTTCTGCTCGGGATCGACGATCCCCTTGAGCGCCGAGAAGAACTCTTTGCGCGCGTCCACGATTTCGACGGCGACGCCGAGCTTCGCGAAGAGATCCACGACCCGTTGCGGCTCGCCTTCGCGCATCAGGCCGTTCTCGATGAAGACCGTCTTGAGGCGCCGGCCCAGGGCGCGATGGCCCAGCATCGTGACGGTGGACG
>JAFGFN010000179.1 GCA_016931035.1 Candidatus Sumerlaeota bacterium
AGGGCATCCGTAAAGTGCCTCAACTTGTCGCTAACTGTCTAGTTAATTCTTCTAGTAATTTCCCCAAGATCGCGGGTTGCACCCGAGGGCGAGCTCGTTCTGAGTACAGGCTTCAGCCTGCCTCCGATTCTCTTTCTCCAGTCGAGCGGTCTCGACGTTCTTCTCGGGAATCGACGCTCGAGGATCGCCATCCGGGGCGACATCGGGGAAAAGGCTTTATTTTTCGCGCCCGATTTGGTCTTCTCGGGGAGTTCGGGGACGAGACCGGACACGCGCCCAAGTCCGCGGGAAAGAGAAGACGAGGACCATGAACCGCATCGAGAAACACTTCGCCCAGGCGGCCGAAGAGAAACGAAAGAGCCTGATTCTCTTCCTTTCCGCCGGATTCCCCGATCTCGAAACGACCGGGCGCCTGATCGAGGAGATCGACCGCTCGGGGTGCGACGTCCTGGAACTGGGCGTGCCCTTCTCGGATCCGATCGCCGACGGCCCGACGATCCAGGCGTCCTCGTTCGAAGCGCTCAAGAGCGGCACGACGCTGGTCGGGATACTCGATCTGGTCGAGACGCTGAGAAGTCGCGACGTCCGGATCCCGATCCTGCTTTTCGGGGCTTTCAATCCGTTTCTGCACTACGGGCTCGACCGACTCGCGAGCCGCGCCGTCGAGGCGGGAGTCGACGGGTTCCTAGTGCCCGACCTGCCGATCGAGGAGGCCGAGGAATTCGAGGCGCTATGTCGAGGCGCGGGACTCTCGCTCGTTTTTCTGGTCGCTCCGACGACTCCGCCCGAGCGGATGAAGGAAATCGCGCAACGGAGCACGGGGTTCGTCTATTTCGTCTCGCTCAAGGGAGTGACCGGCGTGGAAATCGCGGTCGGTCCCGAGCTCCGCGAGCGAGTCGGACTCCTCCGGCGGATCGCCGATCCCCTGCCCGTGGCCGTCGGGTTCGGCATTCAGACGCCCGAGCACGTGCGCGCGGTGGCGCAAATCGCCGACGGCGTCGTGGTGGGGAGCGCCTTGGTGCGCCTCGTGGACAAGCACCGGGGCGACGCGGAACTCACGCAACGGGTGGGCGAGTTCGTACGTTCTCTCAAATCGGCCTTGTCGTAGGCGTTGGCGGAACAAGGGCTTCAGGCCGGCGTTGTGTCCCAGAAGCGACCCGCATGATTCCATCTCGCCCCTTTGCGGAGGCTCATGTAAGAAAACACCTCGTGTCCCACGGGCTCACGCCCATGACCATCGACATATCGCCCGCTGCGCGGCGTTGCAGGGTCGCGCGCACCAGGCGCCGGTCCTTCCGCATGTCTCTGCTCTTCTTCCACTCGCAGAATCCTCTTGACCCGGTTGCGGAACGAGTCCTATGTTTGCGGAGCAATCGCCCGGCTGCGTTGTCGAGAAGGCGGAAAAGCGTCTCGCGCGATATGGAGACGATACGGTGAGATCGGCTTCCTCCTCCCTATCCGATCGTCTGAAGTCCTGGAACACTCTTAGTCCGAACGCTCAAGCCTACGTGATCATGGTTGCGTGTTGCGCCCTCGTGACGGGGACGGTCGCGACGCGGGCATGGGTGTCGGAAGACAGCTTCATCACGTTTCGCTACGTCGCCAACACGCTTGCGGGCCATGGCGCGGTCTTCAACGTGGGCGAACGGGTGCAGGGTTACACCCATCCTCTCTGGTTTCTCCTGTTGGTGGCGGGGTGTTTCGTGTTCGGCAATCCGATATACGTCGCCGCCGGGTATGGGATTCTCCTGACCCTGCTCATGCTTGTCGTTTGGAGCCGTACGCTGATTCGCGTTTCGGATCGGCCGCTCGCCGCATCCGGTTTGACGACTCTGGTGTGTCTGGTGTTTGTCTCTTCGGACCCGTGGACCTCGTTCCAGACGGGAGGACTCGAGAATCCTCTCTCTCATCTTCTGCTCACCCTCATCGCGATCGAGTGTTGGACTCGAGGCGCTTCGCGTCCCGCCGTGCTGACCTTGTCGATGTGCCTTCTCTGTCTCGCGCGTCCCGACTTCGTCTTCTTCTGCGCCCCGCTTGGGGTCCTGGTTCTTGCCCGCGTGCGGTCTTGGCGGGCGCTGGTAAGGGTTCTTCTCGCGACTGTCCCGGCGGCCGCATGGCTGGCGTTCGCCTGGACGTACTACGGAGACATCGTTCCGAACTCGGCGCGCGCCAAGATGGCCATCTACCCGGACGGGCTCTACTCGGCCAGGATGGGGTGGACGTACCTTCTCGACTGGCTTGTGCACGATCGGACGGCGGCGGTGGCGACGCCGCTCTTTCTGGCGTACGTCGTGCCCGCACGGCGTGGGCCGCCCGTCCTCGCGTGCGTGTTCGGCGCGCTGATCTACGCGTTGTGGATCGTCTGGGTGGGGGGCGACTTCATGAGGGGGCGTCTCTTCCTGCCTGTTCTCACAACCAGTCTAGTCCTCGGTTCCATGGCGCTCGCGTCGGATTGGCGTTCGGGGAGCAGGAAGCCCCTGCTCGCCGCCTCGATCCTTGCGCTCGTTCTTGCGGCGCTGTTCGTGTGGGACCGAGTCGCCGCCTACGGCGCCGAGGAGGACATGGATTTCGGCGGGATCGTGAACGAAAGGGAGTGCTACCCTGGATACTCTCTCCGCTTTTACTTGCGTCACGAGAGGCTGGCGAGTCCCTGGGTGAACCTCGGTTTCGCCGAGGACCTGAAGGCCTACGCCGAGGCGTTCGGGCCGATCGCGATTCACTTTAGGAACCCCGGGACGATCGGCTACTTCGCCGGCCCCAAGGTCACCGTCATCGATACCGTGGGACTCACGGATCGGTTCATCGCTCATCTCTCGCGAGAATACTCCGTCGATCCGCGCCCGCGCCCCGGTCATCCTGAAAGATACATCCCAATTGCCTATCTCGTCTCGCGCGGAGACGTATCGATTCTCCCCGGATGGTACAGGGCGATCCTCGATCGAGACGGGTCGCTCAAGAAGCGGCTGCGCGAGTACGAGGGAAGCGAGTTGCTTATCGACTCTTGGGGCAACAGATTCGATCCCAATGTGCTCGAGAAGAACCGAGATTCTCTCCCACGCCGCGATTGAGACGGTTGTCGGCTGTCCCGTGCCCGTGGGCGCTCACAGGTTAGCCCTGTTTGCCTGGGCGGAGCGTCGTCCGGCCCACGCGCGCAGCGGCGTGGTCTGGGGTGGTCTCACGCTGCAGAATCTGCTTGACCCGGCTGGTGGGAGATCCTAACGTCGATTTCCTTACTCTGTATCATCCCCTACCGGGGAGCGGGCATCGCCGATCGCCCGGCGGTGGAGCTCGGTTGTCGAGGCGGAGGGCAGAGACACGTACGTTGCCTTGAACGGGCCGCTCGCTCGATTTCGAGAGTCGGAGCGGCCGAGTCGCGCGGACTCGAAGGAATTGTCGTGGGGGGGGGGCTTTCCGGCGATGGGACTTGTCCGACGAGACCTCCGTCGCGCCCTGGCGGAGGAGGCGAGAGCGGCTTTCCCGTTTGCGGTCATGGTCGGCTGTTGCGCCGTCATGGTCGTGGCCGTTTTCAGGCGCGCGTGGATTTGCGAAGACGCTTTCATCACGCTTCGCTACGTGGAGAACGTGCTCCAGGGTCACGGCGCGGTGTACAACCTCGGCGAACGAGTGCAAGGTTACACCCACGTCCTTTGGTTTCTTCCGCTCGTACCCGGGTGTCTCGTCTTCGGCGATCCGATTCTTGTGACGATGGGTTACGGGATCGCTCTCACGCTTCTCTCGCTTCTCCTGTGGGGTTGCGCGCTTATCCGTCTTGCGGGCCGGCTCGCCGTGGCCGCGTGCCTGTATGCCGTTTCGTGTCTGGTGTGGATCTTCTCGGATTGCTGGCTTTCCTTCCAAACATCGGGCCTGGAGAACTCGCTTTCGAATCTCTTGCTCATCGCGCTTGTGGCCGAGTGCGCCTTGCACGCGGCGGAGCGACCGGCGCGTCTGGCTTTCTTGATCGCCCTTCTGTGCCTGACTCGACCCGATTTCGCTTTCTTCTGCGCGCCTCTCGGAGTTCTGCTTGTTTTTCGTATCCGTTCCTGGCGTACGGCGGCGGCGATGCTTCTCGCGATTCTACCGGGTCTGGTGTGGCTCGTTTTCGCGGGGGTGTACTACGGCGAGGCGATTCCCAACGCGGTTCGCGCCGGCATGGGGGTCTACCCCGATAGGTTCTTTGCGGCCATGAGAGGGAGCGTCTATGTGGCCGACTGGGCGCTCTACGACACGGTTGCCGCCGTGGCCACGGCGGTCGCCGTCATGGCGTACGTCGTTTTCGCGTGGCGCCACACGGCGCTCCGCGCCTGCGCGCTTGGGCTGTTGTTGCACGTGTCGTGGGTCGTGTGGGTGGGTGGCGACCTTGTGCGTGGTCGGCTCCTCGTGCCGATCCTCGTGTCGGGCCTGGCTCTCGGCTGTGCCGCCGTGGCCCTGTGGGTTCGTGAGGGGCGAGGAATCCCGTGGATGCGGACCGAGGTTGCGGCGTTCGGCGTCTTGGCGCTGTTCGCGATCGAACGATTCACCCCCCTTCTCCCCGGTGCGCTCCCCTGGATGGATATCGTGGCGGAACGATCTCACTATCCCGGATACTCGATGCAGGTTTACTTGCGCGACGGGAAGCTCGCCCATCCGCGTCTGAATCTGTCGCTCGCCGATTCTCTCAGGGATTATGCCGATGCGTGCGGTCCCGTGACGGTTCACCTGCGCAACCCCGGAGCGATCGGATACCTCGCCGGGCCGACCGTTTCGTTTATTGACCTTCTCGGTCTCACGGATCGATACATTGCTCGGCTGCCGAGAGAGTACTTGTCCAACCCCTATTCCAAGCCGGGGCAGCCGGACAAGTACATCCCGGTCTCCTACCTCGTCTCGCGCGGAGATGTGGCCTTGCTCCCAGGATGGCACGACGCGATTCGGGCGAAAGATGCCTCCCTGAGAGAACGACTGCGAGGGCTCGACCAGACCGGTTTCCTGTATCCTGGAGTGGATGCCGACGAGATCCCCATGATCGTCCATCCGCTCCAGTTGACGGCGGTCACCGCCATCGAGGAGTCCGGCGCCCCGCAACAACGAGCTCCGCAACACAGTCCAGAGGGGCGCTAACTCGAGCGCGTCAACCGCCCGAAGGGGCGGAATCTTGACGTTTTCGAGGAACATTCTTCGCCAGGGGCCGTCAAATTCTTGGATGTCGATGGGACGGTATCTGGCGCTTCCGGGGGTACGAGAGCACCACATCTGGTATCTCGCGCGACAAAGCTCCGCTCTGTGGATCTCTCCTTTTGCTGGACTTGCAGAAACCGCTTGACTTGGAGAGCGCAAAACCCTAACCTGTCCGGACCTGCTGGTTGTTGTCCTTCCAGCCGCAGGGTTCGCAGGTCGAAAAACGTTTCATCGCATCGCTCTCGGGAGGTTCCGCTTCTATGGCTATCATCGATTTCGGCGGCGTGAAGGAGAAAGTCGTCACTCGCAAAGAATTCTCTCTCGCCAAGGCGCGCAAGGTTCTCAAGAACGAGACCATCGCCGTCATCGGCTACGGCGTTCAAGGACCGGCGCAATCGCTCAACATGCGCGACAACGGGCTCAAGGTCATCATCGGTCAGTCGCCCAAATTCAAGAAAGACTGGGATCGCGCGCGCAAAGACGGTTGGGTTCCGGGCAAAACGCTGTTCGATATCGACGAAGCGGTCCGGCGCGGCACCGTGATTCAGATGCTCGTGAGCGACGCCGCTCAGAAAGCAATCTGGCCGGTCGTGAAAAAGAATCTCAACGCCGGAGACGCTCTGTATTTCTCTCACGGTTTCTCGATTGTCTATAAGAAGTTGACCAAGGTCGTTCCACCCAAGAACGTGGACGTGATCATGGTCGCGCCCAAGGGTTCGGGCCTCAACGTCCGCCGCAATTTCCTCTCGGGCGCGGGGATCAATTCGAGCTTCGCCGTCGAGCAGGACGCGACGGGGCGCGCCGAGGAGCGCTGCATCGCTTTGGGCATCGCCATCGGGTCGGGCTACCTGTTCCCGACGACATTCGCCCACGAAGTGACAAGCGACCTGACGGGCGAACGCGGCGTTCTGATGGGCGCTTTGGCGGGCATCATGGAGGCCCAGTACGATGTTCTTCGCGCGGGCGGGCACTCGCCGTCCGAGGCGTTCAACGAGACGGTCGAGGAACTCACTCAGAGCCTGATCCGGCTCGTGGACGAAAACGGGATGGACTGGATGTACTCGAACTGCTCGGCCACGGCCCAACGCGGCGCGCTGGATTGGAAACCGAAGTTCAAGAAAGCCGTTCTGCCCGTGTTCAAGGAGCTTTACAAACGAGTGAAGAGTCAGGCCGAGGCCAAACGCGTGATATCGTCGTGCGGCAAGCCCAACTACCAGGCCCAGCTGGGCAAAGAACTCGCTCAGATCCGCGACAGCGAGATGTGGCGCGCCGGCGCCGCGACCCGCGCCTTGCGTCCGAAGACGGCGGCCAAGGCGTTCGCCAAGTCCACGAAGGGCGTGGGGGGACGCGGCTCGAACTGAAACAAGACTATACCCCAGGGGGCAGCCACCGGTTCTATGAGTGGCGCAGGTTGTCCGCGGTCCTTGTCAAAGGGACCGCGGACGACTTTTTTCGGGGGAGCAGACGGGGCGGCCCGAGTAAAGAACCCGTCCGAACGGTCCGATACAAAGAAGACACTGGTCCGCCGCCGACTGGCGCCCTTGTACCCCCTTGCACGAACCTGGAAAAGGAGATTCCGGCCCGGATGCCCGAAGAAAACAATCAGAAGTCCCATACGCCGGCCAACAAGCCGACTCGCTCCCAGGCGGGTCGCGCGAAACGTCACGCCGAGGAGCACGAGCTGTTGCTCGCGCCGTGGCGCACGGAGAGCGAACCGTTCACCAAGACCGATCCCTGGCGGATGTGGCGCATCGCGAGCGAGTTCGTGGAGGCCTACGACGCTCTGGCCGAGCTCGGGCCCTCGGTGGCGATCTTCGGTTCGGCTCGAACGCCGCGCAGCGAGGAATCGTACCAGCAAGCGCGCGAGGTGGGTCGCCTGATGGGCGAGGCGGGGTTCGCCGTCATCACCGGCGGAGGCCCCGGCATCATGGAAGCGGCCAGCCGAGGCGCCAAGGACGCCGGCGCCCTGTCGGTCGGCCTGAACATCACCCTGCCGTTCGAGCAGCAGGAGAATCCGCATCTCGATATCGCGCTCGAGTTCCGATACTTCTTCGCCCGCAAACACATCTTCGTCAAATACGCCGAAGCGTTCGTCATCTTCCCCGGAGGTTTCGGGACGATGGACGAACTTTTCGAGGCGGTGACCTTGATCCAGACCGAGAAGATCCGCAATTTCCCGGTCGTGTTGTTCGGAAAGGCTTACTGGCAAGGTCTCATGGATTGGATGCGCGAGACGATGCTCACCGAAGGCAAGATCTCCGAAGGCGACCTCGACCTCATGCTCCTTTCCGATTCGCCCGAGGAAACGCGGGACTTCGCCGTCCGCGCGCGCAACGACTTGTGGCGCAGCGAGCAGGAGGAACGCGCCCGCCAGGCGATGCGTCTCACCTTTGCCAGACACGCCAACCACAACAACCACTGAGCGAAGTCCTTCGTGCCCACCATTTATTCGCCGGCGATCCGACTTTGGGTCGGACTTGGAACGCCAAGGCAAGAGATCGGATTGTGCGTATGTCAATTAAATACTAATTCATGTCGATTTAGTATTTGACAAGGCGCCCACCTGCCGTTATACTAATTTGCCATGAATTAGTACAAGATTGACGTATGGGAAACGCTGACATAAGGGGGCTTAACAATGAAGATGCCTGCAAGGCCCCCAAGGATGGATGATCTCGGGAGGGGGATTATGACGGGTGACCCGCCCCCCTTTCTGAGTCTTCTGTCGCGTGCTGGGGAGATCGCCTCCTCCGAGGACTATCACCACTGGGACAAGTTGATTCATCTGGAGCCGCCACAAGGGTTGTCGCACGAGGAATGGTGGTGGTTGATCAAGTTCGTCCAGAGATCTCCTCTCTTACGAGAGATAGTCCTGCGCGACAAGAAGGGCAAGCCCTTCGTGCTCTGCGCAGTTCCCCAGATCGCCGAGAAGCTTCACATGATCGACAGGGGGGCTGGCGGGTTCATCGAAATGCCGCCGGAAGTAACGAATCCCGACGTGAAAGATCGCTACTACGTGAGTTCCCTCATCGAGGAGGCGATTCGATCGAGCCAGTTGGAGGGCGCCCTCACGACGCGCCAAGTGGCGCGCGACATGATTCGCAGCGGCCGGCCGCCTCGCGACCGAAGCGAGCAGATGATCCTCAACAACTATCGGACGATGGAACACATTGGCGCGCTGAAGAACAAACCGTTGACGAAGGAGATCGTTTTCGACCTTCACAGACGAGTAACCGAGGGTACTCTGGACAAACCGGATGCGGCCGGACGGTTGCGGCGCTCGGATGAACACATTTGCGTGGGCGATGAGTACGGCGAGGTGTTTCACGATCCTCCGCCGGCGGAACAGCTGGATGAGAGACTCTCAAGAATGTGCGAGTTCGCCAACGGCGGCGGGTCCAAGGAGTTCATCCATCCCGTGCTTCGGGCCATCATCCTTCACTTCTGGCTCGCCTACGACCACCCCTTTGTGGACGGCAACGGGAGAACCGCACGCGCTCTGTTCTATTGGTCCATGCTGAAGCAGGGCTACTGGCTCTTCGAGTTCGTCTCGATCTCGCGAACGATCCACAAGGCCCCGGCGCAGTACGGAAGAGCGTTCTTGTACACCGAGACGGACGACAACGACCTGACGTATTTCATTCTGTACCATCTCGAGATCGTGGAAGACGCGGTGAAGGCTCTCCACGAGTACATCGCGAAGAAGACGCGCGAGTTGAGAGCAATCGACCGAATTCTACGCGTTTCCGTCGCGCTCAATCATCGCCAGCGCGCTCTGCTCGCGCACGCCTTGCGCCACCCGAGACACCAGTACACAACGGAATCGCATCTGAATAGCCACCGAGTCGTCTATCAGACGGCGCGCTCGGACCTTCTCGACCTGGTCCGACGCGGCCTCTTGGTCAAGTCGAAAATCGGTCGGACTTTCTACTTCAGGCCGGTCGAGAATCTCGAGGAGTCGCTTCGCTCTCTCGACTAGGGGTTCCTCAACTTGGAAAAGAGGAGTTCAGAGTACAACCTTCAGGTTGCTCTTGCGCCGAAAAAGGAGCAGGCTGAAGCCTGCACTCATGACCGCGCGCCGTCCGTCACGACAGAGTTGACGGACCGCTAAAGGAATCGCACATAGGGAGAGTATCGCCATGAAAACAGTCCGGCTTGGAAAGAGCGAGCTCATGGTGTCGCAGGTGGGATTCGGCGGCATCCCGATCGCGCGGATATCGTACGAAGAGGCGGCGCGGTGCATCGACACGGCGATCGACCTGGGAGTGAACTTCTTCGACACGGCGATCGGCTATCAGGACAGCGAAGACAAGATCGGCCGCGCGATCCAGGCCGGTCATCGCCGCGACCAGGTGGTAATCGCGACCAAGGCGCCTCCGCGCGACGGGCCGACCCTCGAACGCGATCTCGACAAGTCGCTCGAGCGGCTTCGGACCGACTACGTCGATCTCTATCAGTTTCACAACATCCGCAACGCGGCGACGCTCGAGAAGTCGCTCGGGATGATGGACGTTCTCCTCAAAGCGAAGGAGCAGGGCAAGGTCCGTCACATCGGCGCGACGGTCCACGGCGTGGACTGGATCAACCAGGTGATCGAGACGGGCGTCTTCGAAACCGTCATGATCGCGCTCAACTTCATCGTGAGCGAGGCGGCCGAAGCCGTGTTGCCGGCGGCGAGGCGTTGCGACGTGGGCGTCATCGCAATGAAGCCGATGGCGGGCGGCCACCTGACCGACGCGCGCCTGGCGTTCAAGTACTTCGTCGGCTTGGGCGACGCCGTGGTCCCGCTCGTCGGCATCCAGAGTCCCGACGAGATTCGCGAGATCGTCGGAATCTTCGACGGCGGCGAGGGGCCGACCGAAGCGGAACGGGGCGAGATGGCGCGGATTCGCGAGGAAACGGGCGACCGGTTCTGCCGCCGATGCGAGTACTGCATGCCGTGCGAACACGGAGTCAAGATCGTCCCGATCACGATTTTCACGTCGCTCGCGCGCCGCATGTCGGCCAAGCACGTGGTCGAAGGTTACGGCGGCCAGGCGATGAAGACGCTCGAGAACTGCATTCAGTGCGGCGAGTGCGAAAAGCGCTGTCCCTACGATCTCGACATCCAGGCTATCTTTCGCGAGAACTACGAGTACTACAAAGAGCTCGTCGCCCAGTGCGGTGGCTCGTGACGGGCGTTCAGCGTGATAAGCCCGAGCGGATGGCTGAGTGCCGGATCCGACCTGAAGAGCGGTCGGAGAGGGGGAGAAATCGTGGTTCGAAAGGGCCGATCCCGATAGCGGTCGCGCGCGGAGGCGGGTTATTCTCCGAACGAGGGTCGGAACAGGATCTCGAGTCCGCGTGCAAGAGGGAGGAAGGAACCAATGAAGTTGCGTCTTCGCGGTTCGGCGAGAATTGGCCGGGTAGCACTTGTCTTGTCGGTCTCAGTCCTAGCGTTGTTCACGTCGCGTGTCAACGGAACGGATGAGAGTCTCGGCGGCGCGGGTCCGGGGAGCCTGACCGGTGTCGGCGTGTTTCTTGGCGACGCTGAGAACGGGGTACTGCTGCGCAACGTCATCCCGGGCTCTCCCGCCGAAGCCGCCGGGTTGCGGGCGGGCGACGTTATCGTTTCCATCGACGGGATTTCCGCTGCACGGATGGCCGTGGCCGACGCGGCCAATCTCCTTCGTGGAGAGAGCGGGACATCCGTCCGCGTGGGTGTGGCTGCGGACAGCGGCGGCGAGCCGCGCGAGGTGACGCTGATCCGCGCAGCGATTCGTATCCCGTCGCCATCGTCGCTGGGCATGCCTCAACCCGAATCGAGGTTGGGCGAAGGAGCGCGAGAACGATTCCAGTCTGAAAGTCCGCAGGAAGCCGTCTCTCCTCGGGACATTCTCTCGGGGCCGCTCGAAATCTCACCCATGCGGAGCGGTGGAGACGGACAGTACCGAACGATCAACATCGAAGGGCGTCCGTATTTTCGGACTCTCAAGAGCCAGGGTTCGGACTATTTGTACTTCGACGTATCCTCCGCCTGCGGATTCTCCGCGGCGACCGGCCCCCTGTATGTTCACGTCGTCTATCGAGATTCGGGGGAGGGCACTTTGCGGCTGCAATACGACAGTCGCTCCCTGGTGGGAGGGCATGAACTCCGGGTGTATCGCCCCGCCGATCGGGCCTTCGGCGAGGCGCTCCGCAACAGATCGGAAGACCGGGAAGCGGTCTTCGTTCTTTCCGAACCGCTCTTCGCCGGTCGGCAGAACGGGGGCGCGGATTTTCGGTTGGATGGGCAGATGATCGATCGACCCCTGACTGTCCACAAAGTGTGGTTGCGGACCACGCCTCCGTTGTTTCTTCGACTGTCAGAGGCCGGCGTTTCTCTCTTTGGACGCCCACCCCTGCATGGCGGAACGGACTCGCGTGTCCTGTCATTTCCAGACGATCGGTGTCTTGGAACTCTGATGGGGCACGACCGACGGGAACCGGAATCTCTCAGTTGGCGGTCTCTGGGACCGGCGAGGGGCGGCGTCACCGTGCCGTCGGGCGTTGCGGCGACTCTGTTCGTCGATCCCGAGCGCGCGGATTTCCTTTCGCCGCTCGACGGCCTTCCGGCGGATTCGCTGGACGGGCTTTCGGTCGAATCCGCCGCGATCGATGACAACGGTCTCGACCGTATTCTGCGTTTCAAGTCGTTGCGGGCCCTGTCGCTTGGGAAGACTCGGATTACGGACAACGGACTCAGCCGTCTGGGCCGGCTTCCGAAGTTGCGCGTCCTTCGGCTTGACGGTTGCGGCATTACGGACGGCGGTCTTGTCCCCTTGCTGGAAATGAAGAACCTCGTGCGGCTGGGTTTGAAGGACACGCGCGTGACGCCGTCCGGTCTGGCGCGTCTCGAGATCGCCTTGCCGGTCTGCTCTGTTGAGCATTCGCTCGTGCCGCAATCTCCTTCGTTTGGGGAACACGCCAGGAATTGGAGCGCTTTGCTCGTCGACACCGTGAATCATCATTCCGTCCGGGCGCTCTACGAATCTCTGGTGGCCCGTCGCGTTGCCCCATCGCGGATCGTCGTGCTGGCAGAGCTGGAGCCGAAGTGGCGGCCGAACTGGGACGGCCTGCACCACGTCTTGTCCGGTCCGGTGAGCGAAGAGAAGATCCGAGCCGAGTTGCGCCGGATGGCTCAGGCGGCACGGGGCGACGAGGCCGTGCTGGTCGCGATCTCTACACACATGGGACCGGATCGGATCTGTATTCCCGGCAGACACCTCAGATACCACGAGTTGAACACGGAGCTTGAGCGTTTTCCCCGCGAGACGCTGATTGTCGTGATCTTGGGAGGCTGCGAGTCTGGGGGCGCAATTCCCGTACTCACCCGTCCGAATATCCTCTACACGGCGGCCAGTACGGGCAAATGCGAAGGCCGTATGCTCTTCAGCGATTTGTCCCGGGCGCTCAAAGAGACCCCCACCAAGGCCGATCGGGACGGGAACGGGTACGTCACGCTGGGCGAGGCCTTCGACTTCGCCGACGACGAGATTCGCGGCACGAGCGAGTACTGGCTCGAACGGCCCGCTCGCCAGATCCGTCCTCGCGGGAGTTGTCTGGATTACTGCATCCTTTTTCCTGTAAGCGATCCAGGGACATCTCGAGGCCGACTCCGGCCCGTATCGACCGAGGAGTCCGTGAGTGGACGCGCCGTATCTGTCGACGATCTTGTGCGGGGAGATGCGGTTCCCGACTTCACGGCGGCGACCGTCGACGGGCGGGCCGTGAGGCTTTCAGACTATCGGGGCACGATCGTCCTTCTCGATTTCTGGGCGACGTGGTGCGGGCCGTGTAAGGCGGAGATGGCGAACGTTCTCGAGGCCTACCGTCGATACAAGAACAGCGGGTTCGAGGTTATTGGAGTGAGTCTCGATACCAACGAGTCGGCGTTGAAGGAGTACATAGAGGCGAACGGAATTCCATGGCCGCAAGTCTTCGACGGTCGCGGTTGGGACAACGCGGTTGCCAAGCAGTTCGGAGTGCATGGGATTCCGGCGCCGGTTCTGCTGGATCGAGACCTCAGGGTCTATCTTCCGAAGGCCCGCGGAGAGGTTCTCTCCCAAGCATTGGACGAGCTGCTCGGGTCCGAAAAGAGGCGGAGAGATTCCGAGACGGTGCGATACTGAGCGCATCGAGCCTCGTATTCGGGCTGTCGCCATTCATACCGGGCCTCTCGGTCGAGAAAGCCGCCTCTCAGGATTCCTTGTACAGGCATTCGCGATTCTGCATGAGGACGGCGCAGAAGAACAGAGAGATCAACGCGACGCCGCCGACGAAGAGGAAGCAGAGCCCGGGCTGGGCGTCGGCGGCCAGGATCTCGAACACGCGGTTCCCCTCGGGTGGCGCGACGGGCAGAAGCGATTGGAGATAGTGCATCACGGTCCAGTGTTTGAGAGTCGATGGCAGGTAGGGCAGACCCCACTCCCACCCGAGCAAAAGCAACGCCGGAGCGCCCGTCTTGAAGAGCGACCCGGTCAGCATCCCGAGCGAGCCATAAGCCATCAGTCCCAGAGCGATCACTCCCATTTCCTTGAGGAGAATCGCGAGCTGGCCCTTCGAGACCAGATTGGCGACCGTGCCCCGCCCTCCCTCGATGGGAAGCGCCAACGTGAGATAGGAAGCCCACAGGGCGACCGCGCACGCGACCCAGACGATGCACAGCGAGGCGGCGGCCTTGCCGACGATCAAGACCCAGCGCGGGATCGGCTGCAGAAAGAGATAGTGGAGGGTCTGGTCGTCCATCTCCTGCCGCACCGTGGCGAAACCGAATCCCCAGGCGCCGAAGAACACAAAGAAGTAGAGATACACCATCCGGATGAGCGGGCCGTTGAGAAAGGCGAGTCGGGCGTCCAGAGTCCGCATTTCCGACTTGTCCAGCAGAGCGAGCAGCACGATTCCCACGGAAAGGACCGGGATCGGGAGGGCCGAGAAAAGGACCTTGGACCGTACGAGACGGCGGAGCGAGAGCATGAAGACGCTCCAGGCGGCGCGCAGGATCGTTGCGATCGTCGATCCGCGATCCGAAGCGAGGATGGCCGGGGGTCTCGCGTCCATCAGTGGTGTTCCCTTCCCGCCAGATAGCGGTAGATGCTCTGCACGTTTTCGTCGGCTAGCGTCACCACGTCGAGTTCGATGTCCTGGGTCAGGACGATCTCGTTGAGAAGAAGATAGAGCCGGTCGGGATCGCGGGTGGCGACGGTGAGCGCGTTCTCGTCCTCGATCTCGGCGCGTTGGATCGTGTCGCGTTCCAGAAGAATCGCCGCGAGGTGGCGCGGCCGGTCGCAGCGGATGAAGACGCGGAACGGATGGCGGCGGAGCTGGTCGCGCACCTCGCTCACGGCGCCTTCGGCCATCACGTAGCCGTTGCTCATCATGAGGACGCGGTTCGTCATGAGTTCGATTTCGTGGAGGATGTGGCTCGAAATGAGAAGCGTGCGATTCTCTCGGGCATAGGACGAGAAGAGCTGCATCATCTCGTGACGCCCGACGGGATCGAGTCCGTTGAACGGCTCGTCGAGCACGAGAATCTCGGGTTGGTGCGCGAGGGCCAGGGCGATCTTGACCCGTTGCCGCATCCCCTTGCTGTAGGCGCGGAGACGACGGCCCCGGTCCTCGGCCAACCCGACGCGTTCGAGCGCGTCGAGCGCCGTGCGCCTAGCCCAGGCGCGCGGGCGGCCGTGAAGTCGAAGGAGCGTTTCGAGGAACTGGAAGCCCGTGAAACTCTCGTAGAAGTGATCGACCTGCGTGCAGTATCCGACCCGGCGTCGGAGCGGGGCGTTGTTCCACACCCGTTTGCCCAGGACGGTCACGGTTCCCTGGCCGGGCCGGAGAAGGCCGCAGATCATGTTCATCAGGGTGGATTTGCCCGAGCCGTTCGGCCCCACCAGGCCGGTGATGCCGGGATGGATATCGACGGTGACCTTGTTCACGCCCAGCACCTCGCCGTACCATCGGGCGACGTTGCTCAGACGGATCGTCGGCGCGGCGGCGGGCCGGCCGTTTCGATTCGAGCCATTGGGTCGTGAAGAAGGAATCTCGCTCATCGCGTTTCCGCCGGTTTTCGGCGCGGGCTTCTCAGTCCGCGCGCGTGGGTCGTCTTCCCCAAGGACTTCGCCGTTTTCCTTGCTATAGTCTACAGCCTACGGCCTCCAGCCTCCCTACCTCCCGTACCGCGCCGCGTTGCGAATCCTCCAGTAGAGGACAAGCGAGCAGAGCGCCCAGACGAATGCGATTCCCAACCAGGCGGCGAGGTGCGAGATGTCGGGCCAGTTCTCGCGCAAGCGGAACATCGCCTGCCCTACCCGCACGCCGCAGAAGAACGGCGAGACGGCCATGCCGTTGTCCACCCGGATGGCTTCACCGAGAATCGGAGCCAGAGCCATCGTCGTGCCGACGACGTAGGCGCCGAATCCGAGACTGGCGTAGCGGGCGTTCTTGGCTAAACTCGACGACGCCAGAACCAGCAGGCTCAGCGTCGCCGAGATCGTCACCGAGTAGAGCAGGATCGGGACCGTGATCCAGAGGTACTTTTCGCCGAACGCGTAGCGCCACTCCGAGTTCGAGGGCGACATCAGGTACTGGACGACGAACAGGAGCATTGTCTGGACCCAGGTGATGAGCATCAAGAGGCCGAAGAGCGAAAAAAACTTCCCGAGGAAGTACTCCCACCGGCCGATCGGCTTCGACATATAGAGGACGAGGGCCGAATGGCGCAGGTCGCGCGAGATGAGATCGGGCCCGATCGACAGCGTGAACAGGAAACAGAAGATCATTTGGACATCGATCATGTTTTTGAAAAACGCGGCGTCGACTGCGGGCAGGTTGCCGGGCGAGATCGGGATTCCGAGGGTGGTCCGAAGAACCTCGGCGTTGATTCTCAAGTAGATGTAGCCCACTCTCAGGACGAACTGAAACCAGGACACCGTGAAGAGCCAGACGAAGGCGCGTTTCGAAAAGACCTCCATGTAGGTATAGCGCGGAATCGTCGCCCACCGCGCGATGGCCCCGCGTCGCGCGCCCTCGAAGGTCTTGTAGGTGTAGTCGTAAACAGGCATATCGGATTTCGGATCTCGGATTTCGGATTGCGGATTTGAAAAGAAACGCGGAATCGCAATGCGTCGCGGCGCACTCAATCCGCAATCCGCAATTCCTACGTTTCGTCCTCCAGCACTTTCAGAAAAATGTCTTCCAGCGTGTCCCTTTTCGCGTAGAAGTGGCGGATCTGGACCTTCTGCGCATGGGCGATTTCGAAAAACGCGCGTGGCTCGACGCCGTTCGCCGTCTGAATCTCGATGTCCTCGCGTTCGCTCAGGCGGCACAGACACCCGCGTTCGCTCAACGCGGCCATGAACCGGTCGACGTCGCCCTTGATGCGCACCAGGAAGACGGTTTTGTCGGTGCGCTTCATCTGTTCGATGTTGCCCGCGGCGACGACGCGGCCGCGCTTGAGGACCAGAACCTCGCTGCAGCTGGTCTCGATGTCGCGCAACAGGTGCGAACTGACGATGAAACGCGAATCGGAATGTTCGATCATCTCGCGGATGAGCGACAGCATCTCTTCGCGCGCCTCGGGATCGAGGCCGTTCGTCGGTTCGTCGAGGATCAGGATGCGCGGCCCGTGGATGAGGGCCTGCGCGAGACGGACCTTCTGAAGCAGGCCGTAAGACAAGCCTTCGAGCGGACGGTAGCGCACCTCGCCCAGGCCGACGTAGAAAAGGACTTCGTGGGCGCGTTCCATCGCGGCGCTCGGTTCGAGGCCGCACATCTCGCCCATGAATCGGAGGAAACGCACCGCCGGGATGCCGGCGAGATAACTCTCGTGCTCGGGCATGTAGCCGATCCGTTCGCGCACGCGTTTGCCTTCGCGGCGGACGTTGAGTCCATCGAGCTGCGCCTCGCCGCCGTGGATGGGGACGAGGCCGAGGAGGGCGCGAATCAAGGTGGACTTGCCCGCGCCGTTGGGTCCGAGCAGCCCCAGGGCCTTGGATTCGAGCGACACGGTCACGCCGTCGAGCGCCGGACGGCGTCCGTATCGAACCACGAGGTCTTTGAGATCGAGAAGCATGTGTCTTTCGGGCGTGTGACGCTACCTCGCTATCGTATCGTTCTCGGCCGCCCCTGCTTTTCGCGCAAGGGAAATCGTCGGGCGCGTTGGGGCTGGCGGCGCCACCCGCCGTCGGCCGCCCGCGCTCCGTCGCAAGACGCCGCTCCCTAGTTTCATTAGACGTGCGGGAGGGGGAAGGGTTTGAGGTTTTTTTGAGGAGGAAAAGAAAAGGATGAAGGATGAGGGATGAAGGATGAAAGGAGGAATGCGGATTGCGGATTGCGGATTGCAAAATCAGGGTCACAAAATCGGCCAAAACCAGGGTCACAAAACCAGCAAAACCAGGGTCATTCATGATAGGGTTCGGTCAAGACAAAAAAGGAGCTTTGTCTCGTCCGGTGTGAGCGCTCTCCTGGACGTTCGGGTTGTGC
>JAFGFN010000180.1 GCA_016931035.1 Candidatus Sumerlaeota bacterium
GGAGGGATGCCCGAGTGGCTAAAGGGGACGGGCTGTAAACCCGTTGGCGTTCGCCTACGTTGGTTCGAATCCAGCTCCCTCCACCATTTCGATGTTCGATTTTGGATTCCGGGTTGCGGATTGCGGATTGGCCGCCGGGCCGAATCTCTCGGGCGGAGATCGCAGAGAATAGGGGAGCGCAGGAATGCGTGTCCCCTTGCGTCGTTCAATCCGAAATCCCCAATCCGAAAGCCCCGATCCGGAGAGGTGTCCGAGTGGTCGAAGGAGCGCGCCTCGAAAGCGTGTGAGCCCTTACGGGTTCCGTGGGTTCGAATCCCACCCTCTCCGCCATTGATTTTACTCGCCTTAAGTCTCTCACAAGCCCGAGTCCACAGAAGACCACCCCTGTCTATATTCTAGGCGCCTGGTCCTGGCGCGTCATACCATGTGATGATCCGTCCCTTTCTGGGTATGAAGTCCCGGGTTGCCACTCTCTGCGGGCGGCCTTGCGTGACGCCAAGGTTGACACAGGAGTTTTGCGCGTGTTATTGTTTCGCATACGAAATGTTCGTGTAGCAACGATTCCCGGTCCGGAGGGGCCTGCGATAAAGCCTGCGCCCAAACAAGAGACTGCTCTTTTTGAAACTTATGGAGGCCGCGTGCTGATGGCGCTGCGTCGGATTATCCGAGCGGTGGACATCTATTCGCGCAAGCTCAACACCGACTTCAAGATCACCGCCCCCCAACTCATCTGCCTCTGTTCGCTCGTCAAGGTCGGACGGGCGACCCTTTCGGAGCTGGCCGACGAAGTCAGCCTGGGGATCAGCACGGTGAACGGGATCGTGGATCGCCTGGAGGAGAAGGGGCTTCTGACGCGCACACGGTCATCGTCGGACCGTCGCAAGCTGGTCCTTGCCGTGACGCAGAGAGGGCGGGAGGTGGCCGAGTCGGCGCCCGTTCTCCTGCAGGATCGTCTCTCCGACTCCTTGCGCCGTCTCTCCGAGTTGGAGCAGGTCACGCTCGCCCTTTCCTTGGAAAGAGTCGTGGAACTGATGAAGGTCGGGCACTTGGACGCCTCGCCGAATCTGGCGCCCGGGTCTTCTCTGAATGAAACACCGGAGGCAACCTCGCGATGAATAATCTGTCCCAGACCCAGAAGGACATTATCCAGGTGATCGACGACGACGCGGCCATGTCGCAGTGGCAGGACTGGACGTGGCAACTCCGGCACTCGATCCGAGACCTCGACCTGTTCGAAAGACTGCTGGGCGTCTCGTTCGACGAAGAGAAGCAACGCGAGTTCCGCAAGGCGGCCGAGAGGTTTCCGATCTCCGTCACGCCTTACTATCTTTCCCTGATCGACCCCGCCGATCTGGAGAACGACCCGGTTTTCAAGCAGGCCTTTCCCTCTCCTCTCGAACTCGTCATGACTCGGGCCGACATGACCGACCCGCTTCATGAGGACGAAGACAGCCCGGTACCGTGCGTGACGCATCGTTACCCCGACCGTGTCTTGCTGTTGGTGAGCGGGGTGTGCGCGATGTATTGCCGCCACTGCACGCGCAAGCGCAAAGTGGGAGACAAGGACGCGATCCCCGACAAAGAAGATTTGCTGGCCGGGATCGACTACATTCGCAAAACCCCCCAGGTGCGCGACGTGTTGCTCTCGGGCGGCGATCCGTTCATGCTTTCCGACGAACGGTTGGATTGGATTCTCGGCGAACTGGGCATGATCGACCACGTCGAGGTGGTCCGCATCGGGACGCGAACGCCGGTGGTTTTGCCCTATCGCATCACGGACGATCTGGTCGCGATGCTGAAAACGCATCACCCGTTGTGGGTGAACACGCATTTCAACCATCCCGGCGAAGTGACGGCGTCGGCCCGCGAGGCCTTGGGGCGTTTGGCCGACGCCGGGATCCCTCTGGGCAACCAGTCCGTCCTTCTGGCGGGCGTGAACGATTGTCCGCGCATCATGCGCGCCCTGGTTCATAAGCTGGTTCGCAACCGCGTGCGGCCCTACTACCTCTATCAGTGCGATCTCTCGGAGGGGCTCGCCCATTTCCGCACGCCGGTCGGCAAAGGCATCGAGATCATGGAGAGCCTGATCGGCCATACGAGCGGTTTCTGCGTCCCGACCTACGTCATCGACGCGCCGGGCGGCGGCGGGAAGATCCCGATCATGCCCAACTATCTGATTTCCTGGTCCACCAACAAGGTCGTTCTCCGCAACTACGAGGGCGTCATCACGACCTACAAGGAACCCGATTCCTACGAACCCTGGTTCTGCGACCGCAACTGCGACCGGTGCGACCTGCAGTTGCGCACCGAGGACGCCAGCGAGATCAAGGCGATCGGAATCGAAAAACTGCTGGCCGACCACGACAAATCCATCGCCCTCGTGCCCGGCGGCAACGTTCGGTACGAGCGCCGAGGCGAGGAGTCATGACCGAACCCGGAGAGGACTCTCGGAAACGAAAGGGACAATCTAAGATGGACCGAATCGAACGAATGGGCCGCTCTACGATTCAACACGGCCCCCAAAGCAACCGCGTTTACCTGATGAGGCTCGATCCCACGGACGCGCCGGACATCGTCGAGGAACTCGACGCTCTGGCCCGCAAGAAGGGCTACACCAAAATATTCGCCAAGACGCCCGCCGATGCCGCCAGGCCGTTCACGCAACAGGGCTACGTCGCGGAGGCCAGAATCCCGCGATTCTACAACGGCGCGCGCAACGCCATGTTTCTCGCCAAGTTCCTCGATCCCGACCGCGCCGAACCCGAGAACCAACCGGTCCTCGATCGCGTCCTCTCGCTTGCGAAAGCCAAGGCGTGCGGTTCGGGCGCCAACCGGACTCCGCCCGCGGGTCTCGACGTCGTCGCGTGCGGCTCGGGCGACGCGCACGAAATGGGCGCGCTCTACAAAGAGGTCTTCCCAACCTATCCGTTCCCCATCCACGATCCCGACTATCTCCGCGAAACGATGCGGACGCATATCGACTACTTCGGCGTGCGCGAAGACGGGCGGCTTGTCGCGCTGGCCTCCTCCGAGATGGACAAGACCGGCGCCAACGTCGAGATGACCGACTTCGCCACGCTTCCGTCCCGGCGCGGCCGAGGCCTGGCTGCCTGGTTGCTGCGCGTCATGGAAGACGCCATGCGCGAGCGCGGTATGCAAACCGCCTACACCATTGCCCGCGCCGTTTCGCCCGGAATGAATATCACGTTCGCCAAGATGCGCTATGCCTTCGGCGGCACATTGGTCAACAACACGAACATATCCGGAAGCATCGAAAGCATGAATGTCTGGCACAAGCCTCTCGCGGACCCGGAGTGGAGGAGCGCCTAGCCGCGAGATGGAGCGCAAGTCGCCGTCTCTCCGACCCAATCGCGATTCCACGGCGCCCGGCGCGGGGCGATTGGCCGGGCCGAATCCGCCCTCCGGGTCGCCAGGGACCGAACACCCCCTTCGTCCTGGAGCCAGCGAAGTCCATCGCCAACCATGCCGATTCTGGGCGATATTCAGCCCCAAGTCGCTGTTCTCGCATGTCTCACGAGTCTGGAAGCCGTCGAAATCCCCGTTGCCGACGCGGCGCTCAGGCTCGCGCCCGACGGCGCCGATCCGACCTAAGTCCTCTATTTTCAGCGTCAATGCTTGGATTCGAGAACGCGTGCTCCGCGCGGACCCGCCCGGTTCGCGAGTCCCGTCCGCATTCGGCGATTTCGCCGCCCCCCCGGCTTGGCGCGTATTCGCCTCCGTTCCTGAGGTGCGAGAACCGAGACCCGATTCGAACCGCGAGTTCGGCGCTCCGATCGCCCGTAAAGCCCTTGTGCTTTCGGCCTCGAAGTCGCTCGATTTGGGGTCGCCGCGCCGAGCGGCAAGTTTTTCATTCGATGTGTGGTTTTTTTCCTTGACCGTGGGGGCGGGACGGGGCAGAATAACGGCCAACACTGGGATTTTGCCCTAGACGAGTAGTGTGGCGACAAAAACATCATCAGCATCTTAGGCTCAAGGGAGGGACGCATTGCGGCCTGGCCGAAAGGAGGGTGGGTTTAGACGTTTGAACCACAGTAAAGGCGTGATGCGGTAGGCTTCGATTCGGCCTTGCCGCGCAGGTGGGATTGTTCCCACGGTGTTTTCTTTTCGTTTCTTGTTTTCCTTAGATTCTCTCTGCAATGGAGGGGGGGATTCCCGGAGGCGAATCCGGGTCTTCCCGGGGCTTTGGCCCCAAACACTTTTTCGAAGGAGTGGAAGAACCATGAGCAAGCAAACGCGATTCTTCGCAATCTGTATGGCTCTGGCGATCGTCTGCGTGGCTTCGTCCGGTATGGGCGCGACGTTCTTTGTTGCCTCGACAGGCGACGACTCGACCGGCGCGACCTGGGCGACGGCTTACCAGACGCTGGAAGCCGGTGTCGCGGCGGCCAACGCCGCCGGCGGCGCCGACGATATTCTTGCGCTGGCCGAGACGCACAATCCGACGACGATCACGGCGCCGATTTCGATCACCGAGGATCTGGCGATCTACGGCGGCTGCGCCGGGACGGAAGCCAACGCCGGCGAGCGCGCTTCGACAACGGCGCGCACGGTGGTCGAGCACACGGCAGTGGTCTTGGGCGCCAACGCCACGGTCGGGACTTACGGCACGGCGAACGTGATCGAGATCGCCGGTGGTCTGACGGTGACGCTCGACCAGGTGGACGTTCGCAACGGCGTTGCACGCGTCACGGCGACCAGCGACCAAGTCGGCTTTCCGCTGGCTGAATTGCCGGCTAATATCGGCGCGATCAACGCCGGGACGACGGTGACGCTGACGATGACCAACTGCGCCATCACGGACAACACGTCCATTGGTACGGCGCAGCGCGGTGGTGGCGGCGCGCTGACGATGTTCAAGTCGGGTACCCTGACGATGACGGACTGCCGAATCGCCGACAACGTCGATCTCTCGCAGACCGGTAAGGGCGGCGCGTGCATCCGTATCGAGGGCGACTCGTTTACCCTGACGGACTGCGTGTTCGAGAACAACGGTCCTCCAGTGGGTATGGGACCGTACGGCGGCGGCGGCATCTCGGCTTTCCAGAGCCTTCCGCCCACGCAGGGCGGCACGTTCGACGGCTGCACGTTCATCGACAACCGCGGCAACAACGAGGCGCCGGTTCTCTTGGCGCCCGACACCACGACCACGCTCTACACGATCACCGATTGCACGTTCACCAGCAACTCGGGACGTGACGGCGGGGCGCTTGAGATCGCGAACTGCTATCAGGACCCTGTTCCGTATTTCGGACACGATAACGCGCAGGGCCCGACGGACATCACGATCTCGGGTTGTACCTTCACGGACAACTATGCGTGGCTTTCCGACGGTGGCGCCATCCGCAAGTGGGGAAACAACGCCGGCGCGACCACGACAATCTCGGACTGCACGTTCGAGGGCAACACGGGTTACCGCCGGGCGGCCGCGATTGCCTGGAAGGAATTCGACGTCCTGCAGATCTCGGACTGCACCTTCGTCGCCAACACGGCGCTGGGCGCCGCCGAGGCGTCGGTGATCAACTTCGAGACCAGCAACAAGGTGGGCGACGGCGGCTCGGGTCTTGAGCTCACCAACTGCCTGTTCGCGGACAACGTTCTGACCGGCACCAGCCAGACGGGCGTGATCGACTTTGGCGCGGGCTCGAGCCCCGGGACCAACTCCGGCCCGATCGGCAAGATCGTCAACTGCGCGTTTGTCGGTAACCAGTGCGGTTCGACGGGCGCGGTCGTTCGCCAGGACACCGGCGGCTCGGGCATGTCGCACTTCGACATCGTCAACACCGTGATGTCGGGCAACACGTTCGGCGCCGCGGCGCCGGTCAATGTGTTGGACGGCACGGGCCGTATCGCCAACTGCGTCATCGACGAAGGCGGCGCGGTGGTGACCGGTGCGGGCAGCGTGACGCAGTCGAACGTCTCGACGGCGGCGGCCCTGATCGGGGCCAGCGGCCGTGTGCAGTCCCTGGCGTCGCCTTGCGTGGACGCCGGTCTGGATGCCGACACGACCGTGACGATTCCGGCGACGGCTATCGACGGCGCTGCGCGTAACGACGTCCCCGGCACGGGCTCGACGCTGACCGACATCGGCATCTATGAAGCCGGCGGTCCGATCTTCGTGGCCTCGACTGGTAACAACACCGACGGCTCGAGCTGGACCAACGCCTACACTTCGGTGGCGGGCGGCCTCGCGGCTGCGGTCGACGGCGACGCGCTTTGGGTTGCGGCGGAAATCTTCGACAACCCGACGGACGCCCCGATTGACGTGACGGCCTCTGTCATCATCAGCGGCGGTCTGGACGGCAACGAAGCCTCTCCGGCCGACGTGGAGGCCCAGGCGTCGAGCACGCGTACGACGCTGGCTCACTTGGTGGTGGGCGGCTCGACCCAGGGCGTTCTGGACATCGCGGCCGATCAGGTTGTCGTTCTTGACCAGGTCGACGTGACGAGCGGCGTCGCCATGAACGGCGGGCCGGCCTTTACATCCCCGGCCGAGAGCGGCGCCGGTATCCTCGGCGGCGGCATCAACGCCATGGGCGGGGCCGATCTGACCATGACCGCCTGCGATGTCACGGGAATCTTGATTGCCTCGGGCACCCGCGGCTCGGTCTGCGGCGGCGGCATCGTGGTTCGTGAAGGCGGCTTGCTGACGATGAGCGGCTGCCGGGTGGCGGACGACATTCCGCTCAACACCTGCAACGGCGGCATCAACGTCGTCGGCGGAACCGTCAACATCTCGGACACCGTCATCGACAGCGTGTCGGTCCTGACGGACCGTCGCGTCTCGGCTGTGAACCTCCATGGTTGCGTGGGCGACAACGTCCTCGACGGCTGCACCTTCAGCAACCTGGGCAACGGCAACCAGCCCTCGCGCGGCGCCTCGATCAAGTGGGTGAACAACGCGATGACCGCGGCCAACAGCCTGACCATCGTGGACACGTTGTTCCAGAACAACTCGTCGGCGCGCGGCACGTGCATGCAGATGGAAGGGCATCCGGCTGCGACGGGCGGCACTCCCGTGACATTCGACAACTGCGTGTTCGACCAGAACGCGGGTTCCTCGAGCGAGGCTCTGTTCCGTAACTGGGGCAATACCACGGATACGCAGATCACGTTCACGGACTGCACGTTCACGGACAACGTGTCTGGGGCCGACCTTCTCACCTGGAAGGAGCTCGAGGACATCGATTGGACGAACTGCACGTTCAGCGGCAACACGTACGGCGCCAACGGCATGCTTCACTTCGAAGATGCCGACTCGAAGATCGGCAACGACGTGACGATGACCAACTGCCTGTTCCTAGGCAACACGGGTACATCGGCGCTGGTTCAGAACCGCGGCGGCTCGTTGGATCTGGTCAACTGCACGGCGGTCGACAACCAGATCGGCGCGGACGCGCAGATCCTCGATACGTTCACCCTCGTTCCGGGTGCGCCGCCCGCGGACATCCAGGTGGTCAACACCGTGATGTCGCTCAACACGATCTCGGGCACGGCTCCGATCGTCGTCGCCGCGGCGGTGACGGGCCGGATCGCCAACTCGGTGATCGACGACGCGGCGGTCGGCGGCACGGTTGTAACCGGCGCCACGCTGACGGAGTCGAACGTCGACACATCGGGCGACGGCTACCTGGTTGCGGCGACCGGCGCGATCGGTCTGGGCTCCTCGGGCTGCGTGGATGCCGGTCTGGACAGCGACGGCACAGTGGCCATTCCTGCCCTCGACATGCTCGGCACGGCGCGTACCGGCACGACCGACATCGGCGCTCTGGAGTACTCGGGCGCCGACACTCTCACGTCGCCGGTGGCCGCTCTGAGCTACAGTACGGGTCCGCCTCTGTTCCCGGTGGGCTACAACTGGAACGATGGCCCGACGACGGGAGCGGTGACGGTCACGAACACCGGCACCGCGGCGTTGTACTACTCGTACGACTTCAGCGGCACCGCTTCGTACCTGCCTGAGTTCGCCGGTGCGCATCGCAGCGGCGGCACGTCGCCCCTGGCGGGAGCCGCGACCGAGGACATCCTGGTGACCTGGACTCCGATCATCAACCTCGACAACGGCGTCGCGCGCGACGTGATCCTTCAGCTGACCGACAACACCGTGGCCGGCACGACGGACAGCGCGGTTCTGGGCGGCACGCCCATTCCGGTCGAAGTGAGCGTCTTCCGGGTCGAATAGCAGACCCCTAGACGGTCTTTGAGACCGATCGCTTCTCACACGCCCCCGGTTCGTTCTCCGAACGAACCGGGGGTTTTTCTTCCTGGCCGGGCGAACGCACCAACGAGATCGTCCGCGGCTCCACCTCGGGAACGGCAGCTCCCGCCGTCTGGGAAACCCTCGGCGGGAATCCGTGTCGGACCCCGGAAGCCGACAGGGTTGATTGGTGGAGGTTCGTTTGATATGCTGCGCGGAACCCGTCGCACTGGGAAGGACGGGCCAGGCGCAAGAGAACGGTCTCCGTAGCGTGTGGCCGGAACCGACGTTTCCCGTGAGGACCGAACCTGGTGAAGAATACGCGAAAACACCGCAAGCGTCCCGACGAGGGACGAGCCGGACGGCGGTCGCCCGCCCCCCGCGCCGCCGGATCGGGCGACGCGCCGAGTCGTACGCGGCGGTTCCGCCAGTCTACCGATGAGCCGTCGGCGGCATGGGTGTGGCTCTCGCTCGCGATCGTTCTGATCGCCGTCGCCGTGACGATGGCGCCCGTGAGGAACTGCGGATATGTGAGCTACGACGACGAGAAGTTCATGGAAGAGAGCCCTTTCGGAAGGCAAGGGGCGCTCGGGGCGCTGCGGTCCATCTTGAGTGGAGACGCCTACCCGACAAACGCCAACTACTTCGTCTTTCTGGCCTCGTGGTACTTCGATATCGTGCTCTTTGGGCAGAATCCGTACCTGAGCCACCTCCTGAATCTTCTTCTCCATCTCGTGAACGTGTTTCTCGTCTGGCAGTGCATCCGACTCTTCCTTCGCAGATCCAGTGTGTTCTCGGGAGGTCAGGCGCTTCTGGCCGCGACGATCGCGGCCGCGCTGTTCGGGATTCATCCAGTCAACGTCGAGCCCGTGGCTTGGGTCAGCGGTCGCAAGGTGGAGTTGGCGCTCTTGTTTTCCTTGTGCGCGTTTCTCTGTCTTCTCTCCTCGCGCGGCCGTTTCTGGGTGCGGTATGTTCTGGCCGTTCTGAGTTATCTGCTCGCCGTGTTGTCGAACGCTTCGTGTTTCGGTTTCCCCCCGATATTCGGGGCGTGGTGGGTCATCGTCGAACGAATCAAGCTCACTCGGTCTTTGCTGCTCGCCCTGCCCTTCTTCGTCCTCGTCGCGTGGGCGGGAACGATGCGAGCCCAGAAGCACACTCCCGAGGCCGACGTGGTCGCTGCCGCGGACGAGTGGAGCATCCGGTTGGCGGCCGGCCTGGCGGCTCGAGCTCGGGAAACGCTCGATCTCGTCTATCCGAAGGCTCTTGTGCCGGTGTATCCCACGCGCAAGGGAAGCGTTCTGGCCGATTTCTGGACTCCCGGTTCCACCGTGGGCGCGCTGCTGATGGCCGCTTCCGCCCTCGCGATCGTCTGGGGGTGGGTCCGGGGCGGCCCGCTCGGACGGGTGTTGGCTTTTTGTCTGGCGTGGTACTGGTTGGCCCTAGCGCCCACGTTCGCGCACCATCATTCGCAGGCCGACCGCCACCTCTATCCTTCGACCGTCGGGTTGTTCGCCCTGGTCGGGATTCTGACGGCTCTCGCGTTCGGGCGCGTTCGACCCCAGGGCAAGACGGCGCTGATCGCGGCCTGGTGCGCTGCGACGGCCGCTTTGGCGGTCGTCTCCTCGCGCCAGGTTCTCCACTGGAAGAACACCGAGGAACTCTTCGGTCATGCCACCCGTGTGACGGACAACAACCACGTCGCGCAGATCAACTATGGCTACTCCTTGGCGGAACGCGGGGAGCTGGACGGGGCGATCGCGCAGTATCGCGCGGCGGTCGAGTACATGCCCGACTTCTCCGAAGCGCACTATGACTGGGGAAACGCGCTTCGCGAGAAGGGACAGCTGGAGGAGGCGATCGAGCACTACAAACTGGCTGCGAGTCTTTCTCCCAAGGATGCGAATCCGCTCAATAACTGGGCCTCGGTGCTCAAGGACACGGGCCGTCTGGAGGAGGCGGAACCGTTGTTCCGCAAGGCCATCGAGCTCAAGCCGGATTACGCCGACGCGCACCAGAACCTGGGCATCCTGCTCTATTCGAAGGGCGAAATCGACTCGGCCATCGAGATGCTGAACAAGGCGATCGAGCTGGATCCCAACGTCGCCGACGCACACCAGAACCTCGCCGTCGCCTTCTTCAAGAAAGGCCGCAGGGAGGATGCCATAGCGGAATTCCGGAAGGCGCTCGAGATCGACCCCCAACTGGTGCTCGCCAGTCGCAACTTGGCGTTCATCTACGAACAAGGCGGCCAACTCGAAGAAGCCGCGCGGGTCTATCGGAATCTCGTCGGCCTCGAACCGCGGTCCGAAAACGGTTTCCTCGGGTTGGCCCGCATCAGCGCACGGCAGGGCGAGACCGACGAGGCGCGGGGCTACTACGAACAAGCGCTGAATCTCCTGCAGTCCCAGGGCAAGGCCCAAGCGGCCAGTCAGGTTCGAGAGAAACTCGCGGAACTCGGGTCGGGCAACGCGACGCGAAGATGATCCGCCCCTATGTTTGGCGTTGAAGAACGCCCCGCGTTTCGGTATTCATGAAGGCGATTCCCGCGAGGTTGTCCAAGGAGGATTCGGCCCCCATGTCCGACAAGACCGCTCTGTATCCCGGCACCTTCGATTGCCTGACCTACGGCCATCTCAACCTGATCGAGCGATGTGCGCGCGTGTTCGACCGCTTGATCGTCGCGGTGGCCGTCAACTCGGCCAAGAAGCCGCTCTTCACGTTGGAGGAGCGCATCGAGATGCTCCGCGAAGCGGTGAAGGACTGGCCCAACGTCGAGGTGGCGCACTTCGAGGGCCTGACCGTGCACTATGCCAAGGCGCAAGGGGTCCGGTTCATCATCCGCGGCCTGCGCGCCGTCACCGATTTCGAGTCCGAACTCGAGCTGGCGCTGATGAACCAGCGAATCGCGCCCGAGGTCGAAACGCTCTTCATGACGCCGACGATCGGCTACGTGTTCGTCAGCTCTTCGCTCACCAAGGAAGTCCTCTCGGGCGGCGGCAACGTCTCGACCCTCGTCCCGCCCCACGTCGAACGCGAGCTGCGCCGCAAACTCCTCTGATTGCGGAATGCGGACCTCTGATTTCGGAATGCGGGTTGCGGATTGCGAACCGTCCTTCGCGGTGGCGCCGCTACGGCAGGGCAAGTCCCGGATTTCGGATTGCGAATTGGAGAGTGAGGAAGACTTCCGGATTCTTCAATCGAAGAAGCGAAAGGAGAGGACGTGCGAAAGGTCGTCGAGGGCGGGACCGCGATTCGGACCCACTGAGTCGATCCGGAATCCTGGCGGGCACTATAGAAAAGAGGGCCCCGACTCTATGCCGGAACCCCGCATCGAAACAAGCATCGACTTCTTAGGTTTTTAGTGCTTTAGCAAGGACGAACGTTGGTCGCCTTGGGGCCTTTCGGTCCCTGCCCCGTCTCGTAAGACACTTTCTGGCCTTCCTGGAGCGTTCTGAAACCTTCGGTCTGGATGTCCGAGTGATGGACGAAGAGGTCTTCCCCCCCATTGTCGGGTTCGATGAAACCGAACCCCTTCTTCTCGTTGAACCACTTGACAGTACCCGTATCCAAAATCACTTGCCTCCTGAGGCATCCAAGAGCCTCCCTTGAAATTCCCCCCCCTTGCTTGTCCGACCAGCCCACCTAACATCCCCCCGGAGGGAAAGGAAACTGCAGTCAGGCCAGCGGCGCAAGTAAAGCAAACGCAATGGGGAAAGTCAACCCTGTTTTTGTCCGTTCTTGGTCGGTTTGTCCGACTGTGGCCATTTGCGTCTATTGGAATCCGGTTTTTCTGTCGCAACCGTTTCCCTCTCGGGCCCAGCGCGCTCTGGAGGTTGTGCATCTTCGCGTCGCGATTGTTGTCATCGTTGGTTCTCGCCGGGCGACGCCGAGAGCGCACCGCGCGGGCCCACGGGCTCGTCAGCGATCTTCATCGATGGGCGTCTTTTTCCTTCTTCCTGGGCGACACCCGCCGGTCGCGAAGGCTTTTCGTTGACGAATCCCCTGGCGGCTCCTACGGTCGAGGACCGAGAACGAAGAAGGCAGGGAAGGGAGCGGGACTCGAGCAATGAAACCGATGCAAAGACTTGTCGGGACGCCGATCGCGATTGTCGTCCTGAGCGGCTTGGCGCACGGCGCCGAGCTCAAGGTGGATTTCAGCTTTCCAGAGCGAAAGGACGCGATCGATCCCCACTACGCCCAGTGGGTGATCCCCGAGGCTGTGTCGGTCAATCGCACGTTCGACGGCGTCGCCGTGACCTTTCGCAAGTCGGGCCCGGCCGGGACCGTCCTGACGAACACGTGGTACAAGGGCGGTGTGGACTACGACGCGCGGATGGCGACCGACGGCATCACGGTCAAGGACGGATACTCGGGAGGTCGGATCGAGATGGAAATCAGCGGTCTCGCGCCGGGTCATCATTCCGTCGCGACCTATCACAACACCTACGACAAACCGCTCACGAACACGTTCAGCAACATGAGCGTCTCGCTCAACGGGACCCCCGTCATTGCGAGCCTGACCCCGACAAACCGCATTCTCAACAACTACGACGCGGCGAGCGCCTACGTCGAGTTCGACGTGTCGTCGGACGAGACCGTGACGATTCTCTTCGTGCCCGACGGAACGGGATGGCAGAACAACGTGACGATCTCCGGATTCGAGATCGACACGGGGAACCCGAAGAAGAAGGCGATCAAGCCCGAGCCGCCGCACGACGACGAACACGCCGACGGCGACACGGGGTCGACGATGCTGAGTTGGACCGCCGCGGCGTCGGCCGTATCGCACGACGTCTATTTCGGCACGGACTTCTCGGCGGTCGACAGCGCAACGAGCGCTTCCGCCGAGTTCATGGGCAATCAGACAGGAACGATCCATCTCGCTTCGACGCCGAACATCGTCGACAACTACTATTGGCGCGTGGATGAAGTCGCCGCCGACGGGACGCGGACCAAAGGCGAGATTTGGCGTTTCCGACGCCGGCACCTGGCCTTCCCTGGCGCCGAAGGATACGGACGGTTCGCCCGAGGCGGACGATGGGGCGATGTGATCGAAGTGACGAACCTCGACGACGGCGGACCGGGGAGCCTGAGAGCCGCTGTCGAGGCGACGGGTCCGCGCACGATCGTTTTCAACGTGTCGGGAACGATCGCGCTCGCCCGCCGCCTCGTTCTCAAGAACCCCTACTGCACCGTCGCGGGCCAGACCGCGCCGGGGATGGGGATTTGCATTCGCGACTACGATTTCGGGATGGGGGGGATGAAAGACGGGATCATCCGTTACGTCCGGGTGCGGGTAGGCAAGGAGGTCGGCACACGCAAGACGCTCGGCGGCATGGGGATGGCGGGCACCGACCATTCGATCATCGATCATTGTTCGATCAGCTGGACGACCGACGAGGCGTTCAGCTCGCGTTCGGCCAAGAACATCACGCTGCAGCGGACACTGATCTCGGAGGCGCTGCACGTGGCCGGTCACCGGAACTATCGGCCCGGGAAGTCGCACGGCTACGCGGCGAGCATCGGCGGCGACATCGCCAGCTTTCACCACAACCTGCTCGCCCACTGCGAGGGACGCAACTGGTCGCTCGCGGGCGGAATCGACGCCGCCAACCGCCACACGGGAAGCCTCGATATCCGCAACAACGTCGTCTACAACTGGGACGGCCGAACGACCGACGGCGGCGCGGAGTTCGTCCACTTCGTGCGGAACTACTACAAACCCGGGCCCGCCTCGGGAGCCGAATTGGACGAACTCAATCCCCAGTTCGAGAATCCCAGGTTCGGACCGCAGATATGCTATGTCGAAGGGAACGTGATGGAGGGGGTCCATGGTCCCGAAGGCCCCATGGGGCCGTTCCGGGGAGTCGACCCCCATCCCGAGACGCCCTACACGGAGTTCACAGTGACCGCGCCGTTCTTCGAATCCTACGTCGAGACCCAGACGGCCGCCGAGGCCTATGCCGACGTCCTCGCCGACGTCGGGTGCAACCGCCCCGGCGGATTGGACCTGCACGATCGACGCATCACGAGCGAAACGCTCAACGGGACGTTCACCTATCGGGGCAGCGTGACCGACCGGCCCGGCCTTCCCGACAATCAGGCCGACGTTGGCGGTTGGGAGACGTACCCCGAGGAATCTCGCCCGGCGGGGTGGGACACCGACCACGACGGGCTGCCCAACTGGTGGGAGGACTCGGTTCCCGGTCTCGACTCGAGCGATCCCGCCGACCGCAACGGCGATCCCGACGGGGATGGCTACACGAATTTGGAAGACTATCTGAACTACCTGACGAGCGAAACTCCGGTGCCGCCCCCTCACCCCGACGGAAGCTCCGACTGAAACGCCCGCCGAAACTCCGACTGAGACCCCGACAGCCACGCCGACCCCGGTCATGGACATAGGGAGTCGTCCCGGCTACGCGACGGACGTGTGCTTGCCTGGGAAACGGGCCTATGGCGACACGCCGCCGGGGTGCGACCCGGCAATTGAGAGAACGTTTGCGTTGCGATTCCTCGCCCCCGCCGGTTTTTCACCGGTGGAGCGCTGGTTCTGCTCCAGCTGTGGGGTGTTTTTTCTTCCTCCCCCCTTCTCTCGTTCCCCCTGCCGACGGCAGGGGGAACGAGAGAAGGGGGGAGGAGAGGAAGGCAATTGGCGCCGCTCTGGAGCATAATCAGCGCCCCACCGACATGAAGTCGGCGGTGGCGTGCTTGAAACCTGGCGGCTTGCGCCCCGGAGCACCCCCGCGCCCCAACTTTTCGTTGACCATCCCCGGGCGGGCAAATATAGTCGGGGGTCGAGCCCGAGCAGGGTCGCCCGGCAAGGCGATCGGCCCGCACGTCGCGCGATCCGCGCGAGAATTCTCCCGTCTGCATATGGCGGGAGTCGAGAGAAGGAGACAGACTATGGGATTCGCGAAAAAAGTCGTGGATCGGATCGATGTCAAGGGCAAGCGGGTGTTCGTCCGCGTGGATTTCAACGTTCCGCTCGAAGAGGGTCGCATCACCGACGATGCCCGCATCGTCGGCGCGCTGCCGACGATCCGGTACTTGATCCAGAGCGGCGCGATGACGATTCTGGCCTCGCACCTGGGTCGGCCGAAAGGCAAAGTCAACCCGGCCCTCAGCCTGGCGCCCGCCGCCAAACGCTTGGGCGAGCTGATCGGCCAGGAAGTCCAGCTCACGACCGACTGCATCGGCGAACCCGCCCAGTCGGTCGTCCAGGCGATGAAACCGGGCGACGTCGTCCTTCTCGAGAACCTTCGTTTTCACGCCGAGGAAGAAAAGAACGATCCCGAGTTCTGTAAACAACTCGCGTCGCTGGCCGACGCCTATGTCATGGACGCGTTCGGCACGGCGCACCGCGCCCACGCCTCGACCGCGGGCGTGACCCAGTTCCTCAAGCCCTGCGCGGCGGGCTTCCTGGTTAAGAAGGAACTCGACTACATGGGCAAGGCGCTCGAATCGCCCGAGCGTCCGTTTATCGTGATCCTGGGCGGCGCGAAAATCGACACCAAGGTGGGCGTGATCGAGAACCTTCTGGACAAGGTGGACAAGCTCGTCATCGGCGGCGGCATGGCCTTCACCTTCTACAAGGCCCAGGGACACGAGATCGGCAAGTCGCTCTTCGACGAGGCGGGCTTCGAAAAGGCCAAGCAGATCCTGGCCGAGAAAGCCGACAAGCTGATTCTCCCCCTCGATTGCATGGTGGCCGACAAGTTCGAGGCCGGGGCCCAGACGAAGTTCGTGGACGTGGATTCGATTCCCGCCGACTGGCTCGGGGTGGACATCGGCCCCAAGACGGTTGCCCTCATCAAGAAAGAAATCGAAGCGGCGAAGACCGTGATCTGGAACGGCCCCGTCGGCGTTTTCGAGATCGAGGACTTCGCCCAAGGGACTCGGCAGGTGGCCGACGCGCTCGCGGCGAGCGCGGCGATCTCGATCATCGGCGGCGGCGACACGGCGGCCGCCATGAGGAAGTTCGGTCTCGAGGACAAGATGAGCCACATCTCGACGGGCGGCGGCGCCTCGCTCGAATTCCTCGAAGGCATCGAACTCCCCGGCATCGCCGCTCTCGACAACGCTTGAGACCGGGCGCGGAGTGTCACGCACCGCGTTCCCGTACCGGTTCACACGACCGCAGATTCCCCGGAGTCTGCGGTCTTCTCTCAGACGGACATGTAGGTTGCGGACCGTGAGCTCATGACGTCCCCGGATCGTCCCCTCCCGCCCGAGCACGAGAAGCCGCACCCGACCGGTCTGCGCCGCTTCGCGCCGTCGGACGCTTGGGGATGGATGTTGGTCCTCCTTGGGTGCGCCATTCAGGCCGTTGTGCTCTACAACGCCCTGCGCCACCACCCGACGATGGGATACGACAGCAAGGGGTATTCCCTCTATATCCGGATTCTGGCGACCGGGCGGTTTCCCACGGCGGAGGAGACGTGGGAGTTCTTCTCGCCGCCGCTGCCTTTCCTCCCTTCGGCGGCGTATTGCGTCTTGCGAGGCGAGGCGACACGCGCCCATCTGTTCGAGGCGCTCCGTTTCGCGCAGATTCTCAACTTCGTCTACTCGGGGCTCCTTCTCTGGGGCGTGGCGCGACTCTGCCGCACGATTCTTCCCGGGCGGCGCGGTCTCCCGGTTCTCTCGCTCCTCTTGATTGGAGCGCTGCCCGTCTACTATCGCACCTTTGCCTTCGTTCGCGCCGAGCCTCTCTTGGCGCTCCTTTTCGTGTTGGCGGTCCTCCAAACGCTTCGCGTGACGGTGGGGGGCGACAAGCGCCGGGCACCGACGATCTGGCTGGGGCTCATCGCCGGAGGCATGATCCTCACGCGACAGTGGGCGTTCTTCTTTTTCCCCGCCCTGTTCCTCTTTCTCGGTCTGCGCGTTTTCAAACGGCGCGAGACGCCGCGCCGAGCGGTCGTCGTTTTCGCGACGGTCTGTCTCGTGGCTTTCCTCGCGGGCGGATGGTTCTACGTCTACCTGAAGGTTCGCCACGGCGGTTTCTCGGCCTTCAATCGAAAACCCTTCTCCTCCCTCCTGGCGGCCGACCATCCGCGTTCGTTCTACCTGTCGTGTCCTCTCCGAACCGTTTTCACCGATCCCGTGCGGCCCTCGTTCCGGAACCAGGCGTGGCCGATCTTCTACGCCGACACTTGGGGAGACTACTGGGCGTACTTCCTCGTGCACGGACGAGACCGAGAAGGCGGGTATTGGCTCGACGGGTTCAGCTTGGACGCGGCCATCGAACAAGGGGGCGAAACGCTCGACCGAATCGTGACGAACCGTTACGAAATCAACCGCTATCTCGGTCGGGTGAACGCCGCGTCGATTCCGTTGTCGTTCTTGTTCGTTGCGGGTTTTCTATGGGGAGGGCGGATGTTGTGGCGAACGACGATTCGCCCGACAACCGAGGCGCGAGAGGAATCGCTGGCGTGGATCTTCCTTGTCGCCCTAGCGTGCGTCGTCGGGTATGCGGGATTCGTCTTCGCCTTTCCCACGGACAACGGCGACACGGTCAAACCGACCTACGTTTTGCACGTCTTCGTTCTCGTGTCGATTCTCGCGGCGGACCTGGTTCTCGCGATCGGACGGCGCTCTCCGCGTCTTCAGACGGCTTTGGTCGCCTTGGTCGTTCTGACCGCGCTCCACAACCTGCCCACCTTCTTCACGCGGTTCTGCGGGACGTGAAAGGGCGAGTCAACTCCAGACGCCGGGGCAGGGGGTGTTGCATTCGGGGCACAGGCCGTCGGGCCCGAGACGATTGCTCAAGATCGTGTAGCCCGAGCGGTCGATCAACGGCGCGCCGCAGCGGCCGCACCAAGTCGATTCGTATCGTTCGTCGCGGGCGTTGCCGCAGTACACGTAGCGCAGCCCCTCCTCGCGGCCGATTTCGAGCGCCTCCCAAATCGACTCGGTCGGCGTCGGTCCGCGGTCCTGCATCTGGAACTGCGGGTAGAAACGCGAGACGTGCCAGGGGATGTCGGGGCTCAGACCGGCGACGAAACGAGCGATACTGCGGATCTCTTCCCTCGAATCGTTGAGGCCGGGGACGAGCAGCGTCGTGACCTCGACCCAGACGCCCTTGTCGTAGAGGTGCTCGATCGTCGAGAGAACGCCCGAGAGCGTGCCGCCGATCTCGCGCCGATACGTCTCCTCGTTGAACGATTTGAGATCGACGTTGATCGCTTTGAGATAGGGCGAGATCTCGTCCACCGCGCGTCGCGTCATGAATCCGTTCGAGACGAAGCAGCTCGGCAATCCCTTTTCCGCGGCCAGCCGCGCCGTGTCGAGGGCGTATTCGAAGAAGACCGTCGGCTCGGTGTAGGTGAACGAGATGCTTCGACATTGGCGGGCGAGGGCCTCGGCCACCAGGGTCGCGGGCTCGACGATCTCGCCGGGAATCCGGTCGGAATCGGCGCGCAGCGATTGCGAGATCAGGTAGTTCTGACAAAACGTGCACCGGAAATTGCATCCGACCGTCGCGACGGAGAAGGACAGAGTGCCGGGAAGGAAGTGGAAAAGCGGCTTCTTCTCGATCGGGTCCGCGTTGTGGGCGATGCAGCGAGCGTAGACGAGCGACTCGAGTTTTCCATCGCGGTTGCGGCGCGCCCGGCACACTCCCGCCTGGCCTGGGGCGATCCGGCACCGATGGTGACAGAGGTCGCACCGGACCCAGCCTTCCGCCTCGGACTCGTAGAGCATCGCCTCTCGCGCCACGGCGTTTCTCCTCACGTCTGGAAGATGAACCGCTCGGTATTCAGGGTGCTTCCCGTTCCTCCACGATTCTCCCGCAATCCCGGGGGCGAGTCAAACCAAAGCGGAAACACAAAAACCTTGAGATTCGGGCCGTTTCGTGTCACACCGAATACGCCATGACCCCACCCACCTCTCCCTACGCCGAGTTTCTCGATTTGTCCGGCGAGATCGCCGACCTCGGCGCCGCGCAAGCGGTCCTTTCGTGGGACCAGGAGACCTATATGCCGCCCGGCGGACAACAGGCCCGGGGGCGACAGATGGCCACTCTCAGCGGTCTGATCCATCGCAAGTTCACGTCGGACGAAATGGGAAACCTTCTCGAACGGCTCTCGGGGCCCGAGCCGCCCGATGAGATTGACCAGTGTCTCGCGGTCGAACGCGCCATGTGGGAATACCGACGCGCCGTCCGGGTTCCCGAGGAGCTGGTGCGCGAGACCGCGCGGGCTCAGTCGGATTCGGTGGCCTGTTGGACCGAGGCGCGGCCGCGGAACGATTTCCGCAAATGGCTGCCTCACCTGGAGAGAATCCTCGATCTGGAGCGTCGCCGCGCCGATTGCCTCAAGGACCCCGGCCAGGACCGCTACGACGCCCTTCTCCAAGGGTACGAACGCGGCGCGACCGGCGCCGAGATCGCGGCGGTCTTCGACCGGCTGCGAGACCGTGTCGTCGCGCTTGTGCGGCGGATCGGCGCGTCGGACTATCCGGTTTCGACCTCCTGTCTCGACCGGGAATTCGACGTGGATCGGCAGTGGGACTTCGGACTCGAAGTTCTCAAAGCGATGGGATTCGATCTAGGCAAGGGGAGACAAGACAAGTCGGCGCACCCCTTTACGACCGGGTTTCATCCGACCGATGTCCGGCTGACCACCCGCCTGAACGCCCGGACCTTCGCGACGGGACTCTTCGCCACCATGCACGAAGGCGGACACGGGCTCTACGATCAGGGCATTCGGATCGAGGACGCGCGCACGCCTCTCGGGGGGGCCATCTCGCTCGGCATCCACGAATCGCAGTCGCGCATGTGGGAGAACCTAGTGGGGCGCAGCCTTCCGTTTTGGCGAGGCTTCTACTCCCGGCTCCAAAACGCTTTTCCGGCCGAACTCGGTTCGGTCGCTCTCGACGTTTTTTATCGCGCCATCAACCGCGTCGAACCGTCGTTGATCCGCGTCGAGGCGGACGAAGTCACGTATTCGCTTCACATCATTCTGCGGTTCGAGATCGAGCGCGCGATGCTCGCGGGCGAGCTCGATCCGGCAGGTCTGCCCGACGTCTGGCGCGACAAGATGCGCGAGTATCTCGGGCTCGATGTTCCCGACGACAAGGACGGCTGTATGCAGGACATCCACTGGGCGTGGGGTCTGATCGGCTACTTCCCCACCTACACGCTCGGCAATCTGTATTCCGTCCAGTTCTTCGAGCAGGCCCAGAGCGACATTCCCGACTTGGACGCGCGGATCGAGGCGGGCGAGCTCCAACGCCTGACCGAGTGGCTGCGCGAGAAGATCCACCGCGTCGGCCTGAGGCGGTTGGCGGGCGAGCTGTGTACGGACATCACGGGCCGGCCCCTCGAAGCCGAGCCGTATGTCCGGTACTTGGAGACGAAGTTCGGGCAGATATATCGTCTCGCATAGACACGAGCGCTCCGGGGATGTTACGATCTCTGCGACCCCTGTCGTGGGCGTGCCCGCGATCGCGGCCGACGGGTTTTCGAGAACGAGAAAGAGTACGAGGGTGAGGATGAAGGCGAGAGCGGAGCTCTCGTCTGGAAACACCGATGAATCCTAATATCAAGACCGCCGTTCGATTCGTTCTGTCCCATTTTGTCGCCGGGACCGTCTGTTTCGTGCTCGGCCTGGGACTGTTGGTGGGGTTGTGCGGTTTGGCCATCCTGGCTGAAGAGGAACAGACGATTTCGGTCGGCTTCCCGTTTCTCCTGTTCGTGTGCGTCGCGACGGTCCTCTGCATCACCGTCGGATACTCTCTGCTCTCTCTGCTTCTTCTCGCGCTTCGTCGCCGAGTGCGCTATCCGCTCTGGCTGCCGATGGTGGCGGTTTTTCCGGTCGCCGTGGTCGCGCTGATGGCCTCCGGACTCGATCGGATCGTTCCGGGCGACCGGATCGTTCCGGGAGTGCTCGAATACAGGATGCCGGTGCTGTTCGTGTCCGGGGTTTTGACCGCGGGCGGATTCTGCATCTACTGGCTCGCCTTTTTCCTCTCGATGGCCGTGATCGGCCCTTTGCAGGATCTCTTGATCCACACCGGCCAACTCACGCAAGGTCCGTCGACGGAGGGGTGATATGCGTTTCGACCGATTGCGGGCCAAATGGCTGGAGGCCCTCCTGGTCGTCGTCACCTGCATTCATCTCTCGCTCATCGTCCCGCGCTCGTGGCGCTACCTGGTCGACGATTCGTACATCACGTTCCGCTACGCCCAGAACTACGCGGTCGGCCATTTCGACTTCAACCGCCATCAGCCGCGCGAGTACTGGGTCGAGGGCAACACGTCGTTTCTCTGGACCCTCGCCTTGGTCCCGTTCGCGTGGGTCCGCTTCCCTCTGCCTCTTGCCGCCCAGATTCTCGGCCTCGGTTGCTGGATCGGCCTGATCGCGCTCGCGCGCCGTCTCGCGCTCAAACGCCTGGGGCGAGGCGGCGCCGTGGCCGCATTCCTCGTCGCGAACGGCTTTCCCTTCATTTTCTATTCCACGAGCGGAATGGACTCGATGGCCTACGCCTTCCTGGTTCTCGCCTTCGCCGACGCCCTGATCAACGCGCCGAACTCGAGGAACGCGAGGTCGGCTCTCGTTCTGGCCGGATTGTCGATCTGCGTCGTCTGGGTTCGTCCCGAGGGGATCGCCGTCGTTCTTGCGAGTCTTGCGGCCGCGTGGCTCGCGGCTCGGCGCGGCGCGCGAACGCTGTTGGCCGCGGCGGGCGCCGCGGTCGCGGCCCAGGCTGGTCTTCTCGCGTTGCGACTGACGCTTTACGGCAAACCGTTTCCCAACACGTTCTATGCGAAGTACGGCGGGGCCATGACGACCTCTCCGGCGGAAAGCGAGGCATGGCGGAAGATCTGGATCTACTTCCAGAAGATCGCCGGTTTCCATCAGGCGCAATTCCTGGCCGACGCCCCGTGCGTTCTCGCCCCGTGGGCTCTCCTGGGCCTTGTCGCCGCCGTTATGGCTCTCTCGCGGCGACGCGGCGGCGGCGGGGAGGACGAGCGATCGCACGATCGCTTTCGCGCCGCGCTCACGCTTCTATCCGTCTGTCTGATCGCTCTTGTCCCGGCGGTTTATTTCCAGCCCGACATTCTTTGGCTCGAACGTTTCAGCTTCCCCTCGTTCGCTCTGCTCCTCGTGTTTCTCGGCGCGGGCATCGCGCGATTGTGCGAGGTTCGCGGACGTCTTGTCCGCGCGGCGCTTCTCGTTCTATCGACGGCGTTTCTCCTGATCTACTCCTACTCGAACTTCGACCGGGGCAAGTACTTTCTGGACCGTTTCGAGGACTCTTGGTTCCAATCGAACCGTCATCGCGCCTTGGGTGAACTCCTGCGCCGCGAATTTCCCGAGACGCAACTTCTCGCCTTTAGCGAAATGGGCGCCGTCCCATTCTACTCGCGATTCGAGGCGGTCGACATGCTTGGCTTGTGCGATCCCACCACGGCCCATTTCATGACAACTCGCGACTATGTCGGCATCGCCTCCTATGTCGTGTTGCGATGTCCCGACCTGATCGTTCTTGTCTGTGATCGAATCGACGATCCCACATCCGCCGAGGCATTCCAACACCCCCTGATCCGAAGCTTCATCGATCTCCCCGCTTTTCAACAGGCCTACACCCCCGCAATCCGCTTCCGGCGGGCGAAGAAGGACGGCTGGATCGTGTACCGAAGACGAGAATAACCCGCTTTTTCAGGGGATTCCGGCCCTCCCGAAAAAAGATGAAAATAGAGTTTGACAACCGGCTCGCCGTCCTTATAATCCGACTTTCGTCTGCCTGATTGGGGACACGCGGGAGAGCACCGAACCGGGACGAACCGGGAGGTGGATCGCCCGGGGCGGGGGGAAAGGCGTGCATTTTCCCCTTGACGAAACGCCCCGAAAAGGTAGAGAATGATTACTTGCCCTCTGGGTCCATCCGAAGGGCGGGCGGCAGGAAAAAGGCAGGACCGCCTGGGATCTTTGACATCTGGATAGAGACGCAAAAGTGAGGAAACCCCGATCTTTTGCGGTCGTTTGAGTACTCTTCACCTAAACGAGAGGGAACCGAGAGGTTTCCGCTCGATATTTCCGAACGATCTGTGACATCAAAGGTCGTTCTTCCAGTGAGGAACGCTCCTTGATATAAGTTTTCACGGAGAGTTTGATCCTGGCTCAGAACGAACGTTGGCGGCGTGGATTAGGCATGCAAGTCGAACGAGAAAAGGGGGGCAACTCCCTGAGTACAGTGGCGAACTGGTGAGTAACGGGTGGGTAATGTGCCTCACAGTGGGGGACAACAGTTGGAAACAGCTGCTAATACCGCATGTGGCCGAGGGGACGTCGGTTCCTTCGGTTAAAGGTGCGCTTCGCGCGTGCCGCTGAGAGATCAGCCCGCTCCCGATTAGCTTGTTGGCGGGGTAACGGCCCACCAAGGCTACGATCGGTAGGTGGCCTAAGAGGGTGGTCACCCACACTGGGACTGAGATACGGCCCAGACTCCTACGGGAGGCAGCAGTCTAGAGGCTTCTACAATGGACGAAAGTCTGATAGAGCGACGCCGCGTGCGGGATCGAAGGTCGCAAGATTGTAAACCGCTGTCAGCAGGAGAGAATGCCCGGATGGTGAATCCGGGAGTGACGGTACCTGCAGAGGAAGCCCCGGCTAACTCCGTGCCAGCAGCCGCGGTAATACGGGGGGGGCAAACGTTGTTCGGAATTACTGGGCGTAAAGGGTGCGTAGGCGGTTCGACAAGTCTGGTGTGAAAGCTCTTCGCTTAACGAAGGAAATGCACTGGAAACTGCCGGACTCGAGGATGGGAGAGGCAGGTGGAATTCCTGGTGTAGCGGTGGAATGCGTAGATATCAGGAAGAACACTCGTGGCGAAGGCGGCCTGCTGGCCCATTTCTGACGCTGAGGCACGAAAGCCAGGGGAGCGAACGGGATTAGATACCCCGGTAGTCCTGGCCGTAAACGGTGGATACTGGGTGTCGGGGGTATCGACCCCCTCGGTGCCGGAGCTAACGCGTTAAGTATCCCGCCTGGGGAGTACGACCGCAAGGTTGAAACTCAAAGGAATTGACGGGGGCCCGCACAAGCGGTGGAGTATGTGGTTTAATTCGA
>JAFGFN010000001.1 GCA_016931035.1 Candidatus Sumerlaeota bacterium
AGCAAAACCGTCGCCCCACCGACGTGAAGTCGGCGGTGGCGAAGAGCGAGATCGAACGGGTTCTTCCTGAAATGATGGGTTGCACCCACGCACGGGCGCACGGGCACGGTGCGTCTTGATTCAGCACCACGGGACCGGCGGCAGATTTTCTTGGCCCAGCCGCCTCATGGTCGTCAACAAATTGTATGGACAGTCGCAGTGGGAGTGCGGGTTCTGCAAACCCTCTGAGCCAGCCCGGAGGGCTGGAGGAGAGTAGCCGGGGGTAACACCCCCGGAACCGGCGCGGCAAGACACAACGCACCCCGACAGGGGTGCCGGAAACGACCGTCAGGCAAATCGGGCCGGCCAAACTACCGCAGGTTCCGGCACCCCTCCAGGGTGCTCGGTATTCGATGCGGAGACGCAGGGCGGGGTCGAGAGTCCAGGCGGGGTATGCCTTGTTCTCGTTCCAATACGCTTCGAGACCCTCGGCGATGCCTCTCAGAGCGACCTTCGTTCGAGACACTTCTCCCTCAGCAGGACGCGGAGGATAGGGCAGGGGAACAACCAAGGCGCACATGGGCATACCCAGCGTCACTGCGAAGAATCCGGCCACGAGAGCCGATCCGCGAGTAACGGGTCTGAACAACCGGCTGGCAAAGAGCCACAGACACAGAGCAGCCACCATGAAGACGAGGAACACCACGGTCGATCCCCACATACCCGCGAGAATGTCGAGACGAGAATGAGTGCGAAAGAAGAAAAGACATCCAGAACCGACCAGAGATGACAGAACCGACGCTATGAGACAAACCCAGCCCCATCGGTGGCGTTTCAGGTCTCTGAGAGCCTGCTTGGCTTCGCTCGATGTCTCGTCCACGCAGCAAATCCCCCTTGCGAACCGACCGCTTTCTTGTAGTCCCGTAGGGCAACGCGAATCAACTCCGTTGTGTTCCCCGGGTTGCGGCGACTCCGTCCTCCACACCGTCATTCCTCGGAACGTCCAAAGGATTCTCTTGCATCGTCCGGCGGTTTTCCCCATAAGACATCCATGAGTTCATCGCCTCCGCCCCCTGACGCCGCCAAGCCCACCAAAGCCTTCGAGGTCCAGGCCGGGCCGCGCCACTATCTCGTCGCCCGCAGCAAACCCATGGCCCAACTCCTCGACTCGGTCCGCCGCATCGCCTCGGTCCCGCGTCCCGTCCTCATCCGGGGCGAACGCGGCGTGGGCAAGGAGATCGTCGCCGCCGTTCTCCACTACGAAGGCGCGCGCGCCCGCAAATCTTTCCTCACGGTCAACTGCGCGGCGCTCAACGCCTCGCTTCTCTCAAGCGAGCTGTTCGGCCACGAAAGAGGCGCGTTCACCGGCGCGTCCGAGCGTCGCGCGGGCAAGTTCGAGCAGGCCGACGGCGGGACGCTCTTTCTCGACGAGATCGGCAACATGCCGATGGACTTCCAGGAGAAAATACTCCGCGTGCTCGAGTATCAGGAGTTCGAACGCGTCGGCGGCTCGCAACCCGTGCGGGTCGACGTGCGCGTGATCGCCGCCACGAACGCCGACGTCGAGACGATGATGGACGAGGGGGTCTTCCGCCGCGACCTGTACGACCGCCTGGCCTTCCACACGGTCTGCGTCCCGCCGCTGCGCCACCGGCGCGAAGACATACCGCTTCTCATCTCGTACTTCAAGAGCCGGTTCCTGACCGAGGTGCCCAACTTCGAGGACAAGGTGTTCACGCCCGAAGCGATGCGCGAAATGATCGCCTACTACTGGCCGGGCAACGTGCGCCAACTCAAGGCCGTCGTCGAATCCCTCATGTGCATGGACACGGGACACGAAATCGATCCCGAAGAACTCCCCCGCGAAGTGACGGCCACCGGACCCGGGACGCAAACCTTCCAGGAGCGCGTCGAGCAGTACAAACGCACGCTGATCCTCAACGCCCTGCGCGAGTGCCAGGGCAACCAACGCCGCGCGGCCGAAAGCCTCGGCATGAGCTACGACCAGCTCCGCCATTTCTACCGCAAATTCGACCTCGGCCACATGCTCCGCGACTGAGACGTCGGCACGGCCAGGATATGATTCAGTCCCGTGGGGACGGCTGAAAACGGATGCGGGGCGCTTCCGGTCACCCGCGTATTCAACCGTCCCTCCGGGACGAAGAACATCGAACAGCATTGGCCTCAAGCCTGATGCGGCAGCGGCCCCGCCGCCTTGAGCGGAGGGCCACTCCCCCCGTTTGGGGACGACAAGAGCCCCCAACGTCGAGCCCGGTTCTGTTCCATGCGGACTGCACAACGGTCGTCGCGAAAAACGCGGGAGAAACGGCAAGGTCCAGGTTCGTGTCGTGCCCCTCCGCCCGACCGCCCGACTTCGGAGCAAAGAAAGGTTGCCTTCTCTGCCGGAAAGAGACAAAATCCCCGCCTACGGAACCGGTTTCGCGGCGTCGCGCGCACGGCGAGCGACGGGAGCCGCGAATCGATCTTCAGCCCGGAGAGAGAAACGTGTCGGACGGAGCGCAATCGTCGCCATCAAGGAACGTGGGATCCGAGCAGCCGGGTGCGCGATCTCCTCGCCGCAACGACGTTGCCCCTTCGAGCCGCGTGCGAGTCGTCGCGGCGGGCGCGATCGCTTTTCTGGGCTCGGCTCTGCTCTGGGCCGGGTCGCCCTACAACGACATCCTGATCCGAAACCAGAGCCTGGCCGAAGGATATATCCCGGCGGGCGCGCTCCTTCTCCTCGTCTCGCTGATCTTGGCGTTCAACCCCCTGGTCCGGCTCTTGTCGCCCCGTCTGGTTCTCACACGCCGCCAGATGGCCCTGATCCTGGGCCTGACGCTCGTGGCCGCGAGCCCCCCTTCGGCGGGCCTGATGCTCTCGCTCCCGTACATGTTGGCGAAAGTGGGCGCCGAAGTCCGAGGCTCTTCGAACCTGCAGGGCATCTACCGCGAAATGAACGCGATTCACGGCAAGATGAACATGACCCGCTGGCTCTTTCCCGATCCAGTGGGACGAGGAGGAGACGCGTTCGCCGGAGACCGTTTCCAGGCCAAACTCCTGCCGGGCGAATCCATCCCGTGGGGTGCGTGGCTCGCTCCGGCGCTCACGTGGGGAAGTCTTCTCATGTGCGCCTACCTGGCCATGGTCGGGATGAGCCTGATTCTCGTTCCCCAATGGCGAAAGAACGAACGGCTCGCCTTTCCCCTTCTCACGGTCTTCGGCGCGCTCATCGAGGAGCCGAAGCCCGACCGGTTCTTTCCCCCGCTCTTCCGCAGCAAAGCTTCCTGGATTCTCGGAGGAGCGATCCTTCTGATTCTCTCGCTCAATAACCTCGGACGGGTCTTTCCGGGCGCGATTCCGGCGATCCCGATGTCGTGGAACCTGCAACGATTGTTCACCGAGGGCGTCTTAGCCCAGCTCGACACGAAGATTCACACCAACACCCTCTCGTTCATCGTCATCGGCATGGCCTTCTTCATGCCGAGCCGGATCTGTTTCTCGGTCTGGTTCTTCACCCTGGCCTACGCCTTCTATGAAATGCTGCACAAATCCTTCTGGCCGCCGTATTACACCCAGGCGGCGGGCGACCTGCGCGCGGGAGCCATCGTCGCCATGGCCGCCGTGATTGTGTGGCTCGGCCGCGCCCATTTCCTCCACGTCTTCGCCTGTCTCTTCCGGCGATGCGCGACGGAAGACGACCGGCGCGACCGCTTCGCCGCCGCGATGCTCCTCGTCGGCTCCCTGGGAATGTGGGCCTGGTTCTTCGCGGCCGGCGTCACGCCGGGATGGGGTATCTTCTTCACTTTCTTCATTCTGGTCGTTTCTCTCGTGATCACGCGGTTCGTTTCCGAGACCGGCATCCCGTTCATTCGTCTCGATCTGAACAAGCAGATGAGCTTCCTGTACCTGGCCCCGACCTCGACTCTCAACTATCCGACCATCCTGATCGGCCATTTCGTCTCCATCCTCTTCGAGTGGGGATCGCGCTGCAACGCCGCGGTCCTGGCCACCCACGCCTTCGCCCTCAACTCCGAGGAATCGCCCCGCGCCCAATCGCGCCTGGCCTTTCTTTTCGTCGTCTTTCTCTGTCTGGCGTTTCTGGTCTCCGGAATCGCCGTCATTCACATGAACTACAACTTCGACCAGTCCCTGGACGGCGTCGAGACCCCGCTCGGCAACTGGGCATACCAGGTCTCGGGCATCCCACAGCCTCACTTCGGAATGATCCAGCTCAAGAACGAGGCCATCACCAAGGACGTCTACAACCGGCCTCTTTACATCGGTGCGGCCGCGGGCGTGACCGGGCTTCTCGAGTGGGCCTCGCTCACCATGCCCCGCTGGCCGCTCCATCCGATCGGCCTCGTGATGATCCGCACCAATTACGCGCGCGACTTCTGGGTCAGCCTCTTCTTCGGCTGGCTGCTCAAGATTCTTGTCCTGCGCTACGGAGGCGCCCGGCTCTACCGCGCCATGTTCCCCGCCATCATCGGTGTGATTCTCGGCGAGCTCCTGGCCAAGCTCCTCTGGTCGATCGTCCCGCTCCTCTTCCTGGCGATGGGCATCCCCTATCTCCACGAGTGATTCCCTTCCCCTAGACACTCGTACTCGATTTCCCGCTCGCGTCCTCCCGCCCGGACAAAACGCTTTGACCTCTCGAATTCTCGGAGCCAGGATTGAAACTCCAGGACACGTTCCGCGTATACATGTTACGAGAGGGCGTCGAGGAGGCCCCGAAAGCCAGATGCAGGAAGCGCCGGTCGAGAGTATCCGCAGCTGCCGCAACGGCGACGTCGAAGCGTTTCGCCACATCGTCGACGCGTACGAACGGCCGCTCTTCTCCTACGTCTGCCGCTTTCTGGGCAACGGGCGGGCGGGTTCCGCGCCCGAGGACGCCGTGCAGGACATCTTTCTCAAGGCCTATTCGAGCATTCGCGCCTTCGACCCGGGAAGAGGGTGCCGATTCTCGACCTGGCTCTTCGCCATCGCCCACAACCATTGCGTGAGTCTCTTGCGCAAAGGCAAAGGCGAGGCGCTGCGGGTGGACGTGGACGAGGGCGTCGAAGAAACGCAGCCCGACCGACGCTCGCCCAACCCGCGCGACGCGGCGGCGCGACGCCAGGCGGCGCAACGAGTCGAAGCCGCCGTCGCCTCGCTGCCCGAAACGGTCCGGACCGCCTTCGTCCTTCGCCACTACGAGGAGATGTCCTACGAAGAGATAGCGGAAGTGCTCGATTGCGGAGTCGGCGCGGCCAAATCGCGCGTGCTCCGCGCCAAGGAGAGACTCGCTCGCGATCTGAGCGATCTTCTCTAAGGCCCCTGGGCTCGCAGCCCGACATCGGCGGGAGGTTCCGAAATGAAACGATCCACTCCGTCCTGCGAAGAGATCCGAAACCGGATCGACGAGGCGGCGCCGTCCGAGCTCGTTCTCCGAGCGGACCAATCGCCTCTCCGCGAACACCTCGCCGACTGCGCGGACTGTCGCGAGCGTCTCGCGAAGTCGGCCGCCTTGGATCGCACACTGGACGAATGGCGCACACCCGAGCCGCGCGAAAACATCGCCGCGGGCGTGATGGCGCGCATCGCCCAAAGCGAGCGCGCGCTGCGTCGGCACGCCCCGCCCGAGCGGTTCCTCGACCGTCTCGCCGCTCTTCTCGGTTATCGCTTCCGAGTCCCGGCCTTCGCCTCGCTCCTGTTCCTTCTCGTCTTGGGCGCGTCGCTCTCCCTCAACGTGGTCCAGGTTGCCCAAATCTCGGACCGGGACCGAGCGGTCTTGGTCGCCCACGACTCGAGTGGGCAGGCCACGGTCAAGGGTGCGGATCTTGCCCGGTCCCGGTCCACGCCTGTCCTGGTCCACCCGACGCCCGCTCAACTCGCTCAGGCCATCCCGATCGACGCGTCGCAATCGTCGCACCAGGCGGCATTCGACCAGGTGCTCGATTTGCGCGAGCGTCTGGCGACGCCCATGATCGTTCTCATCCTCGGCGCGCCGCCGTTCCAGGGCTTCGCCCCGGCGACCCGCCCGCGCCATCCTGAGGCTCTCTTGGTTTCAACAGAAAAGGAGAATCAACTATGAAAGCGTTCTATCGCTTACCCGTATCGCTCACGTTGGTCTGCGCGATTCTGTTGGGCATGATGCCCTTCGCGCTAGCCGCACCCGTGGAACTCACCCCCGATCAGACGCAAAAGGTCGAAACCCTGGTCGAGTCCTTCGCCAACGCCTATCGGGCGAAGGATCTTGGCGCCCTGGAGGCTCTGTCCGACAAGAAGAAGGATGCGGACTCCCTGGCGCGGGCCGGTTTTACGATGCTCTTCAACCGGATCTTCAACGACGAGATGGGCGACGCTACGTTCGACGCGGTCGAATCGTCCGTTTCCGAGAACCGTCTGATCGGCGATTGCATCGTGACTCGCGTGGCGTTCGACGAGACCATTCGGACGGCCGACGGAACCACGTCGAAGAACGAACGGCGCTGGATACTCAATCTCGTCGAACGTGACGGAGAATTGAAAATCGACGAGGCGGTCGAAGAGATCCTCGGAGGATCCTTCAATCCCCAAACCCGCGCCTTCGCAAGCGAGAAGGGGCACTATTCCGTGACCATCCCCGACGGATGGACTCCGGTTCATGCGCCACCCATCCTGGGAGGCATCGTGCCCGATTCCTTCGCCGCTGTGGCGCCCGACTTGGAATCCTTCGTTCTGTTGGGTTTCGTTCAAATGCCGTTGAAAGTAAGCGCGCAACAGGCCGTGGAGGCCGATGCCGCCGGACTTCAGCGAATGGCGAAGGACTACGTCCGCGAGGGGGGGAGCGAAGTCGAGGTCGCCGGGATGCCCGGCTACCAATTGTTCAGCGAGTTCGCTCTCAAGGAGGATTCCCCGGGATTCGCTCTCGAGGAGGATTCCTCCGGACGTAGACATCGCCGCGAACAACTCTATTTCGCCAAGGACGACATCCTCTACTTCCTGGTGTTCGACGCCTTACCCCCCGAGCAATTCGACACTCTCAAACCCGCGGTCGATGCGATGATGGACAGTTTCGCTTTCGCTGCGTCCGAGGAGGGGCTCTCGCCCCAACAGAAGGTCGCCGAGGAACTGGGCCAAGGCTCCGTGACGGGCCGGACCTACACGAACGAGGAGTTCAACTGCTTCATCGCCGCGCCCGAGGGATGGGAGATCGACACGAGTCCGAACCCGGGTCACCTCGTCCAGATGAAGCACAAGGGCGACAATTCCATCGCCCGTCTGCTTGGCGCCGATCTCAAGGATCGCTCGCCGAAGATCCCGCCTCTCAAGGACGCCGTCGAAGTCCGCCTCAAGCAGGTCGAAGCGGTCGTCCAGGACTTCAAGGAGGTCTCGCGACGCGACACGACCGTCCAGGGGGTCCCCGCCATCGAGTCCGTTCAGACCTACTCGCTCGAAGGTCTGGGCAAGTTCGAAATCAAGGAGCTGACCGTGATCCGAGACGGAATCTATTACCTGATCTTGTGTCAGGCCGTCGGACCGCAAACGCTCGAACAGCTCGGACCGGACTTCGATCGGATTATCCGAAGCTTCGGCTTTGTCAAATGAACGCTCAAGATCGAGCCTTCCGGACGAGAAGGTCCTCCCCGGGCCCTTCTCGTCCGGAACCGGTTCGGAAGAGGAATACCAAGATGATAGCGCCCGTTAGACTGAAGGGAAGGCCCACCTTCCTCCCATATCGCGCGAACGTCCCGAGACCGAGGTTCCGCCTGGCCGGGCCTTGTTTCCTCGCGCTCTGGATCGTCGCGGGGCTGTGTTCGCCCGGATACGCTCAGAAACCCGCCAAAGCCGACACGCTCTATCTGCGCGACGGCTCGGTTCTGACCGGCCTGGTCCTGGAAGACACCCAGGGCGACTACTACATCTATAACGCCAAGTGCGGGAAACTCGCCGTCAAAAAGAACGACGTGCTCTACGCCATGGCCCCGGATATGGGCCCCCACTCGATGAGCGAGTCCTATATCGTCATCGACGAGTCGTCCGACGCGATCTCCACTCTCCAACGTCCCATCCCCCCACGCACCGAAGGCGTGACCAGCTTCACCCTCCTCGTTCCCGGCTATATCGAGAACGTGCGCGACGGCATCGTTCCCGACGTGCCCTACGAATCGAGCGCCGTGGCCGACGCCAGCAAGGTCACGATTCGCTACCAGGACCTCTCGCCTCGCGCCGAGCGTTTGTACATGACCACTCGCCAAAAGGGATTGCTTGAACCGACGGAATCCGGAACGGTGCGATTCTCCACCAACTACACGCTGTCAGAAGCAGGAACTATTCGTGTCGTCGTAAAGTTCCCCGACTTGTGGAAAGTCGAGTCCGCCTCTCCCGCCCCCGAGCGAACGTTCGAAGGGCTCGTCGTGTGGGAGCAGCCTCTTCGGCGCCAACAGAAATTCGTCCCCTCCATGACCCTCGCCACCCCTTCCGTGGAATAGGGTGGACAAAGAACCTCATCGCTGCACCCTGTTCCGTGGTGCGGTTTGCGACGCTCGGGTGAAGAAGAGTGTCGCACTGCGCCGCCGTATTATGCTATACAATCCCTGGGCCCCCCGAGTACTCTCGTCCGAACGGTCAAGTGCGGCGACTGAAGGACTTGTCGAATGTCTGTACCCTTGAAAGTACTCATAGTAGAGGATTCGCCCGACGATGCCGCGCTGGCCAAGATCCGCCTGCGCCGGGGGGGCTATCTCCCGGCGGTCACGCGGGTGGAGACGCCCGACTCGTTTCGCGAGGCGCTGAAACGCCGCGACTGGGACTTAGTCATTGCCGACTACGCTCTGCCGCACTTCACCGGCCTTGACGCCTTGGAAATCTTCAGAAGCGCCGATCTCGACGTCCCTTTCATCATCGTTTCCGGAACCATAGGAGAAGAAATCGCCGTTTCCGCCATGCGGGCCGGGGCGCACGACTACATCATGAAGGACAACCTGGCCCGACTGTGCCCGGCCGTCGACCGCGAACTCAGAGAAGCCCGCACCCGCCGCGAGGTCCGTCGCCAGGAAGAAGCGTTGCGCGAAAGCGAAAGGCGTTTCCGCAGCCTGTTCGAAAGCAACCACTCCGTCATGCTCCTCATCGTCCCCGACTCCGGGGCGATCGCCGACGCCAACCCGGCCGCGTGCGCTTTCTACGGCTACGATCTCGACACCCTCAAGACGATGAACATCGCGGATATCAACACGCTGCCGAGAGAAGAAGTCTTCGCCCGAATGCGAGAGGCCCGGTCGCGGAACCGCGGATACTTCCACTTCCCCCACCGGTTGGCCAGCGGCGAAGTCCGCGACGTCGAGGTGTATTCGGGGCCCATTCAGATCGAGAGCGGCCGATACCTCCTGTCGATCGTCCACGACATCACCGAACGACGCCGGGCCGAACGTTCCCTCGAAGAGAGCGAGGGACGCTACCGGACGCTGTTCGAGCAGACGGTCAATCCCATCCTGGTTGCCGACGGGACGGGCCGGTTCATCGATTGCAATAACGCGGCGTGCCAGTTCCTGGAGGTCCCGCGCGAGGAAATCCTTCGCCGCGGCGTGAAGGACGTCCTCCCATCGGATATCGAACCCGATCGACTCGAGGGGTACGTCAAAGCCTGGGAAACGGGAGACACCATCGAGTGCGACTGCCTGGTGAACGGTCGCCCCAAGATCATGGAACTCACCGTCACCCAGGCGGTCCGAGACGGCAAGCCGGTCGCCTACGGGATCGGTCGGGACGTGACCGAGCGGCGCCGAGCCGAGCGCGAACGGCACGAGTTCGAGATGAAGGTCCAACAGGCCCAAAAACTCGAGAGCCTCGGAGTCCTGGCCGGGGGAATCGCGCACGATTTCAACAATCTCCTCATGGGCGTCCTGGGATACGCCGACATGGCTCTGGCCGAGATCTCGCCCGAGTCTCCCGCTCGCGAGAGCATCCGACAGATCGACATCGCCGCGCGACGCGCCGCCGACCTCTCGCGTCAGATGCTGGCCTATTCCGGTCGAGGCGCGTTCCTGGTGCAGCCCCTCGATCTTTCGCGCCTGGTCGAGGAAATGGCCCACCTCCTGGCCGCGTCCGTTTCCAAGAAGGCCGTCCTCAAATACTACTTCCAGGTGGGTCTGCCGTTGATCGAGGGCGACGCCACCCAGATCCGCCAGATCGTGATGAACCTGATCACCAACGCCTCCGACGCCATCGGCGACAACAACGGCATCGTCAGCGTCTCGACCGGCGCCGTGCATTGCGACGAAGCCTACCTGAAAACGATGTACCTCAACGAACCGATTCCCGCCGGCCTGTTCGTCTCGCTCGAAGTCTCGGACACCGGTTGCGGCATGGACGAAGAAACCAAGGGACGCATCTTCGATCCGTTCTTCACGACCAAGTTCACCGGACGCGGGCTCGGCCTCGCCGCCGTACTCGGAATCGTCCGAGGACATCACGGCGCCATCCGGGTGTACAGCGAATTGGGGAAAGGCACCTCGTTCAAGGTTCTCTTCCCCGCGTCCCTGGCCGTGCCGAAAACCGATACCGCGCAGACCGGTCCGGAAGAGTCCTGGAAGGGCGTCGGGACCGTCCTGGTCGCCGACGACGAAGAAGCCGTCCGCTCCCTCGTTCGCGCCATGCTCGAACGAATGGGATTCGAGGTCCTCGCGGCCGCGAACGGCCGCGAGTGCGTCGAGATCTACCGCGAGAACAAGGACAAGATCCGATTGGTTTTGCTCGACATGACGATGCCGCACATGAACGGCGAAGAAGCCTTCCGCGAACTGCGCCTCATCGACAAGAACGTGCGCGTCCTCCTATCGAGCGGCTACAACGAACAAGACGCCACAACCCGCTTTGCCGGAAAAGGCCTGGCCGGCTTCATCCAGAAACCCTACCAGACCGCCGCGCTCAACGAAAAGCTCCGCCAAATCCTCGCAAAGCGATAGATCCGTCGATGCTGAAAAACGACGCATACGATTGATAATACTTGACTTGTGGGGCGGTTTCTGGTAGGGTATTTGCAGGATTTCACCCCA
>JAFGFN010000017.1 GCA_016931035.1 Candidatus Sumerlaeota bacterium
ACCCCCCCCCCCCTTCCCCCCCCCCCCCCCTTTTGCGAGGCAGGAAGTCGAACCGGCGGATCTTCCTTTCCCCCTGCCCAGAGACTGTGCTATTAACGAAACCCTGAGGTTCCAGACTCTCACGGGGTCCGGTGCGCCATGCTTCGCAACTTCACTTTCGTACTGCAAGGCAAGCTGGCCGGCTGCGCCCACCCGGGATGGGGCGACGATCTGCGGACGGCCCTGGCGGACCTCTCCTCGCGTCACGGGATCTCGGCCATCGTCACGCTCGATACCAAGCCCCTGCCCAAGGACCTCCTTGCCGAATACGGCATCAAGGGACATCACATGTCGGTCCAAGATTTCGGCGTGCCCTCGCTCGAAAGCGCCTCCGAGGCCGTAGGTTTCGTCCGACGCGAGATCGACGCCGGGGGACGCGTCGTGGTGCATTGCGCGGCGGGCTATGGAAGGACGGGGATGCTCCTGGCCTGCTGCCTCGTGGCCGAAGGCTCGACCCCCGAAGAGGCCGTCGCGCAGGTGCGCCGCCTGCGGCCGGGTTCGATAGAGACTCACGAGCAGGAAGAATTCGTGAAACGCTGGGCTCGGTCGCTTCGCGACCCCGAAACCCGGAGTCAAGACTGACCCCGTAAACGCCGATACGCTGTTTGACGCGCCTCTTGTCGGACGTCGGCCGCGAGAAGCCCATGCCCGGAAGGGAAAACACGATGGAACTCAGCGATCTCTTGAAGCGGGGTCAACACGTTCAACTCGTGAACCTGCCCAGGGGTGCGGAACCGTTCCCCAAGGGCCAGGTCGAAACGGTCGGCACGCGAACCGTCAACGTCGCCTTCGCCCCGGGCGAAGCGGGCGACGCCCGCAGGATTCTCGGACGCGAAGTCTCCATCAAGTGGGAGAGCGGAGGGCGAAGCCAGGAGTGTCCGGTGGTCCTCGACCGGGTGGACGACGACGTATGTGTGTTTCGCCTGAACGCCGAGAACCGGCGCGAATACCTGCGCGTGCCGGTCCATCTGACCCTTATCCACGAACCCATCGAGGCCGATGCGATTCAGGCCTACATCAACCACGTCCTGTCGCAGCCCTCTTCGCAATCCGAGCCCGACACCGACATCGCTCACATCATGCGGACCGAGGAAATCGAGGACATTCTGGAAGACCAGTTCGACCAGATGACCCAGGCGCTCAACAAAATCAGTTCGAAACTCGATTACCTCATCTCTCTCGCCGAAGGCAAGAAGCCCGAAGTCACCCGCGCGCGGTCGGCCGTCGTCCTCGACCTGAGCGGATCGGGGCTGAGCTTTGTGGATTCCGCGCCGGTCGAGCCGGAAAGCTACCTGAAGATCCGTCTCCAGATCAGTCGTTTCCCCCTCCTCGAAGTCCGCGCCTTGACGAAAGTCGTCCGATGCGACCCCGTCCCCCACGCCACCGAAGGGCAGCGCTACGAAGTCGGCGTTTTCTTCGAGGCCATCCACGAAGACGACCGCGAAAAGATCTTCCGCTTCATCGTCAAGGTCGAGCGCAAGATTCTGCGCGAACGCAAAGAACTCATGACCTCCTCCTAGGATTTCGTCTCTCGCAAACACATCGCATAGATTTCGGATTGCGCCCGCCGCGCCCGTCCCGCATACTCGCGTCATGTCGCGCGGCGCCCCGTCCGGCGCAAGGCCCGAAGGCGTAGACGATGAAGAAAGCGCACATCGTTCTCCTGGTCGTCAACCTGGCCCTGATCGTGGGATTCGGGGCGCTGTTTCTCTTTCGCAAGAACTATGAGTTCGTCATCTACGTCGGTGTCATCGTCGCCTTTCTCTGTCTCGTCGGCCTGACTCTCAAGAGGGTCGACTACACACTCGGCTCCCTCGTGGGACTGACCGTCTGGTCCGCGCTCCATCTGGCCGGGGGCGGCATCGTGGTGGGCGGTGGACGGCTCTACGACGTCATGCTGATCCGACTGTCCGACACTTATCCCGTCTGGCGATACGATCAGCTCGTTCATATCTGGGGATTCGGCGCATCGACTCTCGCGATGTACTCGCTCTTGATTCGTCCGCTTCAGAGACCGGTGCGGAACCCCTTTGCCTTGGGTGTCGTCATCGCGATGGCCGGGTTGGGCGTCGGCGCGCTTAACGAGATTCTCGAATTCGGCGTCTCGATCTGTGTTCCCGAATCCGGCGTCGGAGGGTACATGAACACCTCGCTCGACCTGTGCGCCGACCTCCTCGGCGCGATTCTCGGGCTCGCGTACATACGATTTCGATACTGGGGAGGCCGGGTCGGTCCAGTGGCGGCCGTCGGCCCCGAAGAGGCGACATGAAACGGACCACCAGAGATTGCACCCCATCTGGCGCGGGCGATATCTGGCGGATCAGGGAGTAACCCATGAATACGGATCGCAGAGAGACTCCAGCTCCCCCCACCCTCCTTCTCAACGTCTCCTCGTCCGACGCTCCGTGCCGGATCGACGTCTATCTGACCGAGAACCTCGAAGAGGATCTGACGCGCAGCCGGGTCCAACGCCTCATTCGCGACGGTCTCGTCCTCGTCGACGGGGCGGCCGTCAAACCCGGCCACGCGGTCCGCGGCGGGGAACGCATCGAAATATCCCTCCCCCCAACCGCCGAACCCGCGCCCGAACCCGAAGCGATCCCGCTGGACATTCTCTACGAAGACGATGCGATCGTCGTCCTCAACAAGGAACCGGGGATCGTGCTCCATCCCGGCGCGGGGGCGCGTTCCGGCACCCTGGTCAACGCCTTGCTCCATCATTGCCGCGGCTCGCTGTCGGGGATCGGAGGGACCGCTCGGCCCGGCATCGTCCACCGTCTCGACCGCCTGACGAGCGGATGTCTGTGCGTGGCGAAGACCGACGCCGCGCACCGGGGGCTCGCCGCGCAGCTGGCCGACCGGACGATGCGGCGCTCCTATCTCGCGTGGGTCGTCGGCGAGATGCCCGAGCGCGAAGGCCGAATCGACGCGCCGATCGGACGTTCGCGTCGCGACCGGACGCAAATGGCGGTCGTGCATCGCGGAGGCCGTCCCGCCGCGACGCGCTGGGAGGTCCTGGCGCGCGCGCCGGGCCTCACGCGTCTTTTGTGCCGGCTCGAAACGGGCCGCACCCACCAGATTCGCGTCCACCTCGCCCATATCGGGTTTCCCGTCGTCGGCGATCCCGAGTACGGACTCTCGAAACGCGACGCGCGGATGCGAATCCCGCCCGGCCATCCCACCCTCATCCAGGCGCTCGCCCGCGTCGACCGTCAGCTGCTCCACGCCTGGCGACTCGAACTGATCCACCCCACAACGGGCGAACCGATGCAGTTCGAGGCCCCTCTTCCCGACGATTTTGGCTCCTTCGATGCGGCAGTAGGCGGAAGGCAGTAGGCATCAAGCCTCCAGCCTAAGGCCCCGAGCCTGCGCAAAAACCATTGTCACGAATCTTGCTCACCGATATGGTAGGGGCGAATCTCGGGCTCTCGAAAGCCGACCCTGACCGACATGAACGCATCGATCCTGATCATCGACGACGAAGCCAAGATGGGCAAGGCGCTCCGCCATGTCCTGGCGAAAGAGGGCTACGACGTTGATATTGTGGAAGATCCGAAACGAGGACTCGATCTCCTCGCCGAAATGCCCTACGACGTCGTCCTCTGCGACCTCAAGATGCCCGGCATGAGCGGACTGGACGTTTTGGGACACACCCGGTCCACGCGACCGGACACTAACGTCATCATGATGACCGCCTACGCCTCGACCGAGACGGCCGTCGAGTCGATGAAGAAGGGCGCCTACGATTACCTGATCAAGCCCTTCTCGACCGACGAACTCAAGATCCTGATCCGACGTTGTCTCGAATCGCGCCGCCTCGAACTCGCCAACCGCACCCTCAGGGCCGAACTGCGCAAACGTTCGCTCCCCGACGAAACCGTCGCCGCGAGCGAAGCGATGCGGTCCCTCCTCGCCCGCGCGGCGAAAGTCGCCGAGTCGGACGCCACCGTTCTGATCACGGGAGAAACCGGGACGGGGAAAGAGATGCTCGCGCGCGTCATCCACTCGTCGAGTCCGCGCTCGGGCGAGGCGTTCGTCGCGGTCAACTGCGGAGCGCTGACCGAGAGCCTTCTGGAAAGCGAACTCTTCGGTCACCGGCGCGGCGCGTTCACCGGCGCGGTCGAGGACCGCATGGGATTGTTCGAGGCGGCGGACAAGGGGACGATCTTCCTCGACGAGGTCGGTGAGGTCAGCCCGGCGATGCAGGTCAAACTGCTCCGCGTGCTTCAGACCGGCGAGCTCCAGCGGGTCGGGGAGCCGCGCACGGCGCGGGTCGACGTTCGCGTCATCGCCGCCACCAATCGCGATCTCAAGGAAATGCTCGAAGAGAAACGGTTCCGCACCGACCTCTACTATCGCCTCAACGTGGTGCCGCTTTTCGTTCCGCCTCTGCGCGAGCGGCGCGAGGACGTGGCGGCGCTCGTCGAACGCTTTCTGACCCGGTACGATTCGACCCGGCGGCTGCGCTTCACCCCCGAGGCGATGGCGCGGATCGAAGCGTACGACTGGCCCGGCAACGTTCGCGAGCTCGAGAACGTCGTTCAGCACGCGGTCGTTCTCGCCGAAAGCGATTCGCTCGGACCCGAGGCGCTTCCCGCCGCGCTCCGCCCGGCCGAAGTCTCATCCGGCGGTGTCGAGGCCGGCGCGGCGCGTCTCGAGGGCCTGACCCTCGAACAGGCCGAGCGCGCCTTGATCGAGGCGGCGATGACCGTCGCCGGAAACAACATGACGCAGGCGGCGAAACGACTCGGCGTGACGCGCCGGACTCTCGGCTACCGGCTCCGGAAGCATGGTCTGTACCACAAGGACTACGACGTCGGGGAGTGAATCATAATGGAGATGCACAAACACGGATACGGGACGAGAAGGACACTGTCGAAACCGACTATCCTCGTTCTCCTGTCGATCGGCGCCTTCGCCTGGACCGGAGTCGCAGCCCAACCGACTGACGCGCCCCCGCGCCCCGCCGGTCCTCCCGATGAACCTCCGGCGGAACAGGTGGCGCTGCGCAACTGGGGACTCCTCGCACTCGACGATCGAGGGTTCGAGTCCGCCCTGGACAATGCCCCGCTCGCGTTTTGGATCGAGGCGGTCCGCGCGAGCGCCCGCGAGTACGATCGGATCGACCGCCTCACCCGCGAGCAAGACGAAATCCTGAGTCGGATCGAGACCGGACGGGCTCGGATCCTCCACGGACGCCCCCGGGTCGCGGACATGGGGACGCGTCGCGACCTGCGCCGTCTGATCGGCGATTTGCACGCGAATCAGCAAGAAATCGAACGCTGCGAGACTCGCGTCGACGAAGTCGCCGCCGCCGTCGCTGGACGCGCGCCCGAGATCCGGCAGCGCCTGGAGTCCGTTCTCGGAATGTGGGACGCGGTCTCGACCGGATCGGCCGTCGTCGCGCGACCTCGGCGCGAGATGGCCCGTCAAGGTCTGCAGTGGTCCGTCGACTTGATGCGCGAGGCCGAGGAGGAGCCCGACGGCGCGGCGGACCGCATCGCCGAGGCCCTGAGGCAGACCTCGGAACTGCGCGAGGCCCGCCATATGAATCGGCCCGGTTTTCAACGCATCTCGGAGCGGATCGATGAACTCGAGCGCGAGCAGGCTCTTCTCAAACAACGGATCGAAGCCGGACAAAGAGAACTCGAGGAGATTCGCGCCCAAATCGACCGGATGAGCCAAATGCAGCAGTGGCGCACCCAGCGCGGAGCCGGTCTCGGTCCCGGCGCAGGCGGCGCCGGACCGCCGGCGGGACGCGACCGAATGGGTCTGGGACCGGGAAGGGGGATGCGGCTGTATGAGGCTCCCCCGGAGCCGACTCCCGCTCCGACAGGGCCATAGTCGTGCGTCACATCGAGAATGGGGGAAATGCGGACTCGGCTCAGCGCGCTTTAGCGTGCTAAACGGGACTCTCGAGACGACCGTGTGCGCTGAATGACACGCATCGGATTCGAGTGACGGACCAAAAGATGCGCTTCGAACCTCTCCATCGGACACACGATTCCGCGGCGCGCACCGGCGTTCTCCGCCTTCCGCACGGCGACGTGCGCACACCGGCCTTCATGCCCGTCGGGACCTACGCCGCGGTCAAGGCCATGAGTCCCGAAGAACTCCTCGAAATCGGTTTCGAGATCGTCCTGGCCAACACGTATCACCTGCATCTGCGACCCGGCGACGAAACGATTCGCGATCTCGGCGGCCTGCATCGCTTCATGCATTGGGAACGGCCCATCCTGACCGACAGCGGCGGGTTCCAGGTGTTCAGCCTGAGCGGCCTGCGCCGTCTGACCGACGACGGGGTGGAATTCGCCTCGCCTCTCGACGGCGCCAAGATCTTCCTCACCCCCGAGAAGGCCGTCGAGATCCAGAACCGTCTCGGCGCCGACGTCATCATGGCGCTCGACGAATGCACCCCCTTCCCGTGCGAATTCGCCCCCGCGCGCCGCTCGATGGAACTCACCCTCGGGTGGGCCGAGCGGAGCAAACGCGCCCACACCCGCACCGACGAGCAGGCGCTTTTCGGCATCGTGCAGGGGAGCGTCTATCCCGAGCTGCGCGCCGAATGCGCGCGCCGACTGGTCGACATCGACCTGCCGGGCTACGCCATCGGCGGCCTGAGCGTCGGCGAACCCAAGCAGGCGATGCTCGAGGCGCTCGACGTCGTGGCGCCGCTTCTCCCGGCGGACCGGCCGCGATACGCCATGGGGGTCGGGACGCCGTGGGACTTCCTCGAATGCGTCGAGCGCGGGATCGACCTGTTCGACTGCGTCATGCCGACCCGCGTCGCGCGCAACGGACGCGCCTACGTCCGCGGCGGGACGCGCAACATCCGCAACGCGCGCTACACGCGCGATCCGCGCCCCTTGGACGAAACGTGCGAGTGCCCTACCTGCCGCAACTACTCGCGCGCCTATCTCCGCCACCTGCATCAGGCGGGCGAGATCCTCTCGGCGCGCCTCTTGACCTACCACAACCTCCACTTCTTCCAGGACTGCATCGTCCGCATCCGCCGCGCCGTCGAAGCCGGATCGCTTTCGCTTCTGCGGGCGGAATGGACCCGTGAAGAAGCCACCTTCAGAGAACTAGAAACCGCCGAAACGGAAGAGGACGAAGACGCGGGCGAGGGACAAGACACATAGCCGGGACCGCCCGTCTTCCGCTCTCCCGTTTTGAGTACACGCTTCAGCGTGCTCTTCTGCGCCTTCTCTCTTTCCGCCTTCCTCCTTGCTGCTTTCATCCTTCATCCCTCCGCTTTCTCCGCGCCGGAGCGCGGGACGCGATTCGGATCGGAGACAGGCTGAAGCCCGAACGCTGAACGAGAGGGGGGCTGCGCCGAAATGACATGGGCGGGATGCCCATGCCACACTGAGAGAAGACATGGGCGAGACGCCCATGCCACGGTTTTAGAACATCCCGACGATGCGGCCGTCGGAGTCGATGTCGACCTTGGTGCCGCCGGGAGTCGCGGGCAAACCCGGCATCGTCATGATCGAGCCGCACAGCGCGTAGAGGAATCCGGCGCCCGCCGAGAGGCGCACTTCGCGCACGGGGACGGTGAAGCCGGTCGGTCGGCCCGGGACCTTGGGGTCGTGCGAGAGCGAGAGGTGGGTCTTGGCCATGCAGACCGGAAGGTCGCCGAAGCCCCACTCTTTGAACTGCGCGATTTGACCCGCGGCCTTCGGCTCGATGTTGATTCCATCGCCGCCGTAGATCTCGCGAACGATCTTCTCCATCTTCTCTTCGATGGTCACGCCCTCGTCGTCGTAGAGCATCTGGAAGGAATTGGGTTTGTCGGCCGCGCGCACGACGGCCTCGGCCAGCTCGACCCCGCCTTCGCCGCCGCGCGTGTGGAGATCGTGGACGACGGCGTCCTCGACTCCGTAGTCTTTGGCCGCATCGAGAATGGCCTGAATTTCCTCGTCGGTATCGGTCGGGAAGCGGTTGATGGCCACGACCACCGGCACGCCGTGTCGACGGACGTTCTCGACCTGTTTCTGAAGGTTGGGCAGACCCGCCACGAGAGTCTCCACGTCGCCGTTGACGAGGCCGAGCGGGAGAGACTTGCCCGGGATGATGCGGAACTTGCCGCTGTGGGCCTTGAGAGCGCGAACCGTGCAGATCAGGACGGCGGCGGCGGGTTTGAGGCCGCTCTTGCGGCACTTGATGTTGAAGAACTTCTCGGCGCCGATGTCGGCCCCGAAACCGGCCTCGGTTACCAGATAGTCGAAGTAACGCAAGCCGATCCGGTCGGCGATGATCGACGAATTGCCGTGGGCGATGTTGGCGAACGGCCCGGTGTGGACGAGGGCGGGGGTGCCTTCGATCGTCTGCATGAGGTTGGGCATGATGGCGTCTTTGAGCAGGGCCGCCATGGCGCCCGCGCACTTCAGGTCCTCGGCGGTCACCGGTTTGCCGTCGCGGTTGGCGCCGATGACGATCGCGCCCAGTCGGCGCCGCAGGTCTTGGAGGTCGTTGGAGAGGGCCAGAATGGCCATCACCTCCGACGCCACGGCGATGTCGAAACCGCACTGGCGGGGCTGACCGTTCGCCTTACCGCCCAAGCCGACGACGATCTCGCGCAACGCGCGGTCCGACACGTCCACCACGCGTCGCCAGGAGATGGAGGAGGGGTCGATATCGAGCGGGTTCTTCTGATGGAGACTGTTGTCGATGAACGCCGCCAGAAGATTGTGGGCGATCGACACGGCGTGGTTATCGCCGGTCAAGTGGAGGTTGAACTCCTCCATCGGGACGACCTGCGAGTAGCCGCCGCCCGCCGCGCCGCCCTTGATGCCGAACGTGGGGCCCATGCTGGGTTGGCGAATCGCGCACGCCGCGGTCTTGCCGATGCGGTTGAGCGCCATCGAAAGACCGATGGTGGTGACCGTCTTGCCCTCGCCCAGCGGGGTTGGGGTTATGGCGGTGACCAGGATGTATTTGCCCTTCGACTTGCGGCGCTTGATCAAATCGAGCGAGAGTTTGGCCTTGTAACGGCCATAGAGTTCCAGATCCTGCTCGTCGATCTCGTAGCGGGCCGCGATCTCGCGGATGTCCTTCATGTCGGCCGCTTGGGATATTTCGATATCGCTCTTCATGCGTGGCTCCCTGGATTGAATGGCCTCCCCGCGTGGGCGTGGGAGGTCTGCGCGCGCTTTCGGCGCCCGACTTGAGGCCATTAACGGGTGTAACCGTCCTAAGTTCAAGGGTTTTATTGCAGATTCAATGTGGCGAATCTTCCACCCCGATGGCGAGCGGGTGCGACCCGTCGTTCCAGGAGGAGCCTTTTCCATTGCGGTTCTTCGCCACCGCCGACTTCAGGTCGGTGGGGCGATGGTTCTGCTCCAGTTGCGCCGTTCCTTTATTGCTCTGCCCCCCACCCCTTCCCGCCGGTTGACGGCCTC
>JAFGFN010000181.1 GCA_016931035.1 Candidatus Sumerlaeota bacterium
CCTGCTGGAACTCGAACTGGCCTGGCGCAATGACGATTTTGATGAAATCTGGCTGCTCTCCGCGTAGCGGAAGTGAGATGCACCCCCTCGCTTCCTCGCTTCTTCCTCGCCTCTTTTTGCTTGACGGCGGGGCGCAAGAACCTCTATTGTCGAATCGGTGCAGTAAGGTTCTTTGAGACGCGTGTTGTTTTTGGTCGATTCGCGAACTAACCCGTTGTCGGTCGATTCTGTTGTTGCGGTGGCCGCGTTTCCGCGCGGCGGTTCCCGCTCTCGCGCTCCTTCCCGGTTGAGTTCGCCGATTCGCCCGTCGGCTGAGTCCGGCGCGGCGCATGTTGAGGCGAGCGAAGCGAAAGACTCGGTGGGACCTCGGAGTGGGAATTCCGGGGTTTTTTTGTTGTCTCGCCGTGCCCGGATCGCGCGCCGCTCCCGTTCACGTTCCCATTCCCGGTTGCAGAGGAGGTATCGACCTGTGATCCACCAGCGTTTCACGATCAGACAGGTTGCGGAAAGAATAGGACTCGAAGAGAGCGAAATTCGCTTCTACGAGAAGATCTTCTCTCAATACCTCCATTTCACCAAGATGGACGAGGATGGACGCGCGTTCAATCCCGACCACGTCGACGTGCTTGTTCGAATCAAGGAACTGATTCACAAACGCGGCTACTCGATCGAGGAAGTGAACCGTGAGCTCAAGGCCTTGGCGAAGGGCGAACGGCTCCCGGTTGTCTCTTCATCAAGCAAGCGCCTGACCCCCTACACCAAACCCGATTCCTATGCCCGCGTCATCGCCGTCACGAGCGGGAAAGGGGGCGTGGGGAAAACGACCGTCGCGGTCAACCTGGCCGTCGTGTTGGCGCAGATGGGCAAGAAGGTCGCCCTTCTCGACGCCGACCTAGGCCTGGCCAACTGCCACATTCTCATGGGCATCAAGCCGCGCTTCAATATCCGGCACCTGATCGAGGACGGTTTCAGTCTCGACGATCTGATCGTGCGCACGCCCGACGGCGTCCAGCTCGTGAGCGGCGGACAAGGGGTGCGGGAACTCGCCAACCTGACGAGCGAGCAGCGGCGCGTCCTGCTGCGCCAGCTCGACAAGCTCGAGCGCAGCGTCGATATCCTCCTGGTCGACACCGGGGCGGGGATTTCGGAGAACGTCCTGCGGTTCGCCCAGTTCGCCGACGAGGTGGTGGTGGTCACGTCGCCCAACATCTCGGCCGCCGCCGACGCCTTTTCCATCATCAAGATTCTTCTCGAGATGGAGCCCAACAGCAAAATCGGCGTCCTGGTCAACAGCGTGCGCGACTGCTATCACGCCCGCAACGTCTACAACCGGTTGAACGTGGCGGCGCAAAGCCATCTCCGCTACACCCTGGGCAACCTGGGCTATCTGGTCGACGACCCCGAGGTCCACGTCGCCAATCAGCGGCGCGTTCCGCTCGTGCGCATGTTCCCCGAATCCCAGGCGGCCATGTGTTTCCAGGCCGTGGTCGAAACGTTGCTCCACGGCCAGGTCTTCGTGAACCAGCGCAAACACTCGTCCTTCCAGGACCTGATGGGCGCTCTCAAACGGACGATGGCGGGCGCGGCGTGAGGATCGCGGCGGCCCGCAGCCGCGGAGGCGCTTCGCCTCCGCGCCGAAAGAAGAATCGACCCGATGCATATACCCACCCTACCCCGACAGTTCCTTCTCCTACTCCGCTTCCGGGAAACTCGTCGATGCCGGTACTTCCATTGCGAACGTCCCTCCTCCGGCGCCCAGCGGTCGACGAGTTTCCCTCACCCTCCTTTGGGAGGACACCCTCCTTTGGGAGGATAACCGAGACCCCCGACGGGGAGACCCTACGATGGCCGCTTTCCCAGAGTTCTCCGTGGTCGAAATGATCGACGGCTCGCCCGTGGCCGGACGCGAGGAGATCGACAGCGGTTCCGCCCAACCTCTGAAATTCTTCCGGCTTCAACAGAATCCGTTCGCCGACAGCGTGAATCCCGAGTTTTTCTATCGAACCGAGGCGCACGAGGCCGCCTTCATCGCGATGAAACGGTGCATCGAGGAGGACATCTCGCTCGGTTTGACCACCGCCGCGAGCGGGACCGGCAAGACGCTCCTGACCCAGGTTCTGCTGCACGAACTCGACCCCGAGCGCTACAAGCCGGCCCTGATCTTGATCTACCCCAAGATGTCGCGCATGGCCATGCTGCGCGAGATCTGCGCCGAACTCCAAATCGAGATCCGGGCCAAACGTCCGACGACCCACGATCTGATGGAGACGATTCAGCGCAAGATCATGGACCTGGCCGTCGAGGGCGTCAAACTGGTCGTCATCATCGACGAGGTGCATTTCCTCACGGCCGAGAACCTTCAGGTCCTGCGTACGCTCAGCAATATCGAGGTGCCCGAGAAGAAGCTCGTCACGGTTCTTCTCTTCGGCGAAGAGAGCCTTCTGCCCCGGCTCGACGATCCCAAGTTCAAATCGATCCTCAGCCGTATGTACACGCGCGTCCACCTTCGCGCCCTGACTCCGGACGAAGTCGAGCAGTACGTCAAGTATCGCCTGCTTCTGGCGCACGGACGACCCGATATTTTCCAGCCCGATTGTTTCGCGTGGCTGGCTCGCGAGACCGGCGGCATTCCGCGCGAGATCAACCGCGTCTGCTACAACGCGATGCGCGAGGCGGCGGCCCACCGCCAGTCGCGCGTGACGCCGGATCTTCTCGGAAGGATGAAAGAAGAAGGATGAAGGATGAAGGATGAAGGATGAATGTGGGAAGTGGGAAGTCGTCCACTCCGTCCATCCAGTCCACTTTGTCCACTTAGTTCACCATGACGCCCTCGTCCACAAGACCCGACTCCTCCGCCTGCCCGACCAAGACGCGCTTTCGAGCTGACGGGTTGGAGCCGTTGCGGCGCGGTCGTCCGCCCCGCGCGCCGCTCGACGGCAACCCCGACGAGGTCGACGCCATTCTTCTCTCGGACGTCGGCTCGACGGCGCGGATCGAGACCGTTCCAGGTCTCGAAGACGACCGCATCTACGGATACCAACCCGACGCGGACGAAGAAGAAACGCTCCCTGCGCAGGAAGACAGCAGCAGTATGAACACCTAACCTTGAACTCTCCTCCCTCCTCTCCGGTGGCAGCGGTCCGCCCCGAAGGTGTCTCCTTTCCACCTTCGGGGCGGAGTCTTTTCGAACGCCCGACCGAGCCGGTGCACTCCTGCCGCGCGAGCCCGCCGAACCGGGTCCGACTTGACAATAGAGGGTCTCGCGGACACAATCCGGCCATGTGCGGCATCTGCGGACAGTTCCTTCGAGACCGGGCAGAGTGCGTCGACGCCGAAGTCCTCGCGGCCATGGCCGAAACGATGGTGCATCGCGGTCCCGACGATGCGGGTGTCGAGGCGTTCGGCCACGTGGGACTGGCCTTTCGGCGATTGAGTATCATCGACCTCTCGGCGGCGGGCCACCAGCCCATGCCCAACGAGGATCGCACGCTCTGGATCGTCTATAACGGCGAAACCTACAACTATCGCGATCTGCGCGCCGATCTCGAAGCCAAAGGCCACGTGTTCCGATCCCAAACCGACACCGAGGCGGTGCTGCACGCCTACGAGGAATACGGCCCGGCCTGCCTCGACAAGATGAACGGGATGTTCGCTTTCGCCATCTACGATTCCGCTCGGAATCGGCTGTTCTGCGCCATCGACCGCTTCGGTATCAAACCCTTCTACTACCGCGAGACCTCGGCCGGCTTCCTGTTCGCAAGCGAGATCAAGGCCCTGTTGGCCGTGCCGGGAGTCCCACGCGAGTTGGACGCGCCCGCCCTCGGCGAGTGGTTCGCCTATCGTTCCCTGGCCTCGGAGAGGACGCTGCTCAAGGGGATCCGTCAGCTTCTGCCCGGGCACTCCGCCGTGGTCGACGAGCAGGGGGTGCGGATCGTTCGTTACTGGGACGTCGCGCAGTACCTGGGAGACCCGGATACTAGGGTGGATGCTCTCACCGCCCTCGAAGGGATCGACTCGCTATTGCGAGAAAGCGTGTCTCTCCAACTGCGCAGCGACGTTCCCGTCGGCTGCCAGCTCAGCGGCGGCGTCGATTCGAGCCTCACCACGGCTCTGATGGCCCAGGAGGTGGGAAGCCAGGTCCGAGCCTTCTCCATCGGTTTCCGAGACGACGATCCCTGTAACGAGATTCCCTTCTCGAAGGCGCTGGCGGAACGCTACGGACTCGAACACCACCAGATTATCTTGCGCGGCGAGGACTGTGCCCGGCTTCTTCCGGAGATGATCCGGCTTCGCGACGGCCCCATCGGGCACCCCAGCTCGATCGCCGTCTACGCCATGTGCAAACACGCGAAGCCGTACATCACGGTGCTTTTGTCGGGCGAAGGCTCGGACGAGATCTTCGGCGGGTACGATCGTTACCATATTCTGCTTCACCGCCTGAACCCGTTCATCGACAAGCCATTGCGTTGCCTGCCTCGATGGACGCCGCGAATAGGGCCGCTGGCCAAGGCGATGAAGTGGAAGCGGCTTCTCTCGCCCAGTGTCGAGAAAATGGTCGTCCACAGCATCGCCTGTCACAAACCGGCGAAGATTCGGAATCTGTTGCGAGACGGATTGACCGACAGAGGCGACGTTCGTCGCCGCCGGGAAATCGCGGCGGAGCCCGGGTTGTCGCCCTTCGAAGGGATGCAATGCCTCGACATCAAGGCCCGCCTGACGTCGATTCTGGCCCGGCAGGACCGAATGAGCATGGCCGCCAGCGTCGAGACGCGCGTTCCGTTCCTCGATCATCGGCTGGCGATCTTCGCCGCACGTCTGCCTCGAGGGCTGAAGACCCGACGCCGCGAGGGAAAGTGGCTTCTGAAGAAGTACGCCGAGAATCTGATGCCCCGCGCGAACATCTATCGCAAGAAGATCGGCTTCGCCACCCCCTTTGTCCGTTGGCTGGGCGACGAACGGGATCTGGGACGGTATCTGCCCGAGTTGACCGCGCCGAACGCCGTTTCAGCCGGTCTCTACCGGCCGGGAGCGGTGAGGGAGAGTATCGAACGTTTCCGGCGGGACCCCAGTCACGGAAACGCCGATCTCGTCTGGACCCTGATCAACGTCGAGGTTTGGATGCGAACGCATCGCGTCGTGTTCTGACCCGCATCCCGTCAACTCACGTTGAGGTTCTTGGAGCGCAAGTAGTTCTTGAGTTCCGGGATGTCGATCATGTGGAAGTGGAACACCGATGCGGCGAGGAGGATGGTCGCCCCGGCCTCGACCGCCTCGTAGAAATGTTCGAGTTGGCCCGCGCCGCCCGAAGCGACGATCTCGGCCGAAACGGCCTGGGCCATGGCGCGGATCACGGGGAGGTCGTATCCCGTCTTGGCGCCGTCGCCCGCCTTGCTCGTCGGCAGGATGACGGCGACGCCGAGACCGTCGACGCGTTTCGCCCACTCGAGCGCGTCGTGTCCGGTGGCGGTCCGCCCGCCGTCGATGTAGACCTCGTAGCCGCTCGGGAGTTTCGGGTTGCGGTCCACGTCGATGGCGACGGTGACCTTGTCGGGTCCGAACTCGCGCACCATTTCTTCGAGGACGGCGGGATTGCGAAATCCCGCGCTGCCGACCGAGACCTTGTCCGCACCGGCGTCGAGGACCGCTTGGGCGGTCGCGACGCTCGAAATGCCGCCGCCGACGGTGAAGGGGACGGTGGCGGCGTCGGCGACGCGCCGGACGACGTCGAGCATCGTGGCGCGTCCCTCGACGGTCGCCGTGATGTCGAGCAGGGCCAGTTCGTCGGCCCCGGCCTCGCAATAGGCGCGCGCGCATTCGACCGGGTCCCCGGCGTCGCGAATATCGACGAAGTGCACCCCTTTGACAACGCGTCCGTTTTGCATATCGAGACACGGCATGATGCGAACGGGTCGGTTCATGGTTTCCCTCCTCAAGAATCGTTCTCCCTTTCACGGTCTTCCTTGTCGAGTTCCGGGAGTTGCGTCTCTATAGTGCGACAGAGACCAAGCAACTCACTTATCGCCTGACGGTAGTGCTCAACGGAATTGAGGACCTGATCTTGGGTAGTCATATCTTTTTCGGTTCGAAGCATAGCGATTTCCTGGCTGACTCTATCGATCTTGTCTCGAATGCTCGAGTAGTATTCCGGGAAAACGGAGGAGATAGCGGTGGAACTGAAGGGAGCCAAGAAACCAGCGATCCTCTTTCGGACGGCTACGGAAAGAAAATCGGCCGCGTCGAAGAAAGCCCTGTACTCGTGCGCCAGAATCATCTTCTCCTGTTTCTCGGCGTAGTCTTCCCCGAGCGTGTCGGTCAACCCCAGTTCGTACGCTCGAAGCCGAATCACGTGGTCGTAGGCGTGCCACTGCTCTAGTGGGCTGAAGGAAGGTTCTAAACTCATCAAACTCCTCACCCAACAGCATCAGTTCCTTTGCGCGGACGTGGACCTGAACAATCACGGTCCGGATGTCGGTAGATGGGGAAACAGCTCCCTCAATCGGCGCTGTGCGCTCCGGATCTACCGAGTCCCTTGTTGAATCTGGACGAGCGCCGTTTCTCCGCTTCTTGGCTTGCGGCTTGCGTGTGGGCCACGGTTTTCCCAACGGCCACGGTTCGACGCCAGAGCGGCCGAACAGGAAATCGAGGAGATCTTGAAATGGCCCCTCCGTGTTCACGGGGTAGAATGTGTGTCCGCGCGCAGGTTCGGGAATCCATTGCTCGTCGTCTCGGTCGAAGAGCATGGGAACAAACTTCACGGTTTTGCTTCGTGCCCTGTAGATCTCGTGCGTGATAATCGCGCCTTCCCAGTCCGCACCCATTCCTCTTTCCGGTACATCATGACCGCGAAAACAGTGGTAGTAAGTCTTCGTGCAGACGAGCAGGACGAAGTCCGCCAAATCGATCATGTTGAGCATCCAGCGATCCCAACCCTCCGGGGGAGTTCCCTTCACGTACCGGTCAAGCATCACGTCGATGAGCTCTGTACGCAGGCGTTGTGACAAGGCTAGCACCCGTTCCTTGTGTTCCTTCGAATCGTGACTGTAGCTCACAAAGACTCTGGGATGGCTGTCTGGCATTGGGGTGCTGGTTCGTATCCGATCGTTCCTTCGGGGAGCCTACAACGAGAGCCGTTTGATGTAAATCACTTTGTCGTCGCCCGGGGCATAGAAATCGGCCAGTCGCGCCGCTTCAGGATAGCCGAACTTGACGTAGAAGCGCCGTGTGGCGTCGTAGGCCGCGCGGCTCGAAGTCTCGACGACGGCGAGACGGCCGCCGATCTCTCGGATTGTCCGTTCGGCGTGGGTCATGAGGGCCTGGCCGAGACCTTGTCCGTGCAGATCGGGCGCGACGGCGAGCCAATAGATGTCGTACGTCCCCAAGGTGCAAGGGGTGGGACCGAAACAGACCCAGCCCGCGGCCCTACCTCCCACCTCGGCGGTGTAGGACAGGTAGGGACCGTTGTCGCCCTTGGCCAAGGCTTCGTCGAGCACCTCGCGGGCGACCTCGATCTCGTCGGGACGAAAGACCCCGGTCGCCTCGGAGAAGCGGAGTATCTCGTCGCGGTCGGCGGACGCACTTCGGCGAATGACAAACGATGCGTTCATGCTCTTCCCTCCAAGACCTCGCACCAGAGGTCTACGAATCTCGGAATCCTCGATCTTTCACTCGTTCTCGCGTTCTCACGTTCATGCGTTCACACGCCACCCTGTCGAGAGCGTTTCGGACGACTGTCGCGACGAATTCGCGGTAGGGAATCCCCGCGTGTTCGAGCGCGGCGGCGAATCCGGCGTCGGGAGCGATATCCGGATTCGTGTTGATTTCCAGGACGGCGACCTCGCCCGCGGAATCCATGCGCAAATCGACGCGGGCGTAGTCGCGGCACCCGACGGCGCGCCACGCATCGAGCGCGATTCGCTCGATCCGCGCCGCTTCGCCTCGCCGCAACGGCGCGGGAAGCAGGCGTGGAGTATGGTGGTATTCAAACGAATCGTTTTGCCATTTCGCCGCGTAGTCCACCACCGTCGGACGCTCCGGACCGAACGCCGAGAAGTCGATCTCGGCGATTCCGACGACCTCGGCTCGACCCGCGCGTTCGAAAACCGAGACGTTGATTTCGCGCGTGCCGAAGAACGCCTCGATCAAGGCGGGTTGACCGAAACGGTCGTGGATGGCGCGCACCGCCGCGCGGAGCTTCGGTCCGGTCCTGGGGAAGAGCGAGGCGTCGGCGTGAATGCCCTCGCTGGCGTCGGCGGCGACGGGCTTGACGATAAGAGGCGGCTTGGGAAGACGATTCTTCGGGATCTTCTCGCCAATCGGAACCAGGACGCCAGCGGGGACGGGAAGGCCCGCCGCCTTGAGCACGGCGTTGGTGCGCCACTTGTCGAGCGAGAGGGTGAGCGATGTCGTGTCGCATCCCGTGCACCCCTTTCCGAATGCGGAGCACAACGCGGGCACGTAGTTCATCTCCTCGGGCCGGTCGTGAAAACTCTCGACGAGGTTGAAGACAACCGGTTCCGTAGCGCGCGCCAAAACGCGCGCCGCGTCGCGGAGACGTTTCACCCCCACGGACCGGAACGGCGTTCGCGTCTTTCGCAACGCGGCGCCAACGGCTTCGACTTCGGCCAGCACTCCCGCGTCGCTTTCGGAGAAACCGTTTTGCGACGCGTCGGCCCTAGGCGAGTTGAAGAGTATCAGTACTGGGGGACGACTGCGTTTCATTTCCACTTTCCGGGACGGCGATCCGCGCGCGTTCGAGCGCGCTTCGGATGACATTGTCGATCAGCCGGTCGTATCGCATTCCCTCCTGCGCGGCGATCATCGGCAGATCGGAGTGCGAAGGGTGCAAACCCGCAAGCGGATTGATCTCGATGAACGCCGGACGGCCCTCGGCGTCGAGACGGATATCGACCCGTCCCGCGTCGCGACACTCGAGCGTGCGATAGCAGGCCAGCGCCAAGGCCTCGACCTCGCGGCGCAGGTCTATCTCGCGCAGGGGCGAGTAGCGAACTTGAGTCTCGCATCGCTCCTTCGTTTCGTACGAATAGATAGCGTTGGCGTCTCGAGGGAGAATCTCGATCTCCATCGTTCCCAGGACTCGGGCCTTGCCGTCGGCGCCGAGAACGGCCGTCGTGAACTCGCGTCCGGGGAGATACTTCTCGACGAGGACCGGCTGACTGGATCGAGCGAGAAGCGCCGTACAGACCCGCTCGAGCTGCTCGCGCGATTCGATTCGGCTGTCGTTGTCGATTCCCTTGCCCGTCCCCTCGGCGATCGGCTTGACGAAAAGCGGGAACGCCAGATCGACCCGGGCGAGATCGCCCGCCGAACGCACGACGCGGAAATCGGGCGTGTTCAGGCCGGCCTCGCGCACCAGGCGCTTCGCCACGGCTTTGTCGAGCGTGGCGGCGCACGTGAGGGGGTCGGAGAAGGTGTAGGGGACCCCGTAGAGTTCGAGAATGGCCGGTACTTGCGACTCGCGCGACCGGCCGCGCATCCCCTCCGCGACGGTGAAGACCAGATCCCAACGTTCGCCCGCGACAAGCCACGCGCAGAGCTTCCGCGCGTTGCCGATCCGGACCACGCGATACCCGAGGGCGCGGATCGTGTTCTCGATCGCGTCGATCGTTTCGTCGGAGTCGAACTCGGCCACCTGTTCTTCGGTGTAACCTTCGGCCAGGTACTCGCTTCGCAGATCGTAGACGAGTCCGATGCTCAAGTCGTTCATGGACTTTCCTTCCTGTGTCCGGCATTTCGATTTGGCGGGAAATCTTGTTTCCCCGAGAGTCCCTGCGCAACGCCGAGGAAGAAGGCCGGGGCGCCGCGTCGAAGATTGCGCAGGCTGTATCCCCCCTCCTGCACGACCAGCAAGGGGAGATTCAAGGCGCCCAGGCGCCGTCCGACCTGGCGGATGGTCGCAGGCGTGAGAACGAACGACCCGGTCGGGTCGCCCTTGATCGTATCGAGCCCGAGCGACGCGACCAGAAACGCGGGTCTGAACCGCTCGATCAGAGCCGCGGCCTTCTCGACCGCCTCCAGGTAGGCTTTCTCGTCCGCCAGTTCCGGGAGCGGCAAGTTGCGGTTGAAGCCCTTACCCGGTCCTTCGCCGACCTCGTCGGCGAAACCGCTGAAATAGGGATAGGCGATGTTGGGATGGCCGTGAATCGAGATCGTCAGCACGTCGTCGCGCGCGAAGAAAATATCCTGGGTCCCGTTGCCGTGGTGATAATCGATGTCGAGAACGGCCACGCGCCCTTCGCGACTCAATCGATTCGCGACGATGGCGGCGTTGTTGAAGTAGCAGAAGCCCCCGAACGAGCGTTTGCCCGCGTGATGACCGGGAGGACGACACAGCGCGTAGGCCACGCGGCGTCCGCCGAGGATCTCGTCGCCCGCCGTCATCGCGACGTCGACGGCGGCGCGCGCGGCCTCGTAGGCGTTGCGATCCAGCGGCGTGAACGTGTCGATACAGAAGTAACCCGCCCGAACCGCCTTTTCGCGCGGCGGGCGATTGGCGCGCCGAATCGGGAAGACGTACGGATAAACCGGCTGTTTGGTGTCGAGACCTTCGCACACCGCTTTGAGGTAGTTCACGAAATCGCCGTCGTGCACCGCGCGGATCGCCCCCTCGCCGAACCGGCGAGCGGGAACGAAGGCGAACAGATTCGTGCGCGAGATGGCGTCCTGGATCGCGGTCACGCGCGCCGGACGCTCGACGTAGCCGCGGTCGCGTACATGATGCATCTGGTGACGCTCGCCCACGATGGCGGCGAACGATTTCATCAGATGGAAAGCGGCCGTTTCTTTCGCCCCGTTCTTCTCATCCCCGTAGCGCGGCTCGCGGAAACGAACGGGATCGTCGGCGAAGGATTCGACGACGCGCCGGACATATTCGGCATCGACTAGGTGGCCGTACTTGCGCTCGAGAATCAGGCGCACGGCCGTGCGGGCTTCGGCCCGCCGCAGCGGTTTGCCTCGCCCGAGGTCGTCGAACAGCAAGCAGGGCGCCGCGACGGACGAGTCCCCGATCGGGGTCTCGTACGAGGTGCCCACGATGGGCCGAACGCCGTAGCGCTCGTAGAACTGGAGACGCCGTCGATTCTGTTCGAGAATCTTCGGGTCCTTCACGAGCGCCGGATCGTCGGGCAGGACTTCCATGTACATGCCGCGCGAACCTTGATCCACCAGATACTCGCGCGTCGCTTCGTACAGAGCGCTGCCCAATCCGCCTCCGCGCGTCTGCGGGGCGGTCGCCATGAAATCGAGGAGCGCGCTCTGGATCTCGGGGAACTCGAGAAGAAGGGAGAATCCCGTGACGCGCCGCGACGAGGTCTCGGATACCAGCAGGGCGGCGCGGTAGCCGTACTTGAACGGATGTTCGAGCATATCGGGGATTTTCGCCGCATAGTCGGCGACGGCGCCGAAGTTGGCGCGGAAAATCCCCTGGACTTGCTCCACGCGATCGCGATCGACCGGCAGCGCTGGGCTGTGGACACGCCGGATCCGAAACATCACGCGCTCCGCGGCTCGAGGACCGAGATCACGGCCTTCGGCGTACGGCGTTTGTGGCGTGCGCTGTCCGCCGGTTGAATCTTGCTGGCGAGTCCCGAGGCGAGCTCCCATACGCCGGGGGCCGCGCTTCTCGTGGCGGGGACAGCCGTTGTGGCGTCCCCCACGCACGGCTCGGGATACGACACCAGCATCCCCTCGAAGTTGCGGAGGACCGTATGCGTCGGGCTCGTCGAGACGACGTAGTTGGGCAGCACGGGCAGTTTGCCGCCGCCATGGGGCGAATCCACGACGAACGTCGGGATCGCCAGGCCGCTCACGCGCCCCCGCATGTATTCCATGATCTCGATGCCGCGCGACATCGGTGTGCGGAAATGCTCGACGCCGCGCACCAGGTCGCACTGAAACAGGTAGTACGGACGCACGCGCATCCGAATCAGACCGCGGCACAACCGTTCCATGATTTCCGGGTCGTCGTTGACGCCGCGCAAGAGAACCGATTGGTTGCCCAGCGGAATCCCCGCGTCGGCGAGCCGCGCGCAGGCCTGCGCGGAGTCGGGCGTGATTTCGTTCGGGTGGTTGAAGTGCGTGTTCACCCAAATCGGCAAATACTTGCGCAACATCGCCGCCAGATCGGCGGTCACCCGCATCGGCAACGTGACCGGGGTCCGCGTTCCAATGCGGATCACCTCGACGCTCGGAACCGAGCGCAGGGCGATGAGGATGCGTTCGAGCGCGTCGGTGCTCAGGGTGAAGGGGTCGCCACCCGAGACGATCACGTCGTGAATCTCGGGATGGGCTCTCAGATAGGCGGCGATCCGCGCAAGACGCTGAGCCGGAAGACTGCTCTCGCGCACTCCCGCTACGCGCTTGCGCGTGCAGTGACGGCAGTACATGGCGCACGTCGTCGTGGCGATCACGAGCGCTCGGTCCGGATAGCGATGCACCAGTCCTGGCACGGGCGTGTCGTGGTCTTCTTCGAGCGGGTCGTCTTTGAGGAAAGGCGGGTCGATAAGTTCCTGCGACTGGGGCACGGCCATCAGAAACGCGGGATCGGATTCGTCGAACGAACGGATCAGAGAGGCGTAATAGGGAGTGATAGCGAGAGGGAATCTCTCCGCCGCTCTCATCGATCCCGGAGAAGGCTCGAAATCCTTGAAAAACCGCTTCAGGTCCTCGGCCGACCGGATCCGATTGCGCATCTGCCAACGCCAGTCGTTCCACTGGGGCGCGGTCGCGAGATCGGCGAGCCGCACGGAAAGATCTTCCTCCGCCGACTCGGGCTCGGCGAGAACGATGGATGGGGATGGAGGCTTGTCGTCTGCGACCTCGCATTCCACCGCGATTGCCGACTGAGCTTTTGTCATAGTAACTGTCTAGTCCTCCTGTCTTCGGTAGTCGAACCCCGCGGCTAGAGCGGGGAGCGTTGCGCTGCGTCGCCCAGGAACGAACGGGCGGCCGAAACCATCGCGGCGCGAAGCGGCACCATGCTTTTCTCGATTTCTCCCGGCGCCATGTCGATCATGGCGAACGAAAGGAATCCCGAAACGAATCCCGCTACGGCGCAAGCCAATCGCCGCACCTTGAGTGGGTCGATCGGCTGAGGCACGAACGGAGCGATCTGTTTCCCGATTTCTCGAAGATACAAGTTGAAAGGCTCCTCGATGGCGCCGTCTTCGTCGCGTTCGAGCTTCAAGAACAACCGGCCCTGAAACAACAAGATGAATTCATCGCGATTCTCTCGAAAGAACCCGAGGTGCGTGTCGAGCAGACGCTCCAACGTCTCCTGCAGATTCCCGCGCGGTTCTCCCTTGCCTCGAATCCCGACCACGAGCCGGTCCACCGCGTCTTCGATCAGCGCGGCCATCAACTCGTCTTTGCTCGTGAAATGCCGGTACAGGGTTCCCTTACCTAGGTCCGCCGCCTCAGTGATCTCTTCGATAGTGGTCGCGTCTACACCCTTTTCCGAAAAGAGGGCTAAGGCCGCTTGCAACAACTTCTTACGAGTCCGAATAACCCGTTTTTGCGTCCGGGTGACAGGCTCCAAGTCGCTGGCGGACCGTCCATTCATCAGTGGTAGTATGGTCACGCCGGACCAAAAAGTCAAGAGTGAATGTGCGGTCGCACGCGGTTTTCTTCACCGTGGGCGAGGATACCCCTACGGCGTGGGGCTAAGGCCAACGATCAGAGTCATGTAGAAGGCCAGGGCTTCGGTTGTTTACTCGAGAGTCAACCCTTGGCGACATTCGAGCGCCTCGTCGATCGGGAAAGCGGGTCGGAGGTGCAGGACGTCGCCCTGGCTTGTGTTGGTGCGGAATCCGATCTCGACGTAGCGTTCTTTCATCAGGATGCGTTTCGCCGGATCGTAGTCGGGCGACTTCTGTTTCTTCTCGAACACTTCTTCCGCATCGCGTAACGCGTCTTTCAATTCCATCAGGTTCTTGATCGGTTTCTCGTTCACGGTTTCGATGATGGTCCATCGGGTCATCGGCTCGTAGCCGGACGCGAAGGCGAAACCGTAGGTGGATCGATGTCGAGGATCCATGCCGCGCCGACTGGCCAGGCTGTTGGGTTCGACGAACGTGACCAGGACTCCGCCGTCCAGGATCTCCTGAGGCGGGATCTCGAAGAGCGGGACGTTGTAGTCGTCGAAATCCTGCGCGACGAAGTCGCCCCAAAGATCGAACGTCGGTTTCTCGAACGTCCCTTGGTGAGCGAGCGGGACGGGTTGAACGTATTCGAGCTTCTTTTCGAGTGTCCGGATTCCTTTCTCTCCTTTTCGCACGTACCAGAGCGTGATGTCGTCGTCGACGTCGGAGGTGAGGATCATTTCGGAGAGATGAAGCTTGGCGGGTTCGGCGCCGTTTTCGTCCGCGTCGGTCGAATCGGTTTCTTGCGACGGCCATTGTTTCATCTTTCCCGTCGTCACGCGGTAGCCCTGGAAATCGAGAGCGCAGGAAAGGCCCTTCTGCTGGTTGGCGAAACCGACGACGATATCGCGCGGCTCGATTCCCCACTGGTCGGCCAACGACCCCTGGATGACCTCGAGCACCACGACGCCGAGCTCGAAGATCACGCAATCCTCGGGCGCGCCGGTCCAGACCCCGGTGCCGGCGAAGTTTTCCGTGACGGTGATTCCCAGTTTGGGAAGCTCGAGCGGTTTCCGTCCTTGTTCGTTGCCGCGAATGTCGTCGAGGAAATGTTGGACGACATTCGACGGGATGAGCCATCCTTGCGAACCGCGCCATGCGGCGCGCGAAGGAATGCCGACCACGCGCCCTTCCCGGTCGAGCGCGGGTCCGCCGCTGTTGCCCGGCAGGACGACGCCTCCGGGTCCGACCTCGATGAACTGGTGTCCGCAGACGAACCGTCCGCCTCCGAGTTTCAGATACTGCCTCCCGGTCACCTTGGCCTGGATGATCTTGAGTTCGTCGCTCGATTGCGGATAACCGAAGATCGCCAGGGGGTCGGCTTGGCGTACGGTGTCGGAATCGCCGAGCTCGAGATAGGGGATCTGGTCGAGGCCGGAGCGCTTCTTGAATCGCACGACCTCGTCCTCGGGCAGCTGGAGCAAGGCGATATCGATCGTCTCCGACCCGCCGATGCCGAGGACTTCGGCCTTGAACTCGACGTTGCCGGTCGACGGACTCTTGACCCGGATGCTCCCGCGTCGGGCTTCCTGGACGACGTGGGCGTTGGTCAGGATCTCGGACTCGCCGATGAAGAACCCCGTCCCGTGAGGCGGCTCGTCGTCCGAGTAGTAGCGTTCGCTCTTGGTCGGGTTCATCTTGGTCTCTTCGAGATTCTCGATGGCCGTGAACTCGATTTTGACCAGGGCGTTCTGGTGTTGCCGCTTGAGGTCGGCCAAGTCGATGTCGAACGACGCGGGACGTCCCGAGTCCGCGTTTCGCCCCGCGGCGAGCATTCTGGAGAGTTCCTCGAGCATCTCGGGAGAGGCGGCTGCGTCCGACGATGGCTCCGGCGCGTCCTCCGGGGCCAGGACGTCGGTCGGGGTCTGCGCCGATTCCTGGGCGAAGACGGTGAAGCCTCCGCAACACGCCAGAGCGGCGGCGAGGCAAAGAAGGACAGCGAGCGATCCGTTCGTTTTCATTCTACCGGGTCCTTTCTCTCCCCGGGCCGTCGGTCCGGGGACGATCTCAACATGGGGTGCATGATAACTCTCGCGAGCGGGGATTCTCAATTCGAATAGACCCGAGTGGATCGATCCGATACAGTCCGCTTGCGGAGTCTGCGTTCTGGCGGTAGACTCGGATCTGGACATGGGCCCGCGGTGCGCGGTCCCGTGCCGAGGCGGCGCATCGTCCTGGATTTTGGGATGGGCAACGTTTCCGGGACGTTCCTCGCCCGATTCGCATCGATAGGGAGATTCGCAATATGGTGCTTGGAATTCGATTTCGCTCCACGACGGTGTCCGCTCCGCCGTTTATCGCTCTTTTCATCGCTCTCACACTCTCGCCCCTCCCGTGCGCGGGTTGGACGCTCGATTCGAGTCCGATCGGTTGGGCGTCGGTCGACGCCCTGGGCCAGAACGGCACGACGGGCGGCGCCGGGGGCACCGTCGTCACCGCTCACAACCGGTCCGAGCTGGAATACTACTGCGGCCTCGCGGGGTCCTACGTCATCCAGGTCGAGGGGACGATCGCGATGTCGCCTCTCGGCAGGAAGGCCACGGTCGCGTCGGACAAGACCATCGTCGGCATCGGCGACAATCCGACGATTCTCTACGGCGGGTTTTCGCTCAACACGGTTCACAACGTCGTCTTCCAGAACCTGACGATCCGGGACTCGTACGTCATGGGAGACTGGGACGGCAAGGACAACGACAACGACGGCATCGCTTTGCGCACGTCGCACCACATCTGGATCGATCATTGTCATCTCCATCGCGGCGGAGACGGGCTCCTCGACGCGACGATTACCTCGAGCTACATCACGGTCTCCTGGTGTGTCTTCTCGTATCATAACAAAGGGTGTGGATTCGGCGTCGGCACACTGGAGGACCCGGAACGAATCACCGTTCATCATTCCTGGTTCGTCAACACCCACCAGCGCAACACGCGCAACGAACAAGCGCGCGTTCATCACTTCAACAACTACTGGACGGGGATCACGTCCTACTGCAACAACTCGAAGACCAACACCCAGGTGTTGATCGAGAACTGCTACTTCAAGTCGTCCAAGACGCCGCACGACGAGGAAGAGGGCCTTATCCGCGCCGTCGGCAATCTCTACCCCGACACGACCGGCGTCGCCGAGTCGTCGGGCGACACGACGACGGTCCCGCCGCCCCCCTACACCTATACTCTGGACGCCGCGGCCGACGTGCCGGCGATTGTGGTCGCGGGCGCCGGTCCGAACGGCGGTCACGTCTATTCGGACGACCTGACCCAGACGGTGAAGGTCAACTTCCTCGTGTCGGGCAAGACGACGATGTACGGCTACCTGAACGACTACGGCGCGGCATTCGGCGACCGAGGCGGGGGATTCACCTACGGGTGGGACGCGTCGAACTCGGGCAACGCGTTCTGGCGCGAGGAACTGAATTACAGCGGCACCTCGATGGTGCCGGTCGAGGAAGACCGGCGCCTCAACGGAGGCGTGACCTTCGGAAACGGAACGCGGACCTGGGAGATTCAGCTCGACAACGACAATTACGACGTGCTTGTCGCGTGCGGCGATCCGCTCGGACCGCCATATTCCTCCGTGAATGCGGTCAACACGATCGACGTGGAAGGGACGACGCTGACCGACCCGGACGGAGCGGACCACTACGACGAGTACGAGACGACAGTGAGCGTCGCGGACGGGCGTTTGACGATCGGCCAGGCGACGGGCGGCTCGGAGGCGCGCATCTGCTACGTCGAGATCGCGGCTGCGGCCCCGACGCCGACTCCCACCTCGACCCCGACCCCGCCGGTCACCGCCGTGGACGCCGAATCCTGGATGCTCTATCGGTAGGTCTTTGAACGCGGAGACGACCGAAAAGGGAAACTCTCGTGATCGAACGACTCGAAGAACTGGACCAGAACAAACCGATTCACCTCATCGGCATCGGCGGGTGCGGGATGTCGGGCGTCGCCCTGACTTTGCGATCGATGGGATATACGGTGTCGGGTTCCGACATGAACGACGGAGCGACACTCGCGCGTCTGCGCCAGGCGGGGATTGCGGTCGCCGTCGGCCACAATGGCGGGAATATCCCTTCGGGCGCGCAACTTGTGGTAGCCAGCGCGGCGATTGCGAAGCACAACCCCGAGTACATGGCGGCCGAAGTGCGCGGAATCCCCTTGGTCAAATACGCCCGAATGCTCGGCATCCTGATGCGCGCGCGCCAAGGCATCGCCGTCGCCGGGACCCACGGCAAGACGACGACCACGGCGATGGTGGCGCTGGCGCTTCGCGAGCTCGGGGCCGATCCGGGATTCGTCGTCGGAGGCGACGTGCCGCAGCTGGGCGGCGGCTCGGGCATGGGTTCGTCGGCGTACTTGGTCGCCGAGGCGTGCGAATTCGACCGGTCGTTTCTGAGTCTCTGGCCGCGCTACGCCATCATCAACAACATCGAGGAAGACCACCTGGACTACTACAGCGGCCTCGAGGAGATCATCGGGGCGTTTCGCGATTTCGCCCTGCGCCTGCCTCCCGACGGGCTCCTGGTGTACGGCGCGTCGAGCCCGAACATCGCCCGTTTCATCCGCGAGGCGCCGTGCCGCACGGTCGCCTGCGCCCTGGACCGCGAGGCGGACTATTGGGCGCACGACATTCGCTACGAGCGCGGGCGGAGCGTCTATCGGCTCAAGGTCGGCGCGACTCCGAGCGCCGAAGCGGCTTCGTGCGACGTCGAGCTGGCGGTGTTCGGCCGCCACAACGTGGTCAACTCGCTCGTCGCCATCGCGCTCGTGCATCAGCTCGGGTTCCCGCTCGACGACACGGTTCGCGCCGTCGGGAAGTTCCGGGGCGTGCGGCGGCGTTTCGAGATCGTTCACGACGAAAACGACGTTTGCATCGTCGACGACTACGCGCACCATCCGACCGAAGTGCAAACGGTGCTCAAGTCGTCGAAGATCTACTTCGGCGGACGGCGCGTGATCGCCGTCTTCCAGCCGCACCAGCACAGCCGCACGCGGTTTCTTCTCAAGGATTTCGCCCGTTCGTTCCAGTACGCCGATCTGGTGGTCGTGCCCGACATCTATTTCGTCCGCGACTCGGAGACGGAACGCGAGATGGTCCACGCGCGCGATCTGGTGCGCGAGATCGTCGGTCACGGCGGCAACGCGGTCTACATCCCGTCGTTCGCCGAGATCGAGCAGTTCCTGGCCAACAACGTCAACCGGGGCGACGTGCTCCTCACTATGGGCGCGGGAAACGTGTGGGAGGTCGGCGCGCACCTGGCGCAACGGTTCTCCTCAGCGACTCCCACGCACCACCGTTCGGCGGTTCGTGAGCCTGAAGGGCTCACCTACTAAAGGCCAGGGCAACGCCCTGGTGAAGGCACATTTCCGTGTCTACCCTAGCCCTGTAGGGGCGTTCTACTCCAAGGGCAGGAGTGCCCTCGCGTGCTTCCATAGAACGCCCCTACAGGGCTCGCCGTATTCCCGTGGCCTCTCTCCCCGGGCGTTGCCCGGGGCTGTAATAAGACCGCGCCTTCGGCGCTCAGGATCGAGATCTGGAAGGAGTTTGGAGGACGACAACTCTTCGTGCAACAAGCATTTGCATCGGACGAACCGCCGAAGGGTGATGACTTCCACGAGGTAGTTCGGAGACGATTCCGGGTCGCGGTCTATGCGACTCTGATTCTCGGCGAATTGCGACCCCAGGAGTGGCAATGGAACGGGGGGCGCAGAGAGGGGACTTCTTCGCTTCTGCGGATTCCCGATGCGGGGCAGGTTCAATTCCACCGGGAAAGCACTGGGGCGCACATAGCGCGCCGTAGCTACGGACACCTCCGACCCATCGCCCTAACCACGCTCCTGACGAGTGCTTCATCTCGACCGATGACAAGAACGGCGTGTTGTGCAACAGCGAGGTTTATCTCCCTGATCACGGAATCACTAGCCTGCTCATGCATGAGCGCGTTTCCCGCGTCTCCAATAGCAAGTGCGATGGTCTGGGTGAGAGGCAAGTACTTGACCGATCCGGGAGTCCCAATACCAACGGGGAAGGCTGAGGGCCACCTGTCTGAGGGTGGCGGAAAAAGCGAGAATGGCGAGTCCGTCGTGATGAATGACTTTCTTGCCGGGGCGTGCAAAATGAACCAGTTCATTCGGGAGGCTAAATGTGCGACCTCCTCGGCAACCGCACACATTGTCTCAATGGAGGAATTCCGGGGGACGTCGATCGAGTATTCATCCCTCGCAACAAAATCGACCATCTCCTCCGGGGAAGCGCACGCTGGCTCACCAGTGAAGCACTCCAGACGCGCGAGGCTCGCACGAGCATGGGCGGGGTCTGCAAATGCCATCCTGAGCAAGTTCTTCTGATCAGCCGAGACGATGTCGTTGTGCCATTGTTCGAAGACTGGCACTCGACTCTTCATGTAGCCGACGAAAAGCGATAGGGCTCTCTTCTCTGCCTCGTCGATCGATTCTCCGCGTTCTAACTTGCCGATGATTCTTCCTGCTGGACCGTCAACCTTCTTAGCCAGTTGGATCTCGACATCGGGATGCTTCTCCCCGTGCTCGTCTTCAACTGAATAGTAGTGACCGATAACGGCTGTGTTCTTCGGGGTAAGGCGCTTGCACTCTTCCCTCTCACGGTCGAAGACCCAAACGAGGTCGCTTCGAGAGAATCCGGCAAGGTAGAACTCCGGAAGGTAATGGTGGCGTTTCGGATTCGCCATTCGACACAGAACCTGGTATTCGTCTCACTCCCCGCGTTTGTAGACGATCTTCTTTTTCTTCATCTTCTCGACCAGGGTGGTGCGCTTGATCCCCAGCAAGTCGGCCGCGCGGCTACGGACCCCCTGGCTCTTCCCCAACGCCTCGATAATCAGTTTGCGCTCGAACTTGTCCACGAGGCCGGTCAGGTCGATCCCTTCGTCGCCGATCATCGCCGATTCGAGGAACGCAAGGGGAGAGACGGGCGCCTCGGCGGGGGGCGAGGGGTAAGGGGGCGGGTCGGACGAGAAGGAAAGCCGTTCGTCCACGCTCAGCCCCTCGTCCCCGGGACGCACCGCGTCGAATGGGGCGGAGCCGTCGCCCGGCGCGCCGACCCGGGTCGACCGGTCAGGCGAGAAACAGGTCGCCGCGCCGTTCGCGCGGGTTGCTCCGGGGCGAAGGAACTTCTCGGGCAGGTCGCCCAACTCGACAACGGCGCCTCTCGCGAGGATCGTCATGCGCTCGACCAGGTTCTCGAGCTCGCGCACGTTTCCGGGCCAGGCGTAGCGCATGAGAGCGTCGATCGCTTCGGGGGAAAAGCGTTCGATTCGGCGCGGCTGAATCTTGTTGAACCGCTCGATGAAGTAGTCGATCAGGAGAGGCATGTCCTCCATTCGCTCGCGCAACGGCGCCACGTGGATTGGAATCACGTTGAGCCGGTAATACAGGTCCTCGCGAAAACGCTTCTCTTCGACGACGCGTTCGAGGTCGACGTTCGTCGCCGCGAGCACCCGGACGTCGACCTGGATCGTGTCGGCGGAACCGACGGGCTCGACTTCTTGTTCCTGGAGGACGCGGAGGATCTTGACCTGAAGGCGGGGGCTCATGTCGCCGATCTCGTCGAGAAAGATCGTGCCGCCGTTGGCCAAAGCGAATCGTCCGACGCGGTCGAACATCGCCCCAGTGAACGAGCCTCGAACGTGTCCGAAGAGTTCGCTCTCCAGGAGGTCCTCGGGTATCGCGCCACAATTGACGGGCACCAGGGGACGATCGGCCCGCGGGCTGGAGTGGTGGAGGGCCAGAGCGACGAGTTCCTTGCCCGTGCCGCTCTCTCCCCGGATCAGGACGGTGCTGGCGCTGCCGGCGACGGTGGAAATCTGCTCGTTCAGAGCGGTCATCGGGGGGCTCGCGCCGACCAGACGTTTGGCGATTCCGTTGCGGACGGCCCCTTTGAGACGAGGACGCGCCGTGGGAGCACGGCGGGAATGGACTTCGAGGGCCGAGTGGACGAGGCGTCGGACCTCCTGCATGTCGAGGGGTTTGGTGATATAGTCGAAGGCATGCGCCCGAAACGCTTCGATGGCCGAGTCGAACGAGCCGTAGGCGGTCATCACCACCCCGAGCGTGTTCATGTCCGTCTCGCGGATATGTTTGAGGACGTCGATCCCGCTGCCCGACGGCATGCGCAAGTCCGTGAAGACGATGCCGAATCTCTCGGCCGAGAGCGTCCGACACGCTTCGTCGGCGTCGGCGGCCGTGGCCACGTCGAAGCCGTCGTTGCGAAGGATCGTCGCGAGGACTTCGCGAACCTGGGGTTCGTCGTCCACGACGAGGATGCGCTGCGCAGGAGGCGAGGACATGGAGCGTAGGCTTCCTGTGTCGAACTGAAGTCTATGGTGAATCTGGCGCCAAACTCTTGACGAAGAGGGATTATAGACGAAGCGCCCATCGGGCGCAAGTCGAAAATGGGGCCCCTAGCCGATGAGGCGGTCTTCTCGTTTCATCTCCGTCTTCAAGAAGGGAACCTTGCGTATAAGGCCTGTTATATCAGTTATGCGGCTGGACGGTCTCCAGGGGGATACGGTTGGAAGACATTTTGGGGTTGAGCGTCAAAGTCTTGGAGCACATCTGCGAGATTCTTGGAGAGGCCGGAGGCTCCGCCACGCGCGGATTTCGCCATGTGCGGCGTGTTGCGGAAGAGAAGAACAAGTCCGACAATGGGGTGGAACCGTCGAGAGTTTCTGTCTTCAGAACGCCTCCTGAGGATTCTTCAAAGAAGAACCCGGTCAGGAGATTTCCAAAGCCGTTCGACTGGAGAAGGAACAAGATTCGGAGGCAGGCTGAAGTCTGGACTCTGAACGAGTTTGGCGTTCAGGCTTCGCCCTGCTTCGGTGTCGCAATGCGACCTTGAGAGTCGTGATGCGACTTTAAAATTCTCCTGAGATCTCGGCCCAACCACGGCTTGAAAAGACGCGGCGAATCGTGTAAGGTCGGGAATCATGATGTCTGGTTTCTCTAGTAGGGAAGAGACCTTCTTCCATCGGCCCCGACCGACTTTTCGAACGCCCTCTTCCTCACGGATCGCAATTCCATTTGAACAGGGAGTCTCTCGACCATGAATCATCGTCTCATCGCATCTGTCCCCACGCTTCTGTCCCTCTTGCTGCTGACCGCCTGCGCGACGGTTTCCGGGAAACCGGGCGACGCGCAGGGCCGCATCCCGGCGTTTCCCGGCGCGGAGGGTTTCGGCATGTACACGACGGGCGGGCGCGGCGGCAAAGTCTACGAAGTCACGAACCTCGACGACAGCGGACCGGGCAGTCTGCGCGAGGCCATCGACGCCGTCGGAACGCGGACGGTGGTCTTTCGCGTCTCGGGGACGATCGACCTGAAGAGCCGACTAACCATCAAGAATCCCGGCATCACCATCGCGGGCCAGACCTCGCCGGGCGACGGCATTTGTCTGAAACGCGACGCGTTGTCGGTTTCGGCGGACAACGTCATCGTCCGGTTCCTGAGGATTCGGCCCGGAGACCTGGCGGGCCGCGAGATGGATTCGCTCGGGGGGCGCTACCACAAGGACATCATGATCGACCATTGTTCCGCCTGTTGGAGCATCGACGAGTGCGTTTCGTTCTACCGCAACGAGAACGTGACCGTTCAATGGTGCTTGGTCGCCGAGAGTCTGCGCAAGTCGAAGCACGCCAAGGGGCCTCACGGGTACGGAGGCATCTGGGGCGGGCACAACGGCACGTACCACCACAACCTCCTGGCGTCGCACTCGAGTCGCAATCCCCGCTTCGCGAGCGAAGAGAACGTCGATTACCGCAACAACGTGATCTTCAATTGGGGTTTCAACAGCGCCTACGGCGGCGAGGAGGCCCCCATCAATATCGTGGCGAATTACTACAAGTTCGGCCCGGCCACCATACCGGGGGTCAAGGCTCGCATCTTCGGCCCGAGCACCCGCGAAGACTCCCTCACCGGCGAACCCCTCTGGGGCGGACGTTACTATATCGCCGACAACTTCGTCTGGGGGTTTCCCGAGATCACCGCCGACAACTGGGCTGGGGGCGTCCAGGGCGATTTTCCCGAGGAGAAGATTCGCGTCGACGTCCCCTTCCCCGCGGCGCCCGTCCAGACGCAGTCGGCGGAACAGGCGTACGAGACGGTTCTGGCCTTCGCGGGCGCGATCTTTCCGAAACGCGACGCATACGACGAACGCATCGTCCAGACGGTCGTCACCGGTTACGCGCCCTACGGGGAAACCTGGTTCGGCGGCAAGACCGGTATCATCGACTCGCAAGACGACGTCGGCGGTTGGCCCGAGTTGCAGGAAGTCGATCCTCTCCCCGACACGGATCACGACGGAATGGACGACGACTACGAGAGAAGACACGGGTTCGACCCCGACGATCCGGCCGACGGCGCGCAGGACAAGGACGGCGACGGCTACACGAATCTTGAAGAGCTCATGAACCGGACCGATCCGGACGAGTTCGTCGACTACACGAACCCGGCGAACAACGTGAATTCGCTTCACCGGTAACAGGCGGCCGCCGGGCCGCGCAAATTGCCGATTTCCGGGAGACGCCGAGACCCGCGTTATGAGACCTGTCGAGTTCAAACGCCACATCGATTTCTTTAACGGGATGGAGGAAGAAGACGTCGTCAACCTCATCCCCAACGCCCGGTCGTTCGAGTGGATTCGCGAGAACGTTCCTCTGTTCGAGTGTCCCGACCGCGATTTCGAGAGAGTCTATTACTTCCGCTGGTGGACGTTTCGCAAACACATCAAGGAGACGCCCGACGGATTCGTGATCACCGAGTTTATTCTTCCGGTCCGTCACGCGGGGGTCCACAACACGGTGAGCTGCGCCACCGGGTTTCACCTGGCCGAAGGGCGCTGGCTTCGCGACCGGCGGTATTTGGATCAGTACACGATGTTCTGGTTCCGAGGGAGCGAAGGCGGTCCTCAGCCTCATTTCCACAAGTACAGCAGTTGGGTGGCCGACGCCCTCTGGGGTCGCTACCTGGTCGACGGCGATCGGGAGTTCGTTGTGGGCCTTCTCGACGATCTGGTGCGCGACTACGAGAAATGGGAAGAGGAAAAGGGGCTGCCCGACGGCCTGTTCTGGCAGTTCGACGTGCGCGACGGGATGGAGGAGTCGATCAGCGGCTCGCGCAAGGCGCAGAACGCCCGTCCCACGATCGGCAGCTATATGTTCGCCAACGCCCGCGCCATCGCCCGCGTCGCCGAGATGGCGGGGCGCGACGACGTTGCGGAGCGGTTTCGGGCAAAAGCCGAGAGCATTCGGCGCGCGGTCGAGCGACATCTCTGGGACCCGCAGGCGAAGTTCTACAAGGTGCGGTTCGAAGACGGGACACTTTCCGACGCGCGCGAAGCGATCGGCTTCATCCCTTGGTGCTTCGACCTTCCGGAGGCGGGTCGCGAAGAGGCGTGGCGAGAGATACTGGATCCCGAGGGATTCCAGGCCCCGAAGGGCCTGACGACGGCCGAGCGACGTCATCCGCTGTTCCGCAGCCACGGCGTGGGGGACTGCGAATGGGACGGCGCGGTCTGGCCGTTCGCGACGAGCCAGACCCTGGGGGCTCTGGCCAACGTCCTGCGCCATTACAAACAGGATAATGCGACCCGCAAGGATTACTTCGACGCCCTCCTGACCTATGCCCGTTCGCACGAGAAGAACGGCAAGCCCTACATCGGCGAGTACCACGACGAGGTGACGGGCGAATGGCTCAAGGGCGACAACCCGCGGAGCCGCTACTACAACCACTCGACGTTTTGCGATCTCGCGATCACGGGTCTTGTCGGGTTGTGTCCCCGCGACGACGACGTGGTCGAGATCGATCCGTTGATTCCCGCCGACGCGTGGGACTGGTTCCGTCTCGAAGGCGTTCCCTATCGCGGACGGACGTTGACGATCGTGTGGGACCGCGACGGGACGCACTACGAAGAAGGCCGAGGGCTGCGCGTATTGGCCGACGGGCGCGAGATCGTCCGGTCCGACGCCCTCGCACGCATCGAGGGACGACTCGAAGGGTGAGATCGCGAGGCGCGGAAAGATGACCGATGATCGTGCGAAGCCCAACTCGTCCGAATCGCCGAAAGGCGGCGCGCTCGACGGCGAACGACACCGGGTACTTGTCCTGTCCGATATCGGAGGCCGGGACGAAGACGACGCGCAGTCGCTGGTGCATTATCTTCTCTACGCGGACCTGTTCGACACCGAGGGATTCGTGTCGTCTCCCCCGGGCGCGGGACGCGCGAAGGACTTTCTCGACGCGATCGACGTGTACGAAAAGGACTATGCGAAACTGGCGGGGCATTCCCCGCGTTATCCGACGCCGGATTCGCTGCGCGCGGTCGTGAAGCAAGGGGCGGGCGCCCCGTCGCCGCGCCAAGGCGTCGACCACCCGACCGAAGGTTCGAAATGGATTGTCGAGTGCGCCCGCCGCGACGACCCGCGTCCCCTGTGGGTGTTGGTTTGGGGGGCGATGACCGATTTGGCCCAGGCGCTCCACGATGCGCCCGACATCGCTCCGCGCATTCGAGTGCACTTCATCGCGGGAACGAACGAGGAGAGCGACCAGACCGCCTTCGACTATGTGCGTTTCGAGTTCCGGGATCTTTGGCTGATCTACGACAAGACGACGTTTCGCGGGTGGTACATCGGCGGCGACCAGGAGGGCGATTTGGAGAACGGCGCGTTCGTCGAGACCCATGCCAAAGGGCACGGGGCGCTGGGCGATCGTTTCGCGTCGTTGCGACACGGCCGCATCAAGATGGCCGACACCCCGACCGTGGCGTATCTTCTCAGGGGCGACCCGGACGATCCCGAGTCGGAGAGTTGGGGCGGACGGTTCGTTCGCGACTCGGACCGTCCCGCCTGGTGGAAGGACGACCCCTCGCCGTCGTTCGCCGAGATGTCCACGGACGGCGTTCGGTTCCGCGGGGCGCGGACGATCAACATGTGGCGGCGCGACTATCTTCGCGATTTCGAAAGGCGCCTGGACAGGTGCATCTGAACGGAGGAGGAAGACCGAGACGATGAAAAGACACTGCGTGCTTCTGTCGCTGATACCCCTGGGGCTCGCGGCCGGTTGCGCGATGATCGGAGGGGCGGGCGATTCCGGCGGCTCGTCCTCGCCCTCTCTCGCCGCCGATATCGTCGTCGCTCCGGACGGATCCGGGGACTTCACGACGGTCCAGGCCGCCGTCGAGTCCATCCCGAAGGACAACGCGGAACGGATCGTCGTTCTCGTCCGCAACGGCGTGTACAACGAGAAGATCCGAATCGACGCGAGCCGCGTCACGCTGCGGGGCGAAAGTCGCAAAGGGACTCGGATCGAATACTCGCAGTTGGCGAGCGATTTCTCGAAGAACGAAGACGACATCGGCCGAGGGGTCGTCAACATCGAGGGCGACGACGCGATTCTGGAGAACCTGACCGTCGAGAACACCCAGCCGGAGGTCGGGCCGCACGCCTTCGCCGTCTTCGGACGCGGCGACCGGACGGTGATCGTCGACTGCGACGTTCTGAGCCTGGGCGCCGACACGGTTTCGCTCTGGCGTCACGGCGGAGGGGTGTATTACCACGCGAATTGTTCATTCAAGGGCGCGGTCGATTTCGTCTGCCCGCGCGGGTGGTGTTACGTTGTCGATTGCGATTTCTACGAGACGAGAAGGGGCAGCGCCGCGATCTGGCACGACGGCCAGGGGGACGAAGACAAGAAGTTCGTCCTGCGCAACTGCCGGTTCGACGGGGTCGAGGGGTTCGCCCTCGGACGCCGCCACAAAGACGCCCAGTTCTACCTGCTCGACGGTACGTTCTCCGAACGGATGGCCGACAAGCCGATCTTCCGCGTGACGTATCCGACCGAGCCGCATCGCGACGCGCCGAACCTCTTCGGCGATCGCTACTACTTCTTTAACTGCCATGGCGACAAGGGGGACTTGCCGTGGTTCGCCGACAACCTCTCGACGGCCAAGGGCAGTCCGACTCCCGACCGGATCACGGCGGCCTGGACGTTCGCCGGAGAGTGGAACCCCGAATGCGCGGACCCGGTCGGGATCAAGTGCGTCACGCGCGAGGGCGATCTCTACACAATGGTTCTTGAAGAGGACGCGACGGTCCGAGGCGCGCCCGCGCTCGTTCTCGAATCGGGCGATCGCGCGGAGTATGCCTCGGGCAGCGGATCGGACCGATTGGTGTTCAAGGCGCCGAGCTCGATCGGGGGAGACCCCAGGAAGATCGATCTGAACGGAGGCGCGGTTTTCGCATGTCAGGCCGGCCGCGCGCCTCGATTCGTCGTCTCGCTACCCTGAGCGACGGCCGAGGCGGACCGGCGACGGTGCAACTTTTCGTCGAAGGAGAATGTCGTATGACAAGAAAATGCGGTTTACTCCTGAGTCTGCTGTTTATGTGTATCCAGCCCGTGAGAGGAGGCATCCCCGTTTTCCCCGGGGCCGAGGGCTTCGGCGCCGAAGCGACAGGCGGGCGCGGCGGTCGAGTGATCGAGGTCACGAACCTCAACGACCACGGTCCCGGAAGCCTGCGCGAGGCGGTCACTACGACCGGGACGCGGATCGTCGTGTTCCGCGTGGCGGGCTATATCGACCTCGAGTCGCAACTCCGGATCGATCAACCCGATATCACCGTCGCGGGGCAGACGGCGCCCGGCGACGGAATCTGCGTGCGGGACTATCCGACGGCGATCTACGCCGACAACGTCGTCGTGCGCTACCTGAGATTTCGCTTGGGCGACAAGCACAACCTCAAATCCGACACGTTCAACATCACGAAGCGTAAGAGGCAGAAGACGGGATACAAAAACGTGATTCTGGACCACTGCTCGATTTCCTGGGGCGTGGACGAGTGCGCCTCGTGGTACTCGAACGGCGGCGTGACGATCCAATGGTGCATGATCGGCGAAGGGCTCAACTACAGAGGACACTCGATGGGAGGATTGTGGGGCGGTCAGAGCACCTATCACCACAACCTGATCCACTCGTGCCTGACCCGCCATCCCAAGTTCGCCTACACCTTCGACGAGGACATCACCGATCACCGCAACAACGTCATCTACAACTGGGGAGACGAAAGCGCCTACACGAATCCCACCGGACGGGTCAACGTCGTGGCGAACTACTACAAGTACGGTCCCTCGACGCTCGAATCGACCCGGTCGCAAATCGTGCGTGGCATGCCGGACAAGAACGGTCAGCCGACCAAACGCCTGTACGTGGCCGACAACTTCGTTTACGGATTCCCCGAGACCACGGAGGACAACTGGAACGACGGGGTTCGAGGGGCGTACCTCCGTTCCGACGAGCCCTTTCCCGCTCCCGCGGTCCGCACCCAGACCGCCGAAGAGGCGTACGGGGACGTTCTGGCCTTTGTCGGGGCGTCTCTTCCCGCGCGCGACGGCGTCGATCGCCGAGTGATCGACGATGTGACGAGCGGCACGGGACGCATCATCGACCGGCCCTCCGACGTGGGCGGCTACCCCGAGTTGCGGTCGGGGCCCGCCGTGGAAGACTCGGACCGCGACGGCATGCCCGACGCCTGGGAGTCGAAATACGGACTGAACGCGAACGACGCGTCCGACGGTCCGGCCGACAAGGATGGCGACGGGTATACGAACGTCGAGGAGTTCTTGAACGGGACGATTCCGACGGAACACGTCGACTATACGAAACCGGAAAACAACGTTTCTTCGCTTCATCGGCGGGGCAACTGAAACAAGGAGGAAACACTTCATGCTCCCCGCGAACACTCACCATTCCGAGAGCCCGCCGAGAATCCGGCGAGTCCTGACTTTCTGCCTTGCCGTGGCGATTCTGGGCGCGGCGCCTTCCCTCACGTGGGGGGCGTTGACCCTGACGAGCCTCTTTCCGGCGAACGGGGCCACGAACCAGTGCCAAGACACGCACCTACTCATCACCTTCAATTCCGCGCCGACTCTGGGCTCTTCCGGCGCGATCGCCATCTACAAGGCTTCGGACAGCTCGGTCGTCGACACGATCGACGCGGCTTCGTCGTTCTCGTCGCGCAAGATTGGCGGCGCGACATTCAACTACTACCACATTCTCATCCGCGGCAACACGGCGGTGATTACCCTTCACAACACGAGCACCGGCACGAGCAACGAGAAGCTCGCCTACGGCACCGAGTACTACGTCAACGTCGATTCGGGCGTCTTCCCGGGCTTCGCCGGAATCTCCGGCACCTCGTCGTGGCGTTTCACGGTCAAGTCCACGCCGCCCGCCACGGGCGCCGACCTGACGATCGCGGCGGATGGGACCGGAGATTTCTGCACACTCCAGGGAGCGGCGGATTGGATCGCCTCGGGGAACACGACGCCCCGCACTTTCACGATGAACGCCGGCATGTACGACGAGATCGTCTATGTTTCCAACAAGCATAACATCACCGTGCACGGCGCCAGCCGGACCGGAACCGTGATCGCGTATCCCAACAACGCCGACATCAACTCCAACCGCCACATGATCCGGCTCTACAACTCGAACGATTGGACGTTCGAGAATCTGACCCTGCACAACACGACTCCCGACGACGTGAGCCAGGCCGAAGCGTTGCGATCCGACGGCTATCGCACGAAAATCCTCGGATGCGATCTGAAGAGCTATCAGGACACGCTCTACTACGGCAAGACCTCTTATTACTACGACTGCTATATCGAGGGCGACACCGATTTCGTCTGGGGACCTGGGATCGGCTATTTCGACAACTGCGAGATCAAGGCTTTAAACCCGGGGTACAACTGTTGGGCGCGCAACGGGGCTTCGGCGTACGGAACCGTCTTTGTCGATTGCACGCTCACCCGCCAAGGGTCCATCACTGGTCACTACCTGGCTCGCACGGACTCGGGGGATTACAGATACAGCCACGTGGCCTATGTGAACTGCAAGATGGACGCGCACATCCCCGCGCTGGGATGGCCCGCCGGGTCTCCCTCGACCGTTCGGTGGTGGGAATACCAGAGCGCCAACCTGGTCGGGACCCCGCTCGACGTGAGCGGCCGCAACGCGGTCTCGCGCCAGATCAGCGACTCCGAAGCGGCTCAGATGCGCGATGCGTCGCACGTGCTTGGCGGAAGCACCTCGTGGGATCCGATCACCGGGCGGCCCGGTCAGGCCGGCAGCCCGTACCCCGCCAACGGCGCGGAGCACGTGACCGTGCCGTCGCTGACTCTGACCTGGACCCCCGGAAGCGACACGACCACCCATTCGGTCTATTTCGGCACGTCGAATCCTCCCGACATGGCTCCCGCTACCCCGGGCGATGCGGAGTTCGACACGGGGGCGCTCACGTCCGACACGACCTACTATTGGCGCGTGGACGAGGTGAACGCCACGGGGATCAAGGTGGGTACGCTCTGGTCCTTCGATACGAACATCAACCCGGCGCCGCCTGAGGCCGGGGTGGAGAATTGGGCGATTCACGACCGGTGATCGGTCGAACCGACCCGACCGGATGTCGGATCGGGCAGGACTCCAAACACAACCGGGGGACGCGAATCGCGGGCGGTTCGTGTCCCCCGATTTCGTGTCCGACCGGGGTGGGCGGAGCGGAAGGGAAAACCCTCGCGCTCGGTGGAGTCTTTCACTAAACTTGCACCGCGATGCCTTGCGCTCGTCGCACGGCGGAGAGAAGCGTACCCCGAGAGAGCGCCGTGAACGGACAACCCTCGATCCCTGACGGGCGATTCACCTCGATACGCTTCTGCGTCGCACTGGGCGTGGGAATGGCTGGCGCGGCGGGGATCTGGTGGGCGACGCCCTACGTCAACTATGTGATGCGGGCGACGGACCTGACCGAAGGGTACATTCCTCAGGGCGCGCTGATCGGCGTGTTGGCGCTCGTCGGGATCGTGAATCCGTTGCTGGGCGCGGTCAACGAGAAGTGGCGTCTGTCGTCGCGCCAGATGGCTCTGGCCGTGGGCGTGATGCTGATCGCATGCACGACGGCCGGACACGGCCTCATGCGGTGGCTGCCGTTCGTTCTGGCTAAGATCCCGGCCAACGTGAGCGGAAACGTCACGCTGGCCGAGGCGTACGCCCAGATGAACCTGCCCGCGTACCTGTTTCCGGCGCCGTTGGGCGCGGGGACTTCGTCGAGTGTCGTGGACTACTTTCTCGTCGAGCTGCCGGTCGGCGAATCGATTCCGTGGGGGGCGTGGTTTCGTCCTCTGTGGGGCTGGGGTTCGTTCTTGATCGGTTGCTGGATGTTGATGATCGGGACGGCCGCGATCGTCTTGCCGCAATGGCGCCGCAACGAACGCCTGGCCTTCCCGCTTCTGGAGGTTTATCAACCGCTTCTCGAATCGCCCGGACCGGGGCGAATTCTCCCGCCCTTGTTCCGCAGCCGCTTGTTCGTCGGTTCGACCGCGTTGATCTTTCTTCTTTTCATTCTCCAGGGTTTCGAGAACTATCATCCCGGCCACGTCCCGCGCATCCCGCTCGGCTGGAACATGCGGCGACTCTTCACCGAGGGGTTTCTGCGCAGCCTGCCGGGTTTTCTGGTCGAGGGGCGTCTTCTTTTCATTGTGATCGGCGCGACGTTCTTCATGCCCACCCGCGCGAGCTTCTCGATCTGGTTCTTCATCGTCGCCTATGGGTTCTACGAGGCGATCGCGAAAAACTTCTTTCCTCCGTACCACAGCGACTCGGTGGCCGACCACCGCATGGGGGCCATGCTGGCGATGACGGCCATCATCCTCTGGCTCGGACGCACGCACTGGCTTCGCGTGTTGCGGTGTTCGTTCTCGCGCGCTAGGTCGGAGGACGACAGGCGCGATCGAACGGCGGGTCTGACCTTCCTGCTAGGGTGCGCGATCGTCACGGCCTGGTTCGCCGTCGTGGTTCACGTGCCCGTGTTCTGGGCCGTGTTCTTCACGGGATTCGGCTTCATGATCTCGCTGTTGATCGCGCGGGTCGTGTGCGAGACGGGGCTGCCGTTCGCCGGAATGGACTGCGCGTATCGGATCAGTCTGGTCAAGCTGGCGCCGGCGAGTTGGTTGGGGCCGAACACGTTGTACTTCGCCGTGGTCTCGTCGATCGTGTTCGCCGTGTCGTCGGGAATCAGTCCGGCCGCGATGGCAACCCAAGCCGTCGTGCTGGACAAGAAGGCGGGACCGACCTACCGTTCGCGGCTCTCCCTCTTGTTCATCGGATGTCTTGTGGTCGGGCTTGTGGTGGGTGGCATGGCGGCCCTGAACGCTTCGTATCACCATAGCGTGACACTGGACGGGGTCGAGCAGCCGGTTTCGTCGTGGGGGACGACGGTGTTCGACAACGGGGACCGCGACATCCTGGCCTGGGCGAGGGGGATCGTCGACCGGCCGCTCTACCATCAGAAGACGCATATCGTTTTCGGCGCGGCGCTCACCGTGGCGCTCGAACGGCTGAGCCTGACCATGCCGAGATGGCCGTTGCATCCGATCGGAATGCTCATGGTGAAGACATGGTGGGCCGAACGAGCCTGGACCAGCATTTGCATCGGCTGGCTGCTCAAGATTCTGCTCTTGCGCTACGGCGGCGCACGGCTCTACCGCGCGGCGGCGCCGGTCTTCTTGGGGATGATCATGGGGACCGTGTTGGCCTCGATCTTCTGGACCTTACACGCGGTTGCGATGGTTCTGCTCGACAAGCCCTACGTAACCGGCATCATGGACGCGTACTGAGTCGCCCGCTACGCGGGCCGCCGTCTCGTTCCCGTGGGCCGCGCTCAAGGCCTCAGGGCGCGACGAATTCGAAGAGGAATGCCCACGTTCGCTTCGCCGCGACGAATCGTTTTAGACCGAGAGAGCGTGAGATGGCCGAAGAGCGTTTGACCGCCGCACGGGCGCTGGCCGCCGTAGCCACGGGTTTGGCGGGCGCCGTCGGCATTTGGTGGGCGATCCCGTACGTGAACTACGTGATGCGGGTCACGGATCTGGTCAACGGCTACCTTCCACAGGCCGGCCTCATAGGCATCCTGCTGCTCGCGATCGTCTTGAACCCCGTCTTGCGCCTGCTGAATCCACGCTGGATGTTCTCGTCGCGCCAATTGGCCTTGGCTGCGGCCGTCATGCTTATCGCGTGTGTGATCGGCGGCCAGGGGCTGATGGCGTGGCTGCCCCACGTCCTGGGCTACGTTCCCTTCGACGTGAGCAGCAACGGCCAACTGGCCGAGGCCTACGCGCAGATGGACCTACCCTCGTTCTTGTTCCCCGATCCGATCGGACTCGGGAAATCGACCGACGTCACCGCGCGCTTCGTCCACGAGCTGCTCCCGGGCGAATCCATTCCCTGGGGAGCCTGGGGGCCGCCGCTACTGGGATGGGCCCCGCTCCTTTTGGGATGCTGGCTGATGACGATCGGTATGGCCGCCATCGTCTATCCTCAATGGCGGCGCAACGAACGCCTGGCTTTCCCTCTCCTCGAGACCTATCGGTCGCTCATCGCCCCTCCGGGACCGGGCCGTCTCTTCCCGCCGCTGTTTCGAAGCGGCTTGTTTTGGGGATCGGCCGGCGCCGTCCTGCTGTTGTTCATTCTCCAGGGGTTCGAGTACTACTACCCCGACAGAATACCGCGCATCCCCTTGGCGTGGAACCTGCGCGGACTGTTCACCGAGGGCTTTCTGGGCAGCCTGCCCTATCAAATGGTCGAGGGGCGTTTGCTCTTCATCATGATCGGGGTCACGTTCTTTATGCCCACGCGGATCAGCTTCTCCATCTGGTTCTTTGCCTTCGCGTATGGACTTCATGAAGCCATCGTAAAATCCTACATGCCACCGTACTACAAGAGCGTCGTGACCGACCACCGGATGGGCGCGATGTTGGCGATGACGGCCGCGATCCTCTGGCTGGGACGCGCGCATTGGTTCCGCGTCCTGCGCTGTTCTTTCACGCGCGCCCGTTCGGAGGAGGACCGCCGCGATCGGACGGCTGGGCTGGCGTTCCTCTCCGGCTGCGCAATCATGATCGGCTGGTTCACCTATGTCGGGCATGTCCCCATCCTCTGGTCCGTCTTCTTCACGGCCTTCGGGTTCATGATCTCGCTCCTGATCGCCCGCATCGTTTGCGAAACCGGTATGCCGTTCGTCCGGCTGGACTGCGCGTACCAGATCAGCTTGGTCAAGCTGGCCCCGATCGGCTGGCTGGGCTACAACACGCTCTACTTCGCCATCGTCACGGCCATCCTGTTCCCCGTCTCGTCGATCCTGAGCCCGGCGGCCATGGCGACCCAGGCCATGGCGCTCGACGAGAAGGCGTCTCCCCGCTATCGCTCGCGCCTGGTTCCGGTCCTGATCGGGTGCCTTGTCGTGGGGCTCGTCGTCTGCGGCGCGGCGTCCCTCACCGCTACGTACCATCACAGCATGACGCTGGACGGGCGAGAGCATCCGATCTCGAATTGGGGGACCGGCGTGTTCAACAATGCCCACACGGACATCCAGGCCTGGATGCACGGACGAGTCGATCTGCCGCTCTACAATCAGAAGGCCCACATCGCCTTCGGGGTCGGCCTGGCGGGTCTTCTCGAGTGGCTCAGCCTCAGAATCCCGCGCTGGCCGCTCCATCCCATCGGCCTGCTCATGGCCAACGTCTGGTGGTCCAAGCGCGCTTGGCACAGCATCTTCATCGGATGGCTGCTCAAGGCGCTCATTCTGCGCTACGGCGGCGCCCGGGTCTACCGTTCCGCCCGGCCGGTCTTTCTGGGGATGATCATGGGCACCGTGTTCGCCTCGGTCTTCTGGACTCTGCACTCGGTCGCGATGGTTCTGCTGGGCAGACCCTACTTGACGGGCGTGATGGATGCCCGATTCTAGCGAGAGAGAGACGGCGGCAATCCGCCGGCCAATCCTCCGCTTGGGGCGCACACATTCCACTCGCCATTTCGAATTCGATGCCATAACCTTGTCTTCCGAGACTGCGCGCCGAGGCTGAAGTCCTCCCCGCGGCGGGTTCGACTCGCTTCGGACGCGTTCGCTAGTAGAGTCCTGTCTCGTCCCGTTCTTCTAGGGAGAACGGCTTCAATGAGATACAGACCGCGCCCTCGAGTTTGCGCCACCTCCTGCTTTCTGACCGCATGCTTTCTAACCGCGTGCCGTCTATTGGCGGGGGAGGGGGACGGAGACAATCTTCCCATGAATTCCACATCGCCGGCCTTCTGGCCCGAACTGCGCAACGAACACAAACCTTGGACGCGATGGTGGTGGATGGGTAGCGCCGTCGAGAAGAGCGACATTACGCGCCACCTCGAAGCGTATCGCGACGCCGGACTGGGCGGCGTCGAGATCAGTCCGATCTATGGCGCGAAGGGATGGGAAGACCGCTACATCGAATACCTTTCGCCGGAGTGGTTGGCGATGTTGGATCACACCGTCGCCGAAGCGCGCCGTCTCGGACTGGGTGTGGATATGATCGAGGGGATGGGATGGCCGTTCGGCGGACCGAATGTGCTTCCCGACGATGCGGCGGCGAAGGCCGTTTTCGCGGAGTTCACCGTCGGACCGGGACAACGTCTCGAATCGCCTCTTGTGTGTCCCGACGAGAAGATCGGACGAAACGCTCCGCTTCGGGTTCTCATGGCGTCTTCCGATCGAGGCGAGACCCTTGACCTGACGCAACGCGTTTCTTCTTCGGACCGACTCGACTGGCAGGCGCCCGAGGGGGCGACGTGGACGCTTCGCGCCGTCTTCAGGGGATGGACGGGGCAGAAAGTCAAACGGGCCGGTCTGGGAGGCGAAGGCTGGGCGGCAGATCATTTCTCTCGCCGGGCGCTCGACCGATACCTGGCACGTTTCGACGAGGCGTTTGCGCAGCGCACCCGAGCGCTGCGATGTTTCTTCAACGATTCGTACGAAGTATTCGGCGCCGATTGGACGGACGATCTGTTCGATGAGTTTCTCGCTCGACGAGGATACGATCTTCGGCTCTATCTTGCCGAGCTGATGGGGATGGGAGCCGAGGATTGCATCGCCCGCGTCAAGTGCGACTATCGCGAAACGGTCGCCGATCTTCTCCTCGAGCGCTTTATCGCCCCGTGGACCGAGTGGACCCACGCGCGCGGCAGCCGCTCGCGCAATCAAGCGCACGGATCGCCCGGCAATCTGGTCGATCTCTATGCGGCGGCCGATATTCCGGAGACCGAGGTGTTCGGAAGCCGCGCGGAACCGCTTCTTTTCAAGTTCGCTTCGTCGGCGGCGCATGTTGCGGGCAAACCGCTTGCTTCGTCGGAATCGTTCACCTGGCTTCGAGAGCACTTCCAGGGCGCCCTGGCCGACGCCAAGGCGCCGCTCGACACGCTTCTCCTCGCGGGGATCAATCACGTGTTCTTTCACGGGATGACGTATTCTCCCGCCTCCGAAGACTGGCCGGGTTGGCTCTTCTATGCGTCGACCGATTTCGGTTTGAACAGTGCGCTCTGGCGCGACCTGCCGGAATTCAACGCCTACATTGCGCGCTCGCAGTCCATTCTTCAATCGGGGCGTCCCGACAACGACGTCCTGCTTTACTTCCCCATCCACGACATCTGGCATTCGCCCGACGGAATGCTCGTTCCGCTGACGTGCCACAACATGGACGATTGGCTCTGCCGTACGCCCTTCGGCGGCGCGGCGCAATCGCTCGCCAAAGCGGGTTACGGGTTGGACTACGTGTCGGACCGCGTTTTGAGGAAGGCCCAAGCGTCCGAGTCGGGCATTTCCACTAGCGGAGCGGAGTATCGCGTTCTCGTCGTGCCGCACAGCGGACATATCCCGGTCGAGACGGTCGAGAAGATGAAGACGCTCGTTTCCGAAGGCGCGACCGTCGTCTTTCATCGCGCGTTGCCGGACGATGTTCCTGGACTATGCCGGTTGGAGGAACGCCGTTCGCAATTGAGGGAGGTGTTCCAAGGCGTCGAGATTCCTGGGCCCGGCGCCGTCGCCGAGACGCGGGTCGGCAAAGGCCGTTGGATTGTGGGCGACGATTTGGCCGCGATGCTAGGCTCTACGGCGGCACGTCGCGAGCCGATGGTCGAGCACGGGATCGGTTTCATCCGTCGTTCGTGCGGTGGAGGTTTCTCCTACTTCGTCGTCAATCAAGACGAGAAGGCCTTCGACGGGTGGACGGAATTGGGCGTTCGCGCCGAGGCCATCGCGATTCTCGATCCGCTCTCGGGTCAAGCGGGCATGGCGTCGGCGCGAAAGAGCGCGGACGGTCGTGCTGAGGTGTATCTGCAAGTTCAACCTGGCGGTTCTCTCGTTCTTCGGACCTATGACTCGCCCCAACCCGGCCGGTCCGAGTGGAGGTATTTCGCGGACGACGGTCCGCCGAATCGAATCTCTGGGAGCTGGAACGTCGCGTTTGTCGAAGGAGGCCCGACGATCCCGGCGGGCTATTCGACGACAGATCTTGCATCGTGGACGGCGCGCGACGACAATGAGTGTCGCCGGTTCTGCGGAACGGCACGATACGCCGTCTCGTTCCAACTTCCGAGAGTCGGCGCGGACGATTGGGAACTCGATCTGGGGCGGGTTTGCGAAAGCGCTCGCGTGTCGGTGAACGGCCGGCGGGTTGCGACGCTTTGGTGTGCGCCGTTCCGGGTTCGCGTGGGAGAATACCTTCATGAGGGCGAGAACCGGCTCGAGATCGAGGTGACAAATCTGGCCGCCAATCGCATCGCCGACATGGACCGGCGCGGGGTGATCTGGAAGAAGTTCCACGACGCCAACATCGCTCGGCTCGGGCAGCGCGGCGTTCTCGATGCCTCGGACTGGCCCTTGCGCGACTCGGGCCTTCTCGGTCCTGTTCGTTTATCGCCGAAGAGAATGGTCGATCCTGAGTAGATACAAGGTTTCCGAATGACAGATCCGATTCTCGACCGGTTCTTATCCGATTGCGAGGACCCGCGCATTTTCGCGCGCAACAAGCAACCGGCTCGGGCGAACGCGATCCCCTACTCCGACGAGGCCGAAGCTCTGCGCGGCGGGTCGGAATCGCCTTGGGTGCGCCCGCTCGACGGGCGCTGGCGGTTCCGATACTCGCCCAACCTCGACGCGGCCCCCGAGGGGTTCGAGGCCGAGGGGTTCGACGCCGTTTCGTGGGACACGATCGACGTGCCGGGCAATTGGGAAATGCAGGGGCACGGGATGCCGATCTATCGCAGCTCGCGCTACGCCTTCCCCTACCGGGATTTCCCGAAGCTCCCGCGCGAGGACAATCCGGTCGGGCGTTATCGGACAACGTTCCAGGTGCCCGAAACCTGGACGGGTCGGCGGGTGTTTCTGCATTTCGGCGGCGTGTCGGCGGGTTTCCATCTCTGGGTCAACGGCGAGCCGGTCGGCTACAGCGAGGACTCGTTCGGCCCTTCCGAGTTCGACGTGACGCCGTTCCTTCGCGCGGGCGAGAACTCGCTGGCGGTGCGGGTCTATCGTTGGTGCAGCGGCTCGTGGCTCGAAGATCAAGACCAGTGGCGGCTCAGCGGGATCTTCCGGTCCGTGTATTTGTTTTCGGTTCCGGATTTGTGGATTCGGGACTTTTTTGTCCGGCCCGAAGTCGACGCGGATGGACTGAGTGGACTGAATGGACGGAGTGGACAGTTGAGAGTCTCCGTCGAGATCGAAGCGTTCATCCGGCCCGAGACCAACGACTACGCCGTCGAACTCGCGTTCTACGACGCCGAAGGGCGACGGGTCTTCAACGAGCCGGTGCGCGAGAGCCTGGCCGCGCCGACCAAGAAAGATCCGGCGGCGATCCGACGCTATCTGAATATCGAGGTGCCGGTTGACGCGCCGCGCCTCTGGTCCGCCGAGACGCCGTATCTCTATGCGGCGGTGTTGACCTTGCGCGGACCCGACGGAACGGCCTTGCACGCCGTGCGGAGCCGGGTCGGGTTCCGCTACGTCGAGATTCGAGACGGGCAGTTCCTGGTCAACGGCCGCGCGGTGCTTCTGAAGGGGGTCAACCGTCACGAACACGACGACCGTCGAGGGAAGGCGATCACGGAAGAGTCGATGCTCGAGGACATCCGCCTCATCAAGCGGTTCAACTTCAACGCCGTGCGCAATTCGCACTACCCCAACCGGCCGCGCTGGTACGAGCTGTGCGACGAGTACGGTCTCTATGTGATCGACGAGGCCAACATCGAGGCGCACGGAACCGAGCTGATCGAGGACCGTCCGGCGAACCTGCCCGAATGGACCGGCGCGATTCTGGACCGCGGCGCGCGGATGGTCGAGTGCGACAAGAACCACGCGTGCATCGTGATCTGGTCGCTCGGAAACGAGTCGTCGAGCGGCCCCAACTTCGCCGCGCTCGCCGGTTGGATTCGTCAGCGCGACCCGTCGCGTCCGATCCATTACGAACGGGCGAAGCCGCTGGCGCGCGGCGACGGCGAGCCGGCCTTCCTCGATGCGATGGCGAACGAAGGGGTCCGCAACGGGTCGGCGCGCGCAAAAGGTGGCACGGGCGTCCCGCCCGTGGTCTTCGCGGCGCAATGCGCCGCGCATCGTGGGCAAGATGCCCATGCCACTTCAAGACATGGGCAAGATGCCCATGCCACCGTGAGACACGAGCGAGACGCTCATGCCACTCCCCCCGACGCGCCGTACGTCGATTTCGTCAGCCGGATGTATCCGCCGCCCGACGCGATCGTCCGGCTCGCCGAAACCGAGCCGACCGACCGTCCCGTCCTGATGTGCGAGTACGCGCACTCGATGGGCAATTCGACCGGGAACCTCAAGGAGTATTGGGACGCCATTCGTTCGCACCGCCGTCCGATCGGCGGGTTCATCTGGGACTGGGTGGACCAGGGCATTCGGCGTCGCGCGGACGACGGCACGGAGTACTGGGCGTATGGCGGCGATTTCGGCGAACCCGTTCACGACGGCGCCCTGTGTCTCAACGGACTCGTTTTTCCGGACCGCACCGCCCACCCCGGCGCCCTCGAACACAAGAAGGTGGCGCAGCCCGTCCGAGTCGAGGCGGTCGATCTCGCCGCGGCGACCGTCCGGGTGTGGAACGACTACGACTTTGTCGATCTCAGCCATCTGACGATCCATTGGTCGCTCGAAGCCGACGGAGAGACCCTCCAGTCCGGCGATCTCGCCCCGCTCTCGACGCCGCCTCACGAGTCCGAGACGCTCGCCCTGCCCTTGACGAAGCCCGATCTTCACGGAGGAGCGGAGTGCTTCCTGCGGATCGGATTCCGGCTCGCCGCCGACACGCTTTGGGCCGAGAAAGGGTACGAGGTCGCCTTCGAGCAATTCAAGATGCCCTACGCGGTTCCCGCGCCGCCCGCGATTCACGTCGGCGACATGCCGCGTCTCGAAGTGGAGGAGAATGAAGGGCGCATCTCGGTGCGGGGCGAACGGTGCGAGATCGAATTCGACAAGACCGCCGGGCTTCTGGCGTCGATGCGGCTCGACGGCGCGCTTCTCATCGCGCGCGGTCCCCGGCTCAACGTTTGGCGCGCGCCGACCGACAACGACGGCACGGTCAAACGCGGGATGGCGAAACTCTGGTACGCCGCCGGGCTCGACCGGCTGACGCACGAGACGCTCGAGGTCGTCTGCCGCCGAGTGTCCGAAAGCGTTGTGTGCGTCCGAATCCGCTCTCTTCTCACTTGTCCACCCGGTCCACTCAGTCCACCTAGTCCACTCTCTTCCCCCCTCTTCGAATGCGTCTACGACTATCGCGTCTTCGGCCCGGGCGACGTCGAGATCGAAACCGATGTCGTCCCGGCGCGCGACCTGCCGCTTCTGCCCCGGCTCGGACTTCAGATGCAACTGCCCGGGACGTTCGACCGATTCACGTGGCTGGGGCGCGGGCCGCACGAGAACTACTGCGATCGATGCCAAGGCGCGCCCGTCGGCCTGTACTCGGGCTCGGCGGACGATCAATATGTCCCCTACATTCGCCCTCAGGAAAACGGGAACAAGACCGACGTGCGATGGGTCGCGCTGACGAACGCCGACGGTGTCGGATTGATGGGGCGAGGGATCGCGGGACTTCTCGACGTGAGCGCGCACCGGTACACGACCGAGGACCTGACCGAGGCGCGTCACACGCCCGATCTGAAGAAGCGGCCCGAGATCACGCTCAATCTCGACTATCGCCAGTCCGGTCTCGGGAACGCCAGCTGCGGACCCGACATCCGCGTTCTTCCCCAGTACGAACTCCCTCCCGCGCCGGTCCGATTCACCGTGCGCCTGACCCCCATCCACGCGGGGGAATCGAGTCTGGCGACGTTGGGAAGAAGAACCATCGCGGGGTTCTGACATCGCTTCTCGGGCGGATGGGTGTTGGGCCGCAACCCCGTTGGGGTTGAACGATGAACATTGGACGCGGTGTCCCAGGGTAGCCGCTTTGCGGCAACCCTGGGCTGGAGGCCACAACCCGTTCCGGGTTGCATGTGTTTGGCGTTGCGTATTCGGCGAGTCCTTGGGCTGCGAGCCGCTCCTCATGGATCGCAGGCCCGTTCTTAAGCGCTGAAAGCGCGCAATACTACAGCCTGGGGCAGAGCGCTTGTGCGCCGTAGCGAAGCGAAGGCGCAAGCGCGTCGCCCCAGGTTGGACGCCCGATAATCGGAGGCCGGCGCGTTTCCTGCCGCTTTTCGCAGGAAACGTGACGGCTCGGTTGACCTCGGAGGGCGCTAAACACAGACTCCGGGTTGTGGCCAGAGAAAGAAGAAACGGGAGAGCCCGCGCCAGTCCGAGCGGCGCCCTTGAGGAGAAAGAACCGGATGAGACAGACCCTCGCACAATTGAGAACGCGCTATCTTCGCTGTGAGTACCGTGAGAATCCGCTGGGGATCGACGTGAAGCGGCCGCGCCTGAGCTGGATCGTCGAATCCAAACGGCGCGGCGAACGGCAAACGGCCTATCGAGTCCTCGTCGCCCGGAGTCGCGAGAGCCTCGACGCCGACCGGGGCGATCTGTGGGATACGGGGAAGGTCGCGTCGGACGAGACCCTCCATGTCGAGTACCGAGGCAAACCGCTCCGGTCGGGGATGGCGTGCTTCTGGAAGGTGCGGGTGTGGGACCGCGACGGTCGCGCGTCGGCGTGGAGCCGCCCGGCGACGTGGTCGATGGGTCTCTTGAAAGATTCGGATTGGAAGGCGCGGTGGATCGGTCTCGATCTGCCCGAGTTGCCCGAGCCGCGCGATCTCGACGGGTGCCAGTGGATTTGGTTCCCCGAAGGGGATCCGCGCCGGAGCGCGCCGCTCGGGACCTGTTGTTTCCGCCGCGTCATCGAGCTTCCGGCGAACCGCGCGATCCGCAGGGCGTCGATCGTTCTCGCGGTCGATTCGTATTACCGCGTGTCGGTCAACGGCGGTCAGATCGTCAACAGCGGACAGCCCGCGCGGGCGCAAGAGGCGGACATCACGTGGCACTTGCGGCCCGGAAAGAACACGGTCACGGTGATTGCCGACAACCTGGGGATGCAGCCCAAGCCCGCCGGATTCATCGGCCGCATCCTGCTCGAATTCGAGCGCGGCCGCTCCGTCGCGATCCCGACGGACCGCAATTGGCGCGTGTCGAGGGAGAGTGGCACGGGCGGTGGCGCGGGCGTCCCGCCCGTGCTCTTCCATGGGCAAGATGCTCGCACTGCCGCAAGACATGGGCGAGACGCCCATGCCACCTCAAGACATGGGCGAGACGCCCATGCCACCTCAAGACATGAGCGGGACGCTCATGCCACTTGGCCTCGCGCGATGGAACTGGGGAAGTACGGGCGCCAACCCTTCGGCCGGCCCGAAATCCTCAAGATAGACCTTCGTCCGCCGCGTCTTCTCCGCAAAACCTTCCGCGTCGCGAAGCCAATCCGGCGGGCGACGGTTCACGCCTCGGCGTTGGGCGTTTACGAGCTGCGACTGAACGGGCGCAAGGTGGGCGAGGACGTTTTCACGCCCGGATGGACCGACTATCGCACCCGCGTTTACTACAACACCTACGACGTGACCGACACGCTTCACGCGGGAGTGAACACGCTCGGCGCTCTCCTTGGCGACGGGTGGTTCACCGGATACGTCGGGCCCGGCCTGAAACGCGAGCGATTCGGGACGAACGAGCCGCGCTTCCTCGCGCAGCTCCACCTGGAATACGCCGACGGCACCGGCGAGACGCTCGCGACCGATCGCACGTGGAAAGCGGCGACCGGAGCGACGCTCGAAGCCGACATGCAAATGGGCGAGACCTACGACGCGCGTCTCGACGCGCCCGGTTGGGACGGCGGCGCGACGCGCAAACGGTTCGACGATTCGCGATGGCGCGGCGTTTCGGTCGGCGCTTCGGTCCGTCCGCGTCTTCAATCGTATCCCGGCAGTCCCGTCCGCGTGTTCCGCGAGATTCGCCCGCTCAAGATCATGCGCACGATCCCCGGTCGTCATACGATCGACATGGGAACCAACTTCGCGGGATGCGTCCGGCTCAAGGTGAAGGCCCGACGCGGCCACAAGATCGTCGTGCGGTTCGGCGAACGGCTGAATCCCGACGGCACGGTGTACACGAACAACTTGCGCCGCGCTCGCGCCGTAGACACCTACATCTGTCGAGGCTCCGGCGAAGAGGTGTGGCAGCCGCGCTTCACGTTCCACGGCTTTCAGTACGTCGAACTGATCGGCTATCCCGGCACGCCCGATCTCGATTCCGTCACCGGGATCGAATACACCGCCTCGACCCCGGTTGCGGGCGAGTTCAAATGTTCCGATCGGACGGCGAACACGTTGTACCGCAACATCTGCCAGACCCAGCGGTCCAACTTCATCGAAGTGCCGACGGACTGTCCGCAGCGCGACGAGCGCCTGGGTTGGACGGGCGACGCGCAGATCTATATTCGCACGGCGACGTACAACACGGACGTGGCGGCGTTCTTCGGCAAGTGGCTCACGGATCTCGAAGACGCGCAGTCGCCCGACGGCGCGTTCCCGGACGTGGCGCCGACCCGCTCGATCCGGGGCGGCGGCAAGGCCGCCTGGGCCGACGCGGGGGTCATCTGCCCGATGACGTTCTACCAGGTCTATGGAGACAAACGGCAACTCGCGCGGCGCTACGAATCGATGACCCGATGGATCGAGTTCTGTCGCGCGAACAGTTGGAATCTGATTCGCGGCCCTCATGGTTATGGCGACTGGTTGAGCATTCACGCCGACACGCCCATCAATCTCATCGCGACGGCCTACTTCGCCCATTCGACGCGACTCGTCGCCGAGGCGGCGCGCATCCTGGGGAAGAAAACCGACGCGCGAAAGTACGACGCCCTGTTCCGCGAGATTCGCGAGGCGTTCAACCGCGTCTTTGTCGACAAGAAGGGCGTGTTGGCGGGCGACACGCAATCGGCGTACGTCATGGCGATCGCGTTCGATCTTCTCTCGCCCAAGATGCGCGAGGCGGCGGCCTTGCGACTGGTCGCCAACCTCCGCGCGCGCGGATGGCGTCTCTCGACCGGGTTCCTCGGGACCAAGGACCTCATGGGGGTCTTGACGAAGATCGGCCGTCCCGACGTCGCGTATCGTCTCTTCCACAACGACACGTTCCCCTCGTGGGGGTTCTCGATTCGTCACGGGGCGACGAGCATTTGGGAACGCTGGGACGGCTGGACCCCCGAAAAGGGATTCCAGACCGTCGATATGAACTCGTTCGCCCACTACTCGTTCGGCGCGGTGGCCGAATGGATGTTTCGGACCGTCGGCGGGATCGACACCGACGGTCCCGCCTACAAACGGATCGCGATTCGACCGCTCCCGGGCGGCCGACTGACCTGGGCGCGTGTGGCCTACGAGTCGATCCGGGGGCGGATCGCGGTGGACTGGAAAACCGAGGGCGGAAGACTCGAAATGAACGTCCGCATTCCGGCCAACACGACGGCGACGATTCACGTCCCGGCGGCGCGAGCGGCGGACGTGACGGAAAGCGGGAAGCCCGCCGCGCGGACCGAAGGATTGCGGTTTCTTCGGATGGAAGACGGCGCGGCGGTTTTCGAAGCGGGTTCGGGCTCGTACGCGTTCGTTTCGAAAAGCCCTCAGATCATCTCCTCGTCGTGATAGCGTGGCATGGGCATCCTCTCTATCCGCCTGGAGCCACGTTTGAGTCTGTGCCGTAGAAGAGGGGCCATGTCAGTCGCGAGATACTGCGCCGAACGCGAGGATTTTCTACGAAGGGCCTCGTGCTCGAGCTGCGGAGCGAGAATTCCGTGAAGACAACGCGGTATTTCCAGCACATGCGTTCACGTCCGGACCGGGCCGCGATATGGGAGGAATGGATCACGCGTGTCATTGAGAATCCCTGCAAGGTTCAGGTACAATCGGACGGAAGGGTAAGGAAATGGGGGTGGATACCCGAGGCTCGCAAGTTTCTGCGCGTGATTCTGCTTCCCGACGGCGAAACCGTCCATAATGTCTTCTTCGATAGGTCGTTCAAGGAGGATGTTAAATGAAAGTCAAGTACTTCTCCGACACCGATACTGCGCTTGTCGAGTTCACGTCGAAGGACGTGGCTGAGACGAAAGAGATCAGCGAGAACATCTATGTGGACCTCGATGCGGATGGAAACCTGGTGAGCATGACGATCGAACATGCTCGCGCCAACGCCCACCTTGAGGAGTTTTCCTTTCAGGAAGTTGCTCGCTAATGAACCCTGATATCCCTACCTCTGACGCTCCCGGAACTGTTGATTATGCCTCGACTTTTCGTCCCGGGCGCGCCCTGACGAACACCGGGGCGAGCCCGTTCGCCCAGATGCGCGGCGTGAATATGGACGCCGTGCGGTGGACTAAAGGGTTCTGGGCCGAGAAGTTCGATTTGTGTCGCGCGACGATGGTGCCGAACATGTGGCGGCTTCTGAGCGACACGCAGTTCAGCCACGCCTACAACAATTTCCTCGTCGCCGCCGGATTGGTCGAGGGGCGGCATCGCGGACCCAAATGGAACGACGGCGATTTCTACAAGTGGCTCGAAGCCGCCGCCTACGTTTGCGGTCTGACCCGCGACAAGGACCTCGACGCCCTGATCGATGAGGTCGCGGAACTCCTCGGCAAGGTCCAACGCCCCAACGGTTACATCCACACTCCGGTCATCGTCGCCGAGAAATCCGACGGCGCGGCGGACCGCGCCTTCGGCGAACGGATGGACTTCGAGACCTACAATCTCGGCCACTTGATGACGACCGGCTGCGTCCACTATCGCGCGACGGGCAAAACCAACTTGCTCGATCCGGCGCGCAAGGCGGCGGACTTCCTCGTCGACTACTTCAAGACGGCCCGCGCCGATCTTGCCCGCAACGCCGTCTGCCCCTCGCACTACATGGGCGCGGTCGAGATGTACCGCACGACCGGAGAAGAACGGTATCGCGAGCTGGCGCGGAACCTGATCGAGATACGCGATCTTTTCAAGGACGGAGGAGACGACAACCAGGACCGGATTCCGCTCCGCGAACAGACCGAGGCCGTCGGCCACGCGGTCCGAGCCAACTATCTCTACGCGGGCGTCGCCGACGTCTACATGGAAACGGGCGACGCCACGCTTCTCGACACGCTGAACGCTTTGTGGAAGAGCGTCGTGTTCGAGAAGATGTACGTGACCGGGGCGTGCGGCGCTCTGTTCGACGGCGCGTCGCCCTACGGAGTGAAGGACCAGGCGTCGATCACCCGCACCCATCAGGCGTACGGACGCCAGTACGAATTGCCGAACGTGACTTCGCACAACGAGACGTGCGCCAACATCGGCAACGCGATCTGGAACTGGCGAATGCTCCAGATCACGGGCGAAGGTCGGTTCGCCGACGTGATGGAACTGGTCTTCTACAACAGTCTTCTTTGCGGAATCGGTCTCGACGGCAAGTCGTTCTTCTATACGAACCCCATGCGGGTACTGAAGGACCAACCCTACCCGCTTCGCTGGTCGCGCCGGCGCCAACCCTATATCGGGTGCTTCTGTTGTCCCCCGAACGCGGTCCGGACGATCGCCGAGATGAACAGCTATGCCTACTCGGTTTCGGAAGATGCGGTCTGGGTCCATCTCTACGGTAGCAACGCGCTCGAAACCGATCTGCCCGACGGAGGGAAGATCGCCCTGGAACAAGAGACCGATTATCCGTGGGACGGACGCGTTCGAATCGTCGTTCGGTCGGCTCCGTCTCCCGATTTCGCCTTGATGCTTCGCATTCCGGGTTGGGCGCAGGGCGCGTCGATCCGAGTGAACGGCCAAGCGACCGACGCCGAGATCAAGCCGGGCGACTATTGCGTTCTCAAGCGTCGTTGGGCGGCGGGCGACGCGGTCGAACTCGACCTCCCGATGCCGGTCCGCTTCCTCGAAGCGAACCCGCTGGTCGAAGAGACTCTGAACCAGGTCGCCGTCCAGCGCGGCCCGATCGTCTATTGTCTCGAATCGGCGGATCTGCCCGAAGGGGTTGGAGTCCTCGAGGTCCGCGTTTCTCCGGATACCGTTTTCACGCCGCGCATGGATTCGGAGTTGTTGGCCGGGGAGCGCGTCGTGGTCCTCGAAGGCAAGGCGCAACGCATTCCCCAAGGCGAGTGGGGCGGGACGCTCTATCGCGACGTTCGGACGCCGGAGTCCGAGACGATCGACATCCGGCTCGTTCCGTATTACGCTTGGGGTAACCGTAGCGAAGGGGAGATGACCGTTTGGATGCCGAAACGGTGATCGGTCAACAGTCATCAGTCATCGGTGAATTGTGGGAAATCGGGAGTTGAGACTGTCGGATCTCGGAAAGGCGGACCGCGAACCATGATCGATTACGATCAATTCGTTCTTCCGGAGAATCCCATCCTGGAAGATCATCTTGTCGCGACCTATCTGTTGCGCACCTCGGCGCCGGACCTGCTCCAGCTCGCCGCGACGATGGCGACCGAGCAGACCGTCGGCACGTGGATCGGCGTCCCCGGCGAGACGCGCGAGATGCTCCGCAAACACAGGGGCAAAGTCCTCAACGTCTGGGAGATTCCCGATATCGAGAACGACGTGTCGCGCTCCGAGCGCGGCGACCGGCGCGAGTGCGTCGTCCAGATCGCCTATCCGTCGTGCAACTTCGGCGGCCAGATCCCGATGATTCTGACCACGGCTTTCGGCAACATCTCGATGATCGGCGACATCAAACTCCTCGATCTCGCCTTTCCGAGAACGCTCACCGCCCAACTCCCCGGTCCCCGCTTCGGAATCCCGGGTGTGCGCGACCTCCTGGGCGTGGCGGAACGTCCGCTTCTCAACACGATGATCAAGCCGTCGACCGGGATCACGCCCGAACAGGGCGCGGAACTGCTCTACGCCGCGGCCGTCGGCGGCACCGACATCGTCAAGGACGACGAGGTCCTTCCCGACACGGATTTCTCGCCCGCGCTTCGGCGCGTCGAACTCTATATGAAGAATCTCCGCCGGGCCGAGGCCGAGACGGGCGAGAAGAAGATCTATACGGTCAACGTGACCGACGAACCCGAGCGCTGCCTGCGTCGGGCCGAAGCGGCGGTCGAGGCCGGGGCCAACGGCGTCATGATCAACTTTCTGACCGCGGGCATCGCGCTTCTTTCGTCCCTCGCGCGCAACCCGAAGATCCGCGTCCCGATTCTCGCGCATCTGGATTTCGGAGGCGCGCTCTATGCCAGCCCTCGTCACGGAATCAGCTCGCCTCTTCTCTACGGCAAGCTGGCGCGTCTGGCCGGGGTCGATTTGGTCACGATTCCCACTCCCTACGGCAAGTTCGCGCTCACGCGCGAGAAGTATCTTCGGTCGATCCTCGGTCTGCGCGGCGATCTCCACGACACGCGCGCCGCGTGGCCGATCGTCGGAGGGGCGATCAAACAAGGCCACCTCCCGCAGCTCTTCTCCGACCTGGGACGCGACTTCGTCGTCGGAGCGGGCGGCGCGATCTACGCCCACCCGATGGGACCGACCGGCGGGGCCAAAGCCTTCCGCCAAGGGATCGACGTCGTGATGAAACGCGGGACGTTCGACGGCGCGGAGAAGGAGTACCCCGAGCTCGCCGCCGCCGTCGAGCGATGGGGATCGAGCGTCGAGAGGTAGGCGAGAGGGACGCGTGAGTCGCGGACTTCGCCCCAAGATACGAGAAAGCGAGAGACTAGGAGGAAGAACTCATGGCGGGCAAACGATTTGCGCTCCTGCACACCTCGGCCACCTTGGCCCCGATCTTCAAGTCGCTCTGCGACGAACTGATTCCGGGCGCCGATTTCTTTCACATGGTCGACGAAAGTCTCATCCAGAACACGATCCGAGCGGGTCGTCTGACCCCCGCGACGGCCCAGCGCGTCGTCCGGCACCTGGCCGCGGCCGAGCAGGCGGGGGCCGAGGTCGCGATGGTCACCTGTTCGTCGATCGGCCCGGCCGTGGATGGCGCCCAGCCGTTTCTCGGGATTCCCGCCCTGCGCGTCGATCGACCGATGGCCGACAAGGCGGTGACGATCGGGCGGCGGGTCGGGGTGCTCGCCACGTTGAACACGACGCTCGAGCCGACGGCTTCGCTCATCGTTCGCCGCGCCGAGGCTGCGGGCAAGGAGATCGATCTTCAAGACCGGCTGTGCGAAGGCGCCTTCGACGCGTTCCTGGCGGGCGACATGGCCAAGCACGACGCCATGGTTCGCGAAGGGCTGAAGGACCTGGGCGGTCGCGTCGATTTGATCGTTCTGGCCCAGGTCTCGATGGCGCGGGTGGCCGATTCGCTCGACGAAAGCGAAAAGCCGGTCCCGATTCTCACAAGCCCGCGTCTCGGGGTTGAGTATTTGGCCCAAATGCTGTAGGAATGGGCTCTTGTCGATATCCGCGTCGGCGCCCTCGACCGCGCCGCGCATTCACGCGGAGAGGGAACGCCGACGCGACGTTGTGAAAGGGGCATTCTGCAATGCGACGATGGGATTCCTTCTCGAAGACCGTCGGTCCGCTTTCCTGGGTCCTGCCGATGCTTTTCCTTCTCACGGTCGTTCCAGGAGGATCGGCCAACGCTTCAGACTTGGACACGGAGGGCTCTACGGTGGTTCGTATCTTCACGATCGGCGACTCGACAATGGCGGACAAACCCCTCATGGACAATCCCGAACGCGGGTGGGGACAGATGCTTCCGTTGTACGTCGAGCGGAACGTCGAGATTCACAATCACGCGGCCAACGGTCGCAGCACCAAGACGTTTATCGAAGAGGGCCGTTGGCAGAAGGTCCTCGACGAACTCCGTCCCGGCGATTTCGTCATCATCCAGTTCGGACACAACGATGCGAAGGTGAACAGCGAGCGCTATACCGACCCCTTCACCACGTACAAGGGCAACCTGGCGAAATACGTCACGGAAAGCCGCGCCAAGGGGGCGACGCCGATCCTCGCGACGCCGATCGACCGCCGTCGCTTCGACGACGAGGGTCATTTCCGCGATAGCCACGGCGACTACCCGCCGGCTTGTCGCCAGGCGGCGCAAGAGAACGACGTTCCTCTTCTCGAAATGCAGAAGCTGAGCGAAGACTTGATCGTCCGCCACGGCGTCGAGGGATCGAAGCGGTTGTTCCTCCACGTCGAGCCCGGCATCTACGACAAGTTTCCCAAGGGGAAGGAAGACAACACGCATTTCGGCGCTTACGGCGCGAGCCGGTTCGCCGAGCTGGCCGTTCAGGAAATGCGCCGTCTCGATCTCCCGTTCGCCAAGTACTTGAAGGACTGATCCGGTCGTTTTTCAACACTGTCGCGATGAACTGCATGCCGTTCTGAGTACAGGCTTCAGCCTGCTCTTTTCGGCACAAGAGCAACCTGAAGGTTGTACTCCGGACTCCTCATCTCGAGACTGACGGGCCACCAGCGCCCCAAAGGCTTCACGCGATGAACCGACGATTTCTGAAGGAATTCAACGCTCCCCCGAACGAATGCCGCGCGGTGCCGTTCTGGGGCTGGAACGCGCGGATGGAACCCGAGGAATTGCGGCGACAGGTGCGCATCCTGCGCCGCATGGGTTTCGGCGGTTTCTTTGTCCATAGCCGCGTCGGGCTCGAGACCCCGTATCTCTCGGACGAATGGATGGATCGCATCGAGACGTGCGTCGAGGAAGCCGAGAAACTCGGCATGACGGCCTGGCTCTACGACGACGACCGGTGGCCCTCGGGCTTCGCGGGCGGAATCGTGACCCGCAACCCCAAGTACAGCGGACGGATGCTCGAGATGGTCGTCCACCGCGAGTCGAAAGGGTTTCGGTGGGAGAAGGACACGTTGGCGGCGTTCGTCGCCCGCGTCGATCCTCCCAACGTCGCGGGGGTCAAACGTCTCGCTCGCGGGCGGCGTCCCGCGCGACTCGAACGGGGCGAATCGATCCTCACGTTTCGCGTCCGTCCGTTCATGGCCAGCGATTGGCATAACGGCCAGACGTACGTCGATACGATGAACCCCGAAGCAATCCGCGAGTTTCTCCGCGTGACTCACGAAGCGTATCGCAAGCGGTTCGGCGACCGGTTCGGCAAGAGCGTGCCGGGAATCTTCACCGACGAGCCGCACTATGCGCGGCGCAAAGAGATGGCTCCCGGAACGGGAGAAGTCGTCCCGTGGACCGACCGGCTTCCCGCCGTGTTTCGTCGGCGCTACGGTTTCGACATCGTCAACCATTTGCCCGAGCTCTTCTACGACTTGGACGGACAAGGCATCGCGCCGGCTCGGTGGCGGTTTCGCGATTGTCTCACGTTTCTTTTCACCGACTCGTTCGCCCGTCAGATCGGCGAGTGGTGCGCGAAGCACGGTCTGTTGCACACGGGTCACGTCCTGTCCGAACAAACGCTCTGGTCGCAGACGTACGTGGTCGGGAGCGCCATGCGGTTCTACGAACACATGCAGGCGCCGGGGATCGACGTCCTGACCGAGTACCGGCGCGAATACGACACGGCGAAACAGCTGAGCAGCGCGGCGCGTCAGTTCGGACAACGGTGGCGTTTGAGCGAAACCTACGGATGCACCGGTTGGGAGTTCGATTTCGAGGGCCACAAGGCGGTGAGCGACTGGCAGGCGGCCCTCGGCGTCAACCTGCGATGCCAGCACTTTGCGTTTTACACGATGCTGGGCGAAGCGAAGCGCGATTATCCCGCGAGCATCTTCTTCCAGTCGCCTTGGTGGGAGCATTACCGCCTGGTCGAGGACTATTTCGCCCGCATCCACGTCGCAATGAGTCGCGGACGCGAAGTGCGCGACATCCTAGTCGTCCATCCGGTCGAGAGCGCGTGGGTATTGTCCCGCGCCGGCGACGACGCGCTGCGCGAGGAGCTGAATCGGCGTTCCGAAGCGCTGCGCGACGCCCTCCTCGCCGAGAACCTGGACTTCGACTACGGCGACGAGGACATCCTGGCCCGGCACGGACGGGTGACGCGGCGCGGCGGCCGCGTCGTCCTGCGCGTCGCAGAGGCCGAGTACTCGAGCGTCGTCGTCCCGCGGCTCCTCACCGTCCGCTCGACCACGCTCGCGCTTCTCAAGAAGTTCCAGAAGGCGGGCGGCGAGATCGTCTTCGTCGGCAACGGCGCCGACCGCGTCGACGCTCTCCCGAGCGACGAGGCGCGGGCTTTGGCCGTCGAGTGCGTTCGGGTTCGTCGCGAGAACGCCGAGGTGGCGCGGGTGCTCGACCCTTCGGCGCGGCGGGTTTCCATCGCCGACTCGGACGGAGACCAGATTCGTCCCGCGCTGTATTGTCTGCGCGAGGATCGCGACGCCTTCTATCTCTTCGTCTGCAATACGGGTCAGGACCAATTCGGAAAAGGCGACGGGACGCACAACGAGAAGGTGGCCGTGCGCCGGCGCCGCATGGAGTTTCCCGACGTCAGGATTCGCCTCAAGGGCCAAGGGGGCGGACGACCCGTCGAGCTCGATCCCCTCACCGGCGAGACGTTCGCCGCCGCCGGTTCCGTCTCGTCGCGAGGTTGGACGGTTCGGACGAGTTTCTCCGCTCTCGGCAGCCGTCTCTTCGTCTTTCCCAAACGTGAATCGGCCGTGCGGCTCGCGCCGCGCAAGCTCCTGAAACAGAAGCGGTCCAAGACCCTCGATCCGAGCGAATGGGAGATCCAACTCTCCGAGACGAACTGTCTGGTCCTCGACCGGCCGCGCAGTCGCATCGCGGGCGGAGCGTGGAAGAAGCCCGAGGATATTCTCCGGATCGACGACGCCGTGCGCCGGAGCCTAGGGATCGCGCGGCGTTCGGGATCGATGAAACAGCCCTGGGCGCGCACCGCGCCGCCGCGCCCGCGTTCGACCGTCGTGGAACTCGAGTACGAGTTCGAGGTGCGCGACATCCCCGTCGGTCCGCTCTATCTCGGAATCGAGCGACCCGACACCTTCTCGATCGCCCTCAACGGCCAACCCGTCGGCGCCGACGCGGAATGCGGGTGGTGGGTCGATCCCTCGATGCGAAAGGTCCCCCTGGACCCCGCCCTCTTGCGAACCGGTCGCAACGCGCTTTCGCTCGCGTGTTCTTACGGTGAATTGCACCCAGGGCTCGAGATCGTCTATCTTCTCGGCGCGTTCGGCGCCCGCGCGAAGGGGACCGACGTGTCGATCGTCGAATTCCCGCAGACGCTCCGGCTCGGCGACTGGACGCGCCAGGGATTGGCGTTCTACGGAGGATCGGTCACGTACTCGCGGACGATCCGTCCCGATCTGCGGGCGGGCGAGCGCCTCTTTGTCCACATCCCGTCCTACGAAGGCGTCGCCGTGCGGGTCCTCGTCGAGGGCCGGGAGGCGGGCGTCGTCGGTTGGGAGCCGAACGAAGTCGATATCACGCCCTTTGTCGGGACAGAGCCGGTGCGGATCGGCATCCAGGTTCTCGGACACCGGCGCAATTCGCACGGACCCCTCCACACGACCCACCGGCCTCGCACGGTCGGGCCGACGATGTTCCGCACCTCGGGCGAGTGGTGGCAGGACGAATACCACCTCGTCCCCTGCGGACTGACCTCCCCGCCGAAGTTGATTGTGAAGAAGTGAAGGGTCTTCTCGCGACTCAGGGCTTGGGATACTTGATGTCGAGCATCGCGTCGACGTCCATCGGGTCGGCGCCGAACTGCTTCTTCAGGGTCTCGCGCCAGATCGATTCGGACTCCATCTCGCCCTCGATCGGAAACGCGATTCGCTTCCCCTCGCGGAGCGACGACTCGCGCGCGGCGAATTCCATCAGGAGCGACATCATGGCGTCGCTCTCGTCGAACTCGCTCTCGCGGATGCCGCGCACGGCCAGGACGAAATCGACGATGTGATCCATGATCATGCAGCCGTATTCCTGGTGTGTGTTGCCCAGGACGACGCCGGGCCGATAAGGATTCACGCATTCGAGCGGCCCGCGCGACGTTTGGCAGTGGGTGCGCGTCCACACGCCCCGCTTGTCATACTCGCGAACGACGACCGAGATTTCGTCGGCGCGTCCGCCGCCCTTGCGGTAGGGGTCCTCGGGCCGGTGGGCCTGCCGGTCGGAACAGACTCGCAGCTCGGTCCGCTGGCGCGACCGGCGTCCGTCCGAATCGAGTCGCTCCTCGACCTTGCCGTCCTCGTAGAACGTGACCGGATCGCCGACGGTGGTCGACATATCGGCGCGATGAACCAGCGTGCCGCGCTCGCCGTGCCACTCGGTGTATCCGGGGCGCGCGTGCCGCCCCAGGAAGCCCTTGATGTTGGCCGCGTGGTCGGCGACGAACAAGCCGTCCGGGAACTCGAAGAACCGCACGCGATAGTTCTCCGTCTCGTGGAAACGCGCGGCCTCGGAGCGAAACCCGATCGTCCGCATCGGGTGTTCGAGCGCCTGCACCCAGAGGGGGTGCGCCTGGGCGAAATGAATCCAGCGCGAGTTGTTGTGGTAGCCCGTATGGTCGCCGTAACAGACGATCCGCCCGATCCGGCCGATGACGCGCGAGTCGCGAACCGCGTTCGAGAACCGGTCGATCGAGAACCGGAAGAAGTTCTCCGCCACGCGGACGATCGCGCGGTGGGCGCGGGCGGTCTCGACCATGTCGCGCGCCTGAGCGGGGAGCGCGCACCAGGGGGTCTCGACGTGATTGTGAATGCCGTGGCTCGAGAGCAGGACCGAGATGGAATGGTGCGACGGCGCGGGAGTCACGACGATGGCCGCCTCCATCGGGCGGTCCCGGACGAGCTCGTGGATGTCGTAGTACGGCCTCGCGCCCGTTTCGCTCGCCGCGGCGTCGCAGTGGTCGCGGACGGGGTCGCACACGGCGACGACCTCGACCCACGGCTTCATGTGTTGTAGGACCGGACGGTACGTGCTCGTCGAGCGCGATCCCGCCCCGATCAGGGCGATCTTGAGCGGGTCGGGGGGGATGGGGATCTCGGGAGGGTCCATGACGGGGTCCGGTTTCGTGGGTTGCGCGACGTCGGGAACGCGAAACAGCATACTCCGGCGCGGCCCGTGCCGCAACGAAATGAGGCGTCAGGCTTCAGGCCTGAGGCATTCGGCTTGGGGGGAAGAGGCTTGTAGGCCTTGAGATCGGAGGCTTCAGGCGCTGGGCCTCGGATGAGGGTTCATCCGCGTTTGTCGGCAGGGGAGGACTATTGCCGGAAGAGAATGGCCGCGGATGCACGCCGATAAACGCCGATGAGCCGTCGCCCCACTCCTCGCCCTACGATTTCGCTCCCGTGCGTACTACTATCTCCCGAAATCGTCGAAAGCCGCGACGATTTCGGACTGAGCGATGGGACCCTCACCCCTGCCCCTCTCCCAGAGGGAGAGGGAGAAACCTCGAGGAAGGACCTTTTTTGCACCCCTCTCCCTACTGGGAGAGGGGCAGGGGGGTGAGGGCCCTTCTTTCTGCTTCTTCACCTACGGTCTACAGACTCCAGCCTCCAGCCTTCTTTGGTTGCGGCTATGCTGCTATGAGTGTTTCGTGTACTTCGTGGTTCAAGGCTTTCTTCTTGGGTGCGCCCTCGGTCCGGGGCGCTAGGCGCCATGGGCTTCCCGGGCCAGGGCGAGCAGTCGGTCGGCGGCGCGGCGGGCGGCGCCGCCGGGATCGTGAAAGAGGTGTTGGGCCGCCGCCCGGCGCTGCGGGCTGAGCGCGCCGGGCGCCGCAAGTTCGGCCCGAATGGTCTCGGTCAGTTCTTCCGTGCGCGACACCACGCGGCCGATTCGCCGGCCGTGCGTCTCCAAATCCATGGCGCTGCCTTCCATCGACGCGCGCGCGGCGAGGAGCTCGGGCACGTCGATGAAGACGATCGGGCGATCCAGTATGCAGTACTCGAAGGCGACGCTGCTGGCGTCGCTGACGAGCAAGTCGGCGGCCACCAGGAGCGGCGCAACGTCGCTGTGGTGGGCCAAGCGTCCGCGCTCTCCCAAGCCGGCGCGCGCCTCGGCGATCAGATCGTCGTAGGTCAGGCGTTTCGGAAGGTGGGGGTGGTCGTGGAGCTTGAGAATCGTGTTGACGCCCGCCGCGTCGATGGCGCGAAGGGCCGCGCGGCCCCATTTCTCGAAACTGTTCTGCCGCGCGCCGGTGGGACACCACAAGACGGTTGGCAGACCCGGATCCAGCCCCATCCCCTCGAGCACCGCCTTGCGGTCGGTCGAACCGTCCACCAACCGGTCGAGTTTGGGCATCCCGATCAGTTCGATGCGCGGATCGTCTTCGCGCAGCAATCCGCGCGATACGTACTGTTCGATGTGATAGCGGCCAATGAAGAAAAGCTTGTCGAACCGGAGATACTTGCGGTCGACCGCGTAGTTGCGAAACGAGACGCCCTGGAACGTCTGCACCTGGACCCGTGCGCGCCGAGGGATGATCTTCGAGTCGACGTTCGATGTCACGCAAACGGCATAGGGAAACGTGTCGCGGCCGCTGGTTCGGTGGAGATGGTTGGGATCGACGTCGAATTCTCCGAACACGTGCGCGTTTGTCTTGGTCTCGTCCCGCGGCATCCACCAACCGAGCAGCCCCTGATAGCGGTAGCGCCCGGAGCTGAGCAGAAGACGAATCGCGGGCTCGCGACGTAGGAGTTGATAAACGGGATGGAAAAGGGTAAAGTTGACACGATGCTTGCCGCAGAACAGGATGGTGGGGGGAAACTCGGAGTCGGCGCTCATCGAGGCAAGGAATTATCAGAAATCGCGCGGTGTGTCAAGTCCCGGGAAACGCGAGTATTCGACGGATATCTTCTGCGGAAGTAAACGAATGCGACAATGACCGAACCCGACAAGACTTCCCCGTCGCGCAGCCTGGCGATCCTCCACGTGGCCAGCCACGCGGGCGTGTTTCGTGGCGGAGCGGTGCAACTCTGCCGCATGGCGCTCGAGCAGAAGCGACATGGGAATCGAGTGACCGTGGCGGCCAACATGAAACGCGCCTTCTCCGACCAGGAACGCCGCGACAACCGGGCGACCTGGGCGCATTTGACCGAAGTCGGCATTTCTCTTCTCGAACTGGATCTGGAAACGCCGGCCGGCCTTCTCGACCTTCGTCGAGCGATACGGCGCGGCGATTTCGACATCGCGCACGCTCACCGAAACGAGGCGCTGGTCGCGGCCTGGTTGGCCTCGTGGCGCCTTCGGCGTCCCGTCCTGGTGGCTCAGCGCGGAACCGAGACGCCCCCCTCCAAATGGGCCCGCCGCGCCATTCGCTCGCGGCGCGTGCGCGCGGTCGTCGCGGTCGCCCAGGCCGTCAAGAGCGAACTGGCGCAGGCGACCGGCCCGAGCGTGGCGGCGAAGACGCACGTGGTTTACGGAAGCGTGGACCTGGAGGCCTTCTCGCCCCGTCCGCTCGATGCCGAATTGCGGCGCGAGTTGGGTCTGCCCCAAGGCGCGCGGGTGGTTGGGAGTCTCTCGGCCTGGCGCCTGGCGAAGAGGTTGGATCGTTTGCTCCGGATTCTCGCCGCCATCATGCGCGACCGGCCGGAGGTTCACGCGGTCTTTCTCGGGGCCGGAGTGAAGAAACGATTGGAGCCCCTGGCCGCCGAGTTGGGCGTGTCCGACCGATGCCACGTGGTCGGTCACCAATACGACGTCGCGCGTTGGCTCTCCATCATGGAACTGACCGTCGTGTCGGCCGACAGGCGCGAAGGACTATCCGGCGTTCTTCGCGAGTCCCTGGCGATGGGAATCCCCGTCGTATCGACGGATTGCGCGGGGAACGGGGAGATCGTCCGCGACGGAGAGACGGGCCTGTTGGTGCCCACGGGAAACGCCGAGGCCCTGGAGGCCGCATTGCGGCGGGCGCTGGACGATCCCCCGGCCATGAAGGCCATGGCGCAGGCCGGACGGCGCTGGGTCGTCGAGAACTGCTCGACCGAAACGCAATTCACGCGGATCGACACGATCTATCGCTCCGTTCTGACGCGCTGAAGGCACTCTTTCGGGCCGGCAGGTCGCGTGCGCCCCGGATCCGGCGGGCGATTTGCGGTTGCGAATCGTCCGGCGGACTGCAAGACTCGGAGTGTCGAACCCCATCTTCGCTTCGACCGATTCTCCTTGCCGCAGGTTCCGCCGATGTCGCACCTCTACTATATCCCTCGTCCCAACGAGACCCGGCTCGAGAGCTACTTTCGTCGCCGAGTGCTTCATCGCGTCCCCGTGCCCGTGTTTCCCCAAGTCATTCAGATTCAGACCATGAGCGGATGCAATGCGCGGTGCGTCTTCTGTCCGAACGGCCGGACGAAGAGCCGCCTCTCGATGGGAACGATGGACTGGGAGATGTTCACCGCCCTGATCGACGAGTGCGCGCAATACGAGATGAAACGCATCAGCCCCTTTCTGATGAACGAGCCCCTCCTCGATCGCGACTTGGGTCGCAAGATTCGATACGTCACGGATCGCAAACCGAAAGGCGCGATCACCAAGATCAACTCCAACGCCTCGCTCCTGGACGAAGAGATGGGCCGCGCCTTGATCGAATCGGGTCTGGACCGGATATCGTTCTCCGTTCACGGCATCGAGCCGGCCGAATACGAGAAGAGCATGGGAAACCTCCATCTCGAGGAGACGCTCGAGCGGATCGACCGGTTCCTGGACCTCAAGCGCAGTATGAAGGCCGACTTGCCTCGCGTGCAAGTGACGATGGTCAAGACCAAGATCGTCGAGGATCAGATTCCGAAGATTCACGACTACTGGTCGAAACGCGGCGTGCGCGTGAACATCCGCGGCCTCGGAAACCGGGCGAACAGCGATATCGGCGGCTTGGGCATCAACGTGGGGAAGTGGGAGTTGTACAGGTCGTGCACCGACCTCTTTCTTCAATCTTTCGTCATCTGGGACGGCACCGTCGTTCTTTGCTGCGTGGATTGGGAACGTTCGACCGTTCTTGGCAGCTTGCGCGAAAGCTCCCTCTACGACATCTGGAACGGCGAGAAGGCGGTCGAGATACGCCGCCGATTCCTCGCGGGCGACGTCAAGGGTCTCCTGTGCGGACGATGCACGCGCGAACCGAGCGAACGGAAGAAGTAGAGGCCAAGGTCGGAGATCCGAACTCCATTCCGCCGGGAGTCTCCATTCTCTCCGGAAGAGCAACGAGTCGCGAATCGTATCTCTGCGCGAGTCGGATCGAGACTCCAGAGACCGGAATCGGCAATCCTCCATCTCGAACGGACCGGCGCGCCGCAACAAGTCGGTTCCGCGACGAATCCAAGTCACTCCTCGATTCCCGGGCGGGCTTGGACGCCGCGATCGAAGTAGTGCTTCACGGCCCGCATCTCGGTCACGAGGTCGGCGCGCTCGACGATGCGCGGATCGGCGTTGCGTCCGGTGAGGACGAGTTCGACGTCGTCGGGCCGCGCGTCGATCAGCGCGGTCACATCTTCGACGGCGAGAAGTCGGAAATGCGCGGCGACGAGGATTTCGTCGAGGATCACGATCGAGTACTCGCGCGAAAGCATCGCCTCGCGCGCCGCGGCGAGACCGGCGCGCGCCTGGGCCGCGTCCTCGGGCGTCGGCTTGCCCCGGATGAAGCGGTCCGAGCCGAAGCGCCGCACCGCGATCCGATCCTCGAAGCGGGCGAGCGCCTCGATCTCGCCGCTTGGGCGGCCCTTGGCGAACTGGACGATGCAGACGCTCAGGCCCGAGCCGGCGGCGCGCAGAGCCAGTCCCATCGCCGCCGTCGTCTTGCCTTTGCCGTCTCCCGTATAGACCTGGACGTAGCTTTTCATGGGAGAACCCTAGTTAGGCGTTAGGCTTTAGGCTGTAGGCTTTAGGTCTGAGCCTGAAGACGGTAGATGCCAGACAGAGGGCAGTAGACAGTGAGTGGGGGTCGGGAGCTGCGGAGTCGAAACGAAACAGACGGTCTTGTCCTTACCTCTCTTCTCCATCTGTCCTTCCTCTTCCTCTCTCCTAACTAACGGCTAATGCCTACAGCCTATGGCCTAATGCCTACAGCCTGATCCCACTTTCACACGATCCCTTTTTCCGACGAGCCGCGCAGGAGGAGCCACAAGAAGAACGGCCCTCCGAGGAACGCCGTCACCACGCCGACGGGCAACTCGATGGGCGCAACAACCGTGCGCGCGAACGTGTCGCACACAGTGAGGAACATTCCGCCGAACAGGAAACTCGCCAACGACAAGTAGCGATGGTTCGATCCGACCATCAAGCGACACGTGTGCGGACACATTAGGCCGACGAAGCCGATCGGCCCGCACACCGCCACGACCGCGCCCACGACGAGCGAGATCGTGAGGAACAGGACGATCTTGAGGCGGTTCACGTTCACTCCGCGGCTCGTGGCGATGTCTTCGCCCGTCGTCATCAGGTTGAGCTCGTGGCGCAGAAAGAGGATCACGCCGCTGCCGACGAGAACGACGACCGTGAGGAGGCGCACGTCGCCGTAGTCGACCGTTTGCAGTCCCCCCATGAGCCATCTCAGAATGCGGAACGAATCGTACAAGTTGCTCGTGAATTGGACGAAGAGGATCAGACTGGAGAAGAAGAAGCTGATCGCCACGCCCGCCAGGAGCATTGTCGCGGTCGAAAAACCCTTCTTGAGCCGCGTGAGGCCATAGACCGCGGCCGTGGCCGTGAGCGCGCCCAGGAAGGCGCAGATCGAAACCGCGCCGCCTCCGAGGGCCGTTCGAAACACTCCCAGCCGGACCCCCAGCGCGGCGCCGAGCGAGGCGCCGCTCGCGATTCCGAGAGTGAAGGGGGTCGCCAGCGGGTTGCGGAACATCGCCTGAAACGACATGCCGCTCAACGACAGGGCGGCGCCCGCGAGAAACGACAAGAGCACCCGAGGAATCCGGATTTGCCAGAGCACGCTGGCCTCGGGAGTGTCGTCGAAGGGATGCAGGAACGTCGAGAAGGGAACATCGACGGCGCCGATCAGAGGCGACAGGCCCAACGCCGCGAGAGCCGCCAATCCGAGGACCCAGTTGATACGCGACGGCCGCGTCATACCGCCACCCCCTGCGGCGCAACGATCGTGCGGCCGGTCGCCTCGTGGCGGATGAACTCGAACGCCGCGTCGTAGATGCGCGCGAGCACGCCTTCGTCCAGAACGCCGCTCGCCTCGCCCGAGTAGACCACGCTCCCGCGCTTGAGCGCCAGGATGCGATCGCTCGACAGCAGCGCGCAGTTTACGTCGTGGGTCACGGCGACGACGGTCGCCCCCGACTCGCGGTTGATGCGTTTGAGAAGCGCCAGGATATCGGCCTGATGGCGATAGTCGAGAAACGTGGTCGGTTCGTCGAGAAGCAGGATGCGAGGTTCCTGGGCGAGCGCGGCGGCGATGTGGACCTTCTGGCGTTCGCCGCCGCTCAACGTGTCGAGCCTACGATCCACGAACTCGATCGAGCCCGTGAGTTCGAGCGCGCGGCGCACCGCCTCTTCGTCCGTTTTCCTAATCGAGGAAAAGGGACTGAGATGCGGATAGCGTCCCATCATGACAAACTCGTGGACGGTGAAGGGAGAGGTGGCGGCGTCGGCCTGGGGCACGTAGCTCATGAGTTTGGCCAGGTTCTTCTGCGAGTATTCGCGCAAGGGCCGTCCGGCGATCCGGATCGCGCCTTCGGTGCCGGAATAGATTCGGTCGAGACACTTGAGGAGGGTGGTCTTGCCCGCGCCGTTGGGCCCGACCACGCACCAATACTCTCCTTCGCCGACCGACATCGACACGTCGCGGAGAATCGGCTTGCGGCCGATCCGGAACGAAAGGCTCTCGATCTCGACGATCGGTTGGGTCATGGGGTCGGTTCCGTCGAGTCGTCCGTGAGCCTGAAGGGCTCACCTACTAAAGGCCAGGGCAACGCCCTGGCAAACGCGATCTCTGTCGCTCTTCCAGCCCTGTAGGGGCGTTCTATCAGACGCATGATGGTCCACCCCGGTTATAATAGGACGCCCTTACAGGGCTCTCCGTGCTTGTTGCGGCGTTCTTTCCCAGGGCGTTGCCCTGGGCTCCACTAGAGCCGCGCCTTTGGCGCTGTCTCTTCAGCTACCGCAAGCGCTTCGACCCGTGCCAATCCTGCCGGGTAGAGACCCGCACAGAACGAGATCGTTGAACAGCGTCAGTCATGGGGTCTCCCATTCCGCGTTGGGATGAAGCAGCCGGGCGACCGTCTCGATCGTCAAGACGAGCCTCGGGCCGGGGCGCAGGGCGTATGTGTCCTCGACGACGTAAACCCGCCTGTTCTCGACGGCGGCGACGTGCCGCAACTCCATCCACTGGGCCTCGACCTGAGCGCGCGTCTGGCCGGTTTTCGAAAGATCGCCCACGAGGTCGATGATCGTCTCCGGATTCAGATCGAGGATTCCCTCGTAGGAAACCGACGGATAGAGAATCCCCGAGGTTTTGCAGACGTTGCGTCCCCCCGCCAGCTCGAGCAGGTCGTTGTAGAGACTGTTCGGACCGGCGATATAGGCCTCCTCGAGTTTCTCCGAACCCATGTTGCGCCCGATCGAGACCAGCACGGTCGGGCGGTCGAGACCCTCGACCTTCTTCCGGACTCGCTCGATTCTCCTTTCCATGCTCTCGACGATTTCTCGCGCCTTGTCGGCGCATCCCACCGCCTGGCCGATGGAGGTGATCGAATCCACGATGGCCGTTACCTGTTCGTGGTTCACGCTCAGCGTGCGCACGCCCAGCGCTTCGAGTCGCATCTTCACCTCTTCTTGACTCGCAAGAAGAACCGCGAGGTCGGGGCGTAGCGAGACGATCACTTCGTAATTGGGGTCGAAGAACCCCCCGACGCGCGTCCGCGAAGCGGCCTCCTCGGGGTAGTCGCAGAACGAGGTCACGCCGACGACGCGTTCTCCAGCGCCCAGGGCGAACAACGTCTCGGTCAGGCTCGGCGCCATCGAGACGATTCGCTCCGGCGCGGCGGCCGGTTCCGGGTCGCCAAGGGACATCGAGGCGACACCCCACCCAAAGAGAAAAGCCGCCCATCGCGCGGCGCGCAAGATTCTCGGTCGGTTTGGGCCCACTGACACGTCTCCTCTCAAGAAAGAACCCCGGCCTGAAGAAGAACCTCAGATCCGGGGATACCGTGTTCTACCCTCGGATGACGATCCCGAGACCGGGCCGTTCCGCGACGCCCGCGCTCGGTTCTCGATTCCCTGGGCGGGTCTTCTGGCTCTCGGATCATCCTGCTCGCCGCGCCTTCCCATCCGATCGCTCGAGATCGGACAGTGGCCTGGAGTGCGGGTTTCGTCACCGATCACAGCGGCGGGACCGCAACGGATTCGCACCGTTTTCCCATCCGGCCCAAGCGGGCCGCGCCCAACGGAAGTCCTAGTAGAATCCCCGGACCCGCGAATGTCAAGCGCGAAGCCCGGCGTGGGGAGGCGAGGAGGCTTGGCGTGGCGCAGTGGGACGCGCTAGTCGTAGATCTGCCAATGTCTCGCCGACAGAGGTTCCGGGGTAGGCGATGGAGTCGGGGTGGGGGTCGGGGTCGGAACGCTCGCGTCGAGAACCAGGGCGAACGTCCCGTTGAGACGGTCGGCGTTGGCGGGAGAGAAGTACAGGGTCCGGTTGGCGAGGGACCAGGTCGCGTCCTCTTGGGTCCACGCCCCGTCGGCCTCGCGGTACATCAGGGCGACGGCGTCGGCCGAGATTTCCGGAGCGAAAAACGCGATCGTCCCCTGCTGCACGACTTCGCGTAAAGGTCGCGCGACCCAGACGACGTAGAGTCGTCCGGCGTAGAAGTCGGGCGGGAGAGTGTCGGCGAGACTCGACGTGTCGATGCAGCGCAGCACCCCCGCAATCTGGTTGCCCGTCGCGGCGATGCCGCTCCGAGCCGTGAGGCCGAGCGCCGCGCCGCAACCGGAATCCCAAACCAGGTTGGAGTCGGACCACAGGTACAGAGTTGTTGTGTAGTTGCTCTCGACGGGTTTGCCCGTTCGCCAGGGATTGTACGCCACGCTCGCACCGACCGTGTAGTTCCATTCGACCGAGGCGCCCGGGCTGGACCCGTCCCATTGGACTTTGGGTCCTTGGTCCGTTCCCCAGTAGTTCTGGCACGCATCGGTGTTGAGGCTCGCCGCGTTGTTGTAGACTCCCCATTCGCCGCAGAGGCCGAGGGTGGAGTCGCTGATGTAGACCGCTGAACCGTCGTTCACGAAAAGCGAGTAGTCGTGCGCGCCTCCGCCCCGATCGTTGTCGCGGAAGTCGACGAATCGAAGCGTGGGAAACGCGTTCTGGTAGGCTAGGACGGCTCCGGCATTGTGTCCGATGATTGACGACAGATAGACGCCGACGTTGCCCCCTTGGATCTCGATTCCCTTCTGATTCTCGACCATGAGACACGAGTCCACGCTCATGCCCTGCGTCCCCTTGAAACGGACGCAATAGTCCGGCGCCTGGGCGAAGATGTTGCCTTTCACGTAAGCGGTGGAGATGTTGTCCACGAGCAGGTTGCAGATGACGCTGCCGACAACGGTGTTGTTCAGCACCTGGGCGTCGATAGAGGGACGGCTCGGATCGAGCTCGTCCCTCACAACGGCCACGCCCTGATGACCGCTGCCGCTTATCAGAGAGTCCCGCACGACGATGTTGCCCGCGCTGCACCCCATGAACGCGACGCCCGTCATGACGCTGTTCATCACGCGGCATCGTTCGACGATTCCGGTGGACCGGTAAAAGTAGATTCCGTCGGCCCCGGCGCTCTGGACAACGCTATCGACGAGTCGCACGTCGTGCGCGTTCCCTATGCTCAAAGCGGAATACTGGGGCGTATAGAACGTGCATCGTTCCGCGTCGGCGGTCCCTCCGGGCGAGTGCAACTGAACGTCGATCGAATTCTGGTAATTGATGAAAGTCGAGTCGCGAACGGTCACCGCCCCGCCGGTGTTGACGGCGATACCCGAACCGCTCCCGCCGTTGAGAACCGAGCCCGCGTCGATGGTGAAGGCGCCTTCGGCAATCTGCACTCCGTGAGTCGAGCCCAGCACGCTCACACCGTGCAGGGCGCCCGAGGTACCGTTGTGGAAATTGAATCCGATGCTGCCAAACGAGGTCTGCGTCACCGTCACGTTCGAGACGTTGACCGTTCCGTCGCTCACGAAGACGGCGCTGCCGGCCGACTGATTCACCGTCCCTCCATTCCACGTGAGCGTTCCCGCGTTCTGCTGAAAACTGTAGGCACAGCTCGAGAACGACGTGTTTGTCAGATCGACCGTGACGGTGTCGAACGCGTTGAGGCCGATCCCGCAGGATTGAACGGCGACGTTGTTGGCGCGGAAAGTGGCTGTCTCGGACACGAAGATCCCCGTGTTCGCGCCGTTGCCGGTCACGCTGCAGTCGTTGGCGACGAACGTTCCCGTCCCGGACGCGGCCAAGACGCCCCAGCTCGTCGTGCAAGCGATCACGCAGTTCGAGACGGTGAGTGTGGCGTTGGACAGGACCCTCAGCGGTCCCCCGTACACCGTAATCGTCGCTCCGTTGCCCGAAATGGTCTTGTCCTGAGTCGCGTCGAATCCCCACGTCAGGTAATAGCTGTTCGAGGAGTTCAGGGTCACCGCGGATTGGCTCGAGAGAATCGGAGCCAGATCGACCGACGCGGCGCCGACTGGCGCCGCCGTAGAAACGGCCGCCCAGAAGACGACAAGCCGGAGCAGGCTCGTGCGGCTTCGCCCTTGGGGGGCCCTGGCCGACGTCTCTCGATATGACCGCTTGGAGTGGGAACCGTATGGACTTCGCCGAGGAGGTCGAACGGCGGGGATCTTCTTCAACTGCATTGAATCCTCCGGCCGGCTCAAGGGGGGGATGACGGGCCCTCGCGCCCTGGTCGACAAGCATCTCTCGCGGAGAGAAGTCGGCCCGCGCGACAACGCAGGAACTCCTCCCCGCGTCGCGCCGGCGGCGAACCCTCTCCTCCACGGATCTTATCGGAAGTCTAGCCCCGGGGTTGAGTGGGTCGCCTCTCTTCAAGCGGCCGATTTCATTCCTCCACGAGGTGCGAGACAACGACGCGCCTCCGCGTCCGCCCGCCGAAGGGCAGTAGAAGAGAGGAGTCCCAGTCGGTGGCCTCGATGGTCTCGATTCGCCGTCCGAGCGATTCGAGTCTCGATGCGGGCAGATCGTAGTCGCGGTAGACGTCCCACATCAGAACGGATGGCCGTTCGGGCCGCAACGATTCGTCGCGCAACTCGCGGATGTTTCGGACGCGCCACCCGTCGCTCTTCCATCTGAGTCGCCCATTGTCCATTCCCATTCCGTCCGGGTTTTCGTAAATCAAGGGCCAATGAGTGTAGACGGTCCGAATCGGATTCTGTGCGACCCGGCGATACGCCTCTTCGTAGGCGCGATCCACGCTCCGAAGTCTGGCCGCGACGTTCAGGCCGTCGAGACACGACGCCGTCGTTGTGAACGCGAGGACCAGGAGTCCGAAACCGCGAACCCAATGCGGCAGTTCGAGTCGAGCCATCGCGTCCAGACCTCGGACGGCCAAGAGCAAGGCGGCCACGAGCAAGACGAGCGGATAGTTCCACGCCAACCAGGCAATCGTTTGTCCGCGATCGTCGAGACCGATCTTGGCGAAGCACAACAGCGCCAATGTCCCCGGGACGATGCCCGAAAGCAGAACGAGCGACACACGGTCGAAACGCACTCGGAGTGCGCCCGTCGCGACGCCCACCCCCAGAGCCGCCCCAAACGCCGCGAAGGGCGCCAGGGCGATACCCGGTACGTGACCGTTGAAGACGGGGAACGCGTGAACGTCGGGCCGGCCCCACCGGCTGGACAGGGCCAACCACGCCCCCTGCGCCGCCAAGCCGGTCAGAACGGCTGCAAGCGCGGCGAGGCCGGGTCCGGGGCTTGAAGAAAACGAAAGCGATGGGAACGACGGTCCCGCTTGTCGCCCAGAAGAGAAGACGATGCCGCAGCAACGGCTTGATCGCCACCCAAAGTCCGTCCGGCAACTTCCCCCGTCTCATAAGAAACGTCAAGCCTCGATCCGAATGAATCAATCCCTGAGTGTAATCCTCGATCCCCTGAAGGCGGGCGTACCGTCCGAGCGACGCCGCCCCGACGACGAGGCAGACCGCGACGACGCCGAGAGCGAACATCGTTGCCGTGAATCGCTTCTCGCGCGCAGACAAGAGGAGGAGCGAGGCCGCGACGGGAAAGAGAACCAACCCCCCGGTCTCTTTCGACGCCGCCGTTGCGGCGCAGAGAAGCATCAACCACGTCCCGCTCTTCAGATCCAGGCGAGGACTCCATCGGACCGCCGCGACGAGCGCCCCGGTCCACAAGAGAATCAAAAGAACGTCGGGAACCACCCATCGGTAGACAATGAAAAATCCCGGAACGCCCGCGGCGAGAAGCGCCGTGCGAAGTCCCCACCCCGGTCCCGCCACGCCTATTCCGCCGCCCGCCAGGAGAGCGAGCGTGAGACAGCCGAGCGTCATCGCGAACAGGTGCGCCGCGACGGGAGAGGACGGGCCGATCGAAACGAAGGGCGAGAGGACGACGTAGAAGAGCGAGAATCTCTCCAACCGCCCGGTTTCCCAGAACCACCGGGCGCGGATCGCCGTCTGGACCGCGTCCCAGCGATAGGGAGAATCGAAACCGGCGAACCAGTAGGGGATCAGGCAGAGCGCCGCGCCGATCGCAATAGCTCGACCGCGGCCGATCGCCGCCCACGCTCGGAACCCGAAAAGGCACGCCGCCCAGGCGACCGCAAGCGGCGCTTCCACTCGATTCATGGGCTCGTGTTTCGGACTCGCGTTTTTGCTTGACTCGCCTCCCAAATCGCGGAACATGAGGAGTTCGACGGCGCGCTGGGACGCAGGAATTGAGGTCGGCGGACGCCCGACCCGCTTTCACCCGGCCGCGCCGCCGCCTCGTCTCGAAGGGCTGGTGTAGCTCAATTGGCAGAGCACCTGATTTGTAATCAGGCGGTTGCGGGTTCGAGTCCCATCACCAGCTCCATTCTTGATTTGGCAATGGTTACACAAACACAAACAAATCTGTTACTAATGACAAAACCAGTATTCTGAGCCCAACGGCCGTATCGGACATTGTTGATATTTCATGAGTTATGCGATACAGCCGAGAATCTGATATCGAATCAGGCGGTTGCTTCTTCGATCCCCATCCATACCGCACATATCTTCGATTTTATAAAGAGTTACGCCCGCGCTGATTGTCTGATAACGAATCAGACGGTTGCGCGCCCTGGACGGCGCCGCCTTCGAGGCGGAAGTCGCAGAAACCCATCGAGGGGCCCATGCCTGAAAAGGTCGAGGTCGTCCTGGGAAACCAGATCTATTTGGCAAAGGAGGGACTGCCTCCGGCCCTTCGGAATCGCCTGATCCGGCTCGCCGCGTTCCAGAATCCGGATTTCTATCGAGCACAAGCGCTGCGCTTTCCCACCTTCGACAAACCCCGCATAGTCGCGTGTTGCGAAGACTTTCCAAGACACCTCGGCATCCCGCGCGGTTGTCTCGATGAGGTTCTGGACCTTCTCGATTCCCTTAAGATCAAGACCGTGTTGACAGACGAGAGGGTATCCGGTTTTTCATTGACCCTTCAGTTTCACGGCGCGCTGAGAGCCGACCAACAGAATGCCGCAAAGGCCATCCTCGATCATGATGCAGGCGTTCTCGCCGCTTCCACTGCATTAGGGAAGACCGTTGTCGCGTGCTATGCGATCGCAGAGCGTTCTGTGAACACGCTTGTACCGGTTTATAGAAGGCAATTGCTGGAACAATGGATTGAGCGTCTTTGTATGTTCCTGGGGCTTCAGATGAATGACATCGGGCAGATTGCCGGGGCCAAGAAGAACCCAACCGGGCGGATCGATGTGGCTCTGATCCAGGGCCTGAGTCGAAAGGGTGTCGTGAATGACATCGTCGCCGAGTACGGACACCTCGTTGTCGACGAATGCCATCACGTCTCGACTCGGAGTTTCGAGATTGTGGCACGGCAGGCGAAAGCCCGATTTGTGCTCGGTCTCTCGGCCACGCTCGAGAGAAAAGATGGCCATCACCCCATTATCTTCATGCAATGCGGACCGATCCGCTACCGAGTTGACGACAGGGATCAAGCCGCCACCAGGCCGTTCGGACACAAAGTGATCGTGAAGGACACGGGCGTCCGTTTGCCTGAGTGTTTCCAAGCGAAGGACAGAGCGCCCATTCACGAGGTCTACTCGTTTCTGATGAACGACACGCTGAGAAACGACCTGATTGTCAGGGACGTTCTGGAGGCAGTCAGGCAAGAACGCGCGCCCCTCGTTCTCACCGAACGAACGGAGCATCTTCAGATCCTGGCGGACCGGCTGAGCCTTTCGGTAAGAAACGTTCTTGTGTTCCGAGGAGGCATGGGCAAGCGTCAGCGCGAACAACTGGCAAAGGATCTCGCTTCGATTCCTGAAAACGAGGAGCGGGTTCTTGTGGCAACGGGGCGTTACCTGGGCGAAGGCTTCGACGACGCAAGGCTGGATACGCTGTTCCTTACACTTCCCATATCCTGGCGCGGGACGCTCGCGCAGTATGTCGGCCGCCTTCACCGCTCGCACCACCTGAAGAGAGAGGCTATCGTCTACGACTACACCGATCTCAGCATCCCGATGCTTGCGAATATGCATAGACGTCGCCTGAGCGGTTACAAAGCTATAGGGTATACGATTGAGAATCTTTTGTCGGATTCTGCCGAGGGAAAGAGAGCATAGTTCCATGAGCGAGTATCAGTACTACGAATTTCAGGCGACCCGCCCCCCAAAATCTGATCCACAACGAGCGAGAGTCTCCGGTAATATCGACTGGCAAAGG
>JAFGFN010000182.1 GCA_016931035.1 Candidatus Sumerlaeota bacterium
ATCTCCTGGGAATCCACGAATACGTCACCGAAGCGGGCCTCCTCCTGGTCGGCGGCCTGTGCGTCTGGGCATGGTTCGGTCTCCGGACTCCCAGCGACACCGTTCGTTTCGCGGGTGTGGCCCTGTTCACTGTCATGACTTTCTCGATTTTCTCCTATTCCTACGTCCTGCTCGACGCGCTGTTCGTTCTGTTCTTCGGAGTGCAGGATTGTGTCTCACCCTCGCGTCGTTCGCCGAAGCGCGGCTACTCGACGCTTGTCGCCGCGCTGCTGGCCGCATTCGTTCTCACAGCCTCAACCGCGATCTATCACGCAGCGAGACTGGGCGGGTTCAAGGAGGACGGACTGCTGTCCGTGGAGAAGCGAAGCGAGAACCGCGACCTCTGGAGTTTCCACTGGGGGCCGGTCGAAGGAACTCCCGAGGGGGGCTTCTGGCGTGAGATGCGGCTTTCGGAGCCCGAAGTCGGCGTTCCGGTCCGGGGCACCAGCCGCCGTGCGCTCGAAATCCAGTTCATACCCTCGCCCGCCATCGAGATGAAAGCGCCCTACCGAATGGTTGTATCGCTCAACGGCGAACGGATCGGCGACGCTGTTCTCGAACCGGGGCGGTTGGAGGCGCCTTTTCGTTTCACGGTCCCGCGCAGGAATCTCTTCCGCGGTCTGAACGCCGTCCATTTCTCCTTGCGTGAAGACCTGAACGACGGCGGATCCCAGTCGAGAGTCCCCGTTCCCGTGTCGGGGGTCGCAATCCAATCCGTTCGGCTCACTCGGTAACCTCCTGGAACGCCGAACGTCGGCGGTTCCACAGCCGCGTCGCGCGCCTCTGACGCAAGGTTGGTGCGGCCAAACGAATCCGCTTGCATCGCAAATGCCGTTGGTGCGATACTGCGTGCGGTACCAGCAGAACAACACGGTGTTTGGGATAGTAACACCCTACTGCCGAAGGGAGGACCATCGAATGTCTCGCATCCGGGCTTCCGAGCATGGTCGATGACAATCCACTCTCGACCTGTATCATCAAGGAGATCCCATCGGCGGAGAATCTGGTGTTTCTGTACTTTGCCTTTACGGACAAGAACCACACAAAGTGCGTCATCCATGAAGTTGACTACTTCTCTCTCATTGCAGATCCGATCCTTGTCGACGATCCCGATCCGGACAGCAAATACGGAGTGCCGACCGATTATAAGATCTGGGCACTTGTGCCAACCGGTCCCGATCCGGACGATTTTGAATGGGTAGAGATAGTATCGGTTGTCGGTAACCAGCAGATCTCCCGAGCTCACAGCTTTCCCAGAGTTCGAGCTGCCCAAATCTGCTTGGAGATCATCAAGTGCGTTAAGCCCGGATCGACGATTGGAAAAAGGCCAAACTTCCGTTGGATTAGCGCTTACAATCACGAGGTGAGTTTCTTCGATAAGTAGTTGTTGCCCCAAGAGGAGTTCGCGCTACGAAGCGTCATGGGCCCCCTCGTGGAGGGGGACCCATGACGCTGACTATGAACGACGCATGGTGTCCGGGAATATAAGGGTTGGGAATCCGTTGGCATCCATGAAGATCAGAGTCAGAGAGAAAGAGAGATTCCCTGCTCGCCGGGTTGCACCCATGCGACGGGGTCTTCAGAGAACACACTGGCGTTCCCCATCGAAAAGTGTCATATAGGGTCGCGGGATGCCGTCGGGCGCACCGCGGCGATTGCGAGGCGACGCGTCGAGGCCGATTCGAGTCGCCCGACCAAGGAGAACAAGCACGTGACTCAGACCATCGGCATCCTCTTCGGAGGCAGGAGCGGAGAACACGAGGTTTCCGTTCAGTCGGCCCTCAACATCCAGTCGGCTCTCGACAAGGCGAGGTACCGAGGCGTTCTCGTCGGCATCGACCGCCAAGGCGAATGGCGATTGGAGGGAAAGGGCCGCCCACTCCTGGCGGCGAGTGCCGCCGGCGGGCAAGAGGTCGATTCCCAGGCCCTGGCCGTCATACCGGTCCGACATCTCGACGAACGAACCCGCCTGATCGAGCTCGGCTCGGGCCGCTGCGTCGAAGAGATCGACGTTTTCTTCCCGATCGCGCACGGCACGCACGGAGAGGACGGGTGCCTACAGGGTCTCCTTCGCCTTCTGGACGCGCCGTTCGTGGGAGCGGGCGTGCTGGGGTCGGCCGTCGGGATGGACAAGGACGTCATGAAACGCCTCCTGCGCGATGCGGGAGTGCCGATTCCCCGGTTCGTCACGCTACGGGTCTGCGACCGCGACGAGATCTCGTTCGACGTGTTGGCGGCCTCGTTGGGCGCGCCTTTCTTCGTCAAGCCGTGCAACCTGGGGTCGTCCGTCGGCATCGCCAAGGTCTCGGCGTCCGAGCAGTTCGAAGCGGCGCTCGACGCCGCGTTCGCCTACGACACGAAGGTTCTGGTCGAAGAGTACGTGCCCGGTCGCGAAATCGAGTGCTCGGTGTTGGGCAACGACGATCCCCGGGCGTCGATCCCGGGCGAGATCGTCGTGAACGCGGAGTTCTATTCGTACAAAGCGAAGTACGTCGACGAGGACGGGGCGGCCCTCGCGATTCCCGCGCCGCTCAACGAGGAGGTGGCGCGGGCGATCCGGAAACTGGCGATTCAGACCTTCCAGGTCCTCGAATGCGAGGGAATGGCGCGCGTGGACTTCTTTCTCAAGGAAGACGGCGCGATCCTGGTCAACGAGATCAACACCCTTCCCGGCTTCACGAAGATCAGCATGTATCCCAATCTCTGGGAAGCCACGGGGATCGGTTACTCCGACCTTCTGGACCGCCTGATCGGCCTGGCCGTCGAGCGACACGCTCGCGACTCCGGACTGAAACGAACCTACGGCGCGTAACATGAGACGTTCGACCATCGCCTCCTGGTGCGACGGGACGATTGTGGCCGGGATCCTGGCCTTGGCTTTTATCCTGCCGTTCGAAACCGATTTCCTTCCCGGCGAAACGGGAACCGACGGGGCGCGAAACGGCGCGATGATTCTGGCTCTCGCGGGCTGGATCGGCCGGATGATCTCGGAGAAACGGGTCCTCGCGCGCCGCACCCCTCTGGACGGATTCGTCGCCGCGTATCTGGCCGTCTGCATCGTCTCGGCGTGTTTCGCAATCGACCGCCACGGCTCCTTCCGCCTCCTCCGAAAGGACATCCTCACCTACCTTCTGATGTACTATGTCGCGGTGGGTTCGATTCGCGACCCGCGCCGGGCGAGATGGATTGCGTGGACGGTGCTGGCGGGCGGCGCGGTCGTCTGTCTTTACTCGACGGCCAACTTCGCGTGGCGCTTTTTTCCCGACGGGTTCAGCGACGGTCGGCTGAAGGGGACGTTCGACCAACCCAACCGTTACGCGCAATACCTGATCGTCCTGGGCGCTTTCATCATGGCCGCGTTCTTAGCCTCGGACAGGGCATACCGCAAGGCGCTTCTTCTTCTGTTTCTGGCGATCTGCGCGCTTAACCTGTTCTGGACGGGTTCGCGTGCGGGATGGGTAGCTTTCGCGGCGATGCTGGCCGTGTTCGGCCTCAAGTTGCGCGGCAAGGTCCTTCTGATTCTGGCCCTCGCGGTCGGGGCTCTCGTGGCCGGAGTCCTCGCGACCCCGATGGGACGCGCGCGCCTCCACGTCGTTGGCGACGAACGGCTTTGGGTGTATCCGAGCGCTTTGGCGGTTGTCCGTGACTATCCGATTCTGGGCATCGGCTATGGAGACGTCAATTTCAAGAAGGCTTACCGCGAGCGCTACCGGTCCGATAAGGCGCGCACCGTGCATTCGGGCACGCACAACGTCTTTCTCCAAGCCGCGGTCGAGACCGGGTTGATCGGACTCGTCGCGTTCATCGCGCTGCATCTGAAGATATTCGCCGTTGGCTTCAGGACCTTCCGGACCGCGCGCGACCCGTGGTCGCAGTCGTTGGCTCTCGCTTGCTTGGCGGCGCTCACCGGGGTGTTCGCCATTGGGCAACTGCACACCCTCTATCGCGACCGCAACGTCCACGTTCTGTGGATGGCGATCGCGCTGCTTGTCATCCTGCATCTCGGTTCGAATGCCGTCGGCGATCCACCTATTCCCGAGGCGCCCCGCCGGCCAGAATCGTCCCCGCCAGGCACTTGAGGGCTCGCGGGCCGGGTTTCAGCCGCAGGGCCGTCCAGGCGCAGGCGAGCGCGCTCGCGCGGCGCGACTGCCGGTACTCATAGGACGCCGTGACGAGGCTCTCGAACTCGGCCCGGATCAGGCCGAGGCGAGACGATTCCTCCAGGTCGGCCAATTCCGTTCGCCAACGTCGAAACATCGCGGCGCGACCCGCGAATTTGCCCGGATCGGGCCGCGCGGTGATCGACCCCGCGTGACGGCGGTAGAGGGTGCCCGGCCGGCGGTGGTACGCGACGCGCGCCATGCGGGCGGCGCGGACGATGAAGTCCCATTCCTCGTAGCATCGCAACGACTCGTCGAACCGAAGCCCCGCCCGAGCCATGCTGCGCCGATACGTGACTGAGCCGTTGAAGGGGTAGTCGAGCAGAATCAGATTCTTGAACTCGTCCTTGAGAAGGAACTTGTCGTCGCCCAGATCGTCGCACGGGACAGGCGAGCGAAACGACTCGAAAAGCCCCCACGACTTCTCGGTCCCGTCGGTCTCGCGACGGGTGATGTCGCTGGCGGCGAGTCCGGCTTCGGGGTGGGTTTCGAGCAGGCCGATCTGGTTCGACAAGCGGCCGGGGAGCATCGCGTCGTCGGCGTCGACGAACGAGATGTAGTCGCCCTGGGAATGATCGACCCCATGATTCCGCGCCGAGGCCGATCCGCCGTTGGGCTTGCGCAGAATCCGGACGCGCGGGTCGGCGGGGCGATACAGGGACTCGGCGGGCGGGTCGGAGCCGTCGTCGACGACGACGATCTCGATTTCGCCCGGGTAGTCCTGCGCAAGGACGCTCTCGACGCTTTCGGCCAGAAAACGGACGTCGTTGTAAGTGGGAGTGACGACGGAGACCGAGGGGTAGGGAGACATGGGACAGGGACTCTCCGGATGCACTATTGCGGATTTTGGAATACGGATCGAGAAGAGACCCCTGTGTTTGTCGGGCCCGCGCGCTCTGCAATCGTCAATCCGCACTCCGCAATCGAACGACCCGTCGCCCCTCGATCCGCAGGAGTCCGCGAGAGAGAAGATCGACGGCTTCGGGGTAGGCCTGGTGTTCCTGCTCGACGATTCGCGCCGCGAGCGTCTCTTCGGTGTCGTCGTCGAGGACCGGGACGGCGCGCTGAACGACGATCGGTCCCGTGTCCACGCCGCCGTCGACGAAATGGACCGTGCAGCCCGAGACTTTCGCGCCGTATTCGAGCGCGTCGCGCTGTCCGTGAAGTCCGGGAAAGGAAGGGAGCAGAGCGGGATGGATGTTGAGAATCCGGTTGGGAAAGGCCTCGAGCAGCGTCGAACCGACCAGGCGCATGTATCCCGCGAGACAAATGCCCTCGATCTTCTCGGCTTCGAGATGCTTGAGAACCGCTTTTTCGTACTCCTCGCGGCTCGCGAAATCCTTCGGCGAGAAGTGAAGCGTTTCGATCCCTGCTTCACGCGCGATATCGAGAACCGGCGCGTTGGTCTTGTCCGAGAAACACAACACGAACTCGGCCTCGGGCAGACGTCCGTCGCGCCGGGCGTCGACGAGCGCCTTGAAGTTGCTGCCCCGCCCCGATGCAAACACGGCTAGACGCATGACGATGGGGTCTCCTTTATGCTGGCTAGGCCGCCTCTCTTCACGGTTCCTTCGACGGCTCGATTCTCGACAATGTCTTGGCGAGCGACTCGGCGCTCGAGCGGCGGATTCGCCTCGCACGGCGTCAGGCGGAGTCCTCGCGCGCATCTTCCTTCTCGCTCGCCTCGCGTCGCTTCCGAATCTTCGCGCGTCGCAACTTCAGGCAAAGGGAGCGGAGATCCGAGACGCTTTTCAAGCGTCGGGCAATCGCTTCCGATCGCATATCGCGCCGGGTTTCCCCGCTCGCGCTCTTTCTCATGCCCGTTTCCATGTCATTCTTCCCGTTCGAGACGCTCCAGATCGACCTTGTCCTGGGGTCTCCCGGCGAGTCGTTTCATCTTCCGCAATCCGTCGAGAGAGACGACACTCAAATCGTACTCGCCGACCGGGTACGTCTCGCGCCCCTCCCAAACGTCCTCCAGGATAGAGGAAACCAGAACCAAGTCAACAGTGAGCAAATCTTCTCCGTCCGCCTTGGAGACGCGAAGGATTCTCGACTCGGTTTCCTTCCACGCGCGGAACGGAATTGTTCCCGCGGACAGGTTGTACCCCAGTTCGCGGAGGATCGAAACGATTCGATCCGCGTCTTCCTCTCGCACCAAGATGTCGATGTCCTGAGTGGCGCGCGGGAATCCGTGAAGAGCCACAGCCAGGCCGCCGCATAGCGCGTAGGGAACGTCACGATCGCCAAGCGCAACGGCAATCCGCCGGAGTTCTTCGTCGATATTCAGCGCCACTTTGATATCTCCCTTCAGTCAGACCGCCCAATCGCCGAATTCGGCCCTCCCTCGTCGATCCGGTTTTCGATGAAGCCCGAGGTCCGAGCACGGACGCTGTGCCGCTTGACTCCGAGAAAAGGCTACGTTTGGCCGTTTCGGATGTCAAGGTCGAAGGAGACGACACGGCGCGCGCCGAGGCCAGTCGGCTGGAACCTTGTGTTGACTTTGCAGGGGGCGCACTGAATGATTGTTCGCGGAAACGCCAAAGCGGGGCCGACGCGATGCGAATCCTCTATCTCAATCACAATCTTCGCGGGCACGGCACCTGGTTCCGTGCGTTCGACGTCGCTCGCGAAATGGCCCGCCGCGGCCACGAGTCGATCCTTTGGACCGCCGCGCCGCACCACTGGTACCGGTCCGCCGAGGAGACGGTCGACGGCGTGCGCGTGGTCGAGACGCCGTCGTGGAGCCCGCTGATCGATCCCGACGACGGTTGGGGGCCGCTCGACGCGGCGTGGCGATGGGCGCGCGTCCTTAGCGAGAAGTTCGATCTCGTCTACGCCTTCGCCCACCCGCCCAACGTGTACCTTCCCGCCCGCGCGGCCCAGGTTTTGCGGGGCAAGCCCCTCGTAGTGGATTGGTGCGATATCTATCGCGACGGCATTTTTCCCGTGCGCGAGGAAATCGCCGCCTATCAGAACCGCAATCGCGGATTCCGTTTCGGCGTCGAACGCCTGGCCGCGCGGATCGAGTGCCGTCTCGAACGACGGATCGTGCGCAAGGCGGCGGGCGTGACCGCGATCTCGCGCGAGATCGAACGGCTCGCTCGCGCCGAGGGTGTCGACTCGGACCGGGTGCTGCACCTGCCTCCGGGCGCGAACCTCGACGCGATTCGTCCGATGGACCAGGTCGCCTGCCGACGCGATTTGGGGATCGAGGGCGAGGGGCCTTTCCTGGGCTACGTCGCCAACTACAACCCCGACGAACGCATGTTCCTCGAAGCGCTGGCCCGCGTTTTCGAGCGCCACCCTTCGGCCCGCCTCATCGCGCGTTGCCCCGAGTTCAACTCGTCGCTCGTCGAGCGTCAGGGCGTCGGCGAGCGCCTCATCATGCTCGATCGCGTGCCCTACTCGCGCCTCCAGGTCGTCCTCGGCGCGGCGGACGTTCTCGTTCTGCCCCTCGAAGACAATGCGTCGAACCGCGCGCGTTGGCCCAACAAGTTCTGCGACTATCTCGCATCGGGTCGCCCCGTCGTCGCGGGCGGCGTGGGAGATATCGCGGCGTACTTCCCTCCGTCCGAGGGCCCCGGGGCTATCGGGGACGTCTCGTCTCCGAGCGCCGGAGGGTTCGCCGAAGCGATCGTCCGCGTTCTCGACCGTCCCGAGTCGTGGGAGGAAATGGGCCGCGCCGCGCGCCGGTTGGCCGAAGAACGTTTCCAGTGGTCCGAGCGGGCGGAGACTCTCGAGAAGTTTCTTGTCAGGATCGCATCGAATCGCCGCGCGCTCTAGCTCTCGACGGGAACGAGGCGCGCGGAAAGCGCGTTGCCCGAAGGGTCGTATTCGAGGAGGGCGACTGTGGGGGTCAGGTCGTGGGGGGCGATCGAGGCGGAGCCGGGGTTGACGAACAGGATACCGTTGCGTTCTTCGACCAACGGACGGTGCGAATGACCGAAGAGAACGGCGCGAGGCGCAGCCGGGTCGAAGAGCCGGGTCAGAGCTAGGAGGATGCTTCGGTTCGCGTGGCCGTACCTAGCGCCGTGGCACATGGCGACGACGCCGAACTCCGCGTCTTCCACCAGCTTGTCCGTCCAGGCGCCCGCAACCGGCCAGGGGTCCATGTTGCCGCACACGGCCCGGACCGGCGCGATCGCGCCGAGATCGGTCGCGACCGTCTGGTTGCCGATGTCGCCGCAGTGGTAAATGCGGCGAACGCCGTCGAAGATCTCGAGAACCCTGGGATTCAGTTTCCCGTGAGTGTCGGACAACACCCCATATCGAACGATTTCGGTCAACAGTCTGCCTTTCTCGTCTGCGTCGGGCTTGAATCGCGGCGGAGTCTATGTTAGAGCGATTCTCGGGGGTCCGACGCGATTTGCCGATGGCTCTCCCCCGTTGCGGGCCGACGCGGCGGCGGTTCGGAGCACAAGCGAGAGACAGCGATGCTATTCCTAGAGATCTTGATGGCGCTCTTCACGCAGTTGGTCTCCATGTTCGGGATGCCCGGCGCCCTCTTGATCGTGGCGGGCGCTTCCATTCTCGGCGTCGTCGCCGCCAACCTGTTCGCCCACTGGCTCGTCAACCAGATCCTGGCTCACGGACAGAGCCCGACCGCCGCCGCGCGCCTGGCCGAACGGGAGGCGGCCGCGCGTCGGAGACTCAAGGCGAGCGAGCGCATCGACGCGATGGACGATGCGGGACTCCAGGCCTTGATCAAGAAACGGCCCCAAGACGCCTTTGCCCTGGGAAAATGGTGCGAGAGACTCAAAGAGAGGGGCGACTTGACGGCCTACGCCCTCGCTCGCGAGCGCCTTCTCTCGATCGACGGGTCAATGAACGTGGCGGAGAAATCGACCGGCTGCCATCTCTTGGCGGACTTCTATCTCAGAGCGCTGAGTCGACCCGACCAGGCGAAGAGAGTCCTGAAGGACTTCATCGCCCAGCACCCCGATTCCGCCGAAGCCGCTTTCATGCGCGAACGACTAGCGCGCATGGAGGCGACGCCCGCGGGAGACGACGCCAAGAAGGGTTCATCCCTCCCGGCCCTTGGCGACTAGCCCTGCGCGCCGATCCGTTTCCGAACGCTCGCTCTAGCGGTCGATCCTCGCTCTCCCGCCCGCGAAACCCCTCACCTTCCAGAACTTCCCTTCCTTGATGACTTCCACCTCACGGTCCACGTACGTGTCTTCCTCGGGAACCTCGATGCCGGCGTCTATCATGCCCGTCACGTCCAACGGGACTCGCACGGTGAGGACGGCGTTATTGTCGCCGATTCGGCGGTCGACGATCTGATTGTCGGGGCGATTCGGGCCGGATTCGAGGACCTGTTCGAGAACGGCTCTTCTCGCCACCTTGGCCATGACGTTGGGATCGGTCGCGCCGGACACGTTGAAGGAGTCCCCCTCCTTGAAGATCCTGTCGTAGTTGTTCATGTACCACTGCCAGTCCTCTTTGGTCACGGCGCGCTCGACGTCGTCGAAGTTGCCCCCCACCTCGTTGTGAATGAACTTGTAGGCGGTCTCGAGATAATAGACGCAGGCCTTCTCCGGATCGGCCTGTCGGTCGCGCTGGACCTGGGCGTCCGGAGTCTTCGAAGGCGAAGAAAACAGGAACCACACACCGGCAATGACGACAACCGCCATTACGATGTTTCCAACCCGTCCACTCCCGCGTTGCGCTGCACTCATCGATTATGTCCTCCCTTCTCTCTCTATCCTGTCTCGGAATTCCGGTCTCTCTCCGCCTCGGCGCGACAGGCAAGCCCGTCGTTCCTGCCCTTTCATCCCCGCCGCCGAAGCTCGTCGGCCAGGCGTTCGAAGGCCCGCGTCTCACGCTCGATCTGGAGAATGCACTCGTCTTCGTCTATCCGTCCCAACACGGCTTCCATCTCCTCGGTCGATTCGTACGCCATCTTTCGGAACGGGTCCGTGTAGTCCCTTGCGCGCGATTCGCGCGCGAGCCCGGCGATGCGCGCCTGGATCGCGTTGGCCCGGTCGAGGCACCCGACCCACTTCTCCGTCGTCAGCGTCTCGCGCGAGAGGCCCTCGACGCGAATCAACGCGTCGAGCGCGTGTCGCGCCCTATCCAGGGGATAGCGCTCCCAGAGCCGATCCATCTCTTGATGAACGGCTTCCCACGAATCGATTTCGCCCGCGACGATCTTCTCGATCGAGATTCTCAGGTCGCCTCGGGAAACCAGCTGCCCGCCCAGGTTCGTCCACTCGCGCAAAGCCTCTCCCGTTAACGCGGCTTTCGTCTCCTCCCACCCCCCCGGGAAGCGGTCGCGCTCGAACTCGCCGAGGACGCGGACGGCGTAGTGGACGACCATATCGCGATACGCCGCCCAAGCGCGGTCGGCCTTGAGCACGCGAACCTTGCGTTTCGAGCGTTCGCAGGCGGGGGCAAGGACTTCGATTCGAGCCACTTCCTCGGGGAACTTGGACAGAAGGTTGCGCCCCTTCTCTCGGAGTTCGCGCTCTGGGACGTCGACCCTCGACGGGTTCATCTCTCTGAACCACGCCTCGCCCGTCCACGTTTCGAGAAGGTCGATTCCCGAGAACATCTCTTCGACCGTGTCGGGCGCCACACAGTCGAATTCGATCCGCAAGCCGTCGGGGCCCGTCTGGGCGCGGGTGCGGAACTTGTGCGCGTTTCGCGCGACGGCGAACATGTTGTAGAGGAACCAGTAGGCGGGAACGATTCGCAGGCATCCCGCCGACTCGTCGTTCGAGACTAGGGAGAAGGGAAGCGGCACGTCGAGCTCGGCCGGATAAGAACCCTTCGCGATAAGGGTGAACGAACCGAAACGGCTGTTGTGCTTGAGGCTCGTGCAGAGTCCGGGCCAGAAGCCGCGTCGCGCCACGATCTCGCCGTCGGCCGCGCGCGAATTGTGGTTCGAACCGATGGTCGCTCCCGCGGCCACGTTGCTCTGACCTTCGAGACACGAGGCGATCAAGAACGAATTGTTGTGGTGCTGTTCGTGGTTCGGCCCGATCAGGCAGTGCAGGACCTCGCAACATCGGATATTCGAATTGGCGCCGAGGAACGTGTGCGACACGCGCGCGCCGTCGCTCAGCGTGGAGTAGGCGTCGAGGACGAAGTGATGCGCCTGGGACGCGGAGCGGACCCGACATCCCGGTCCGACGATGCCGTGGGCGAGCTGCACCCCTTCGCCGATCTCCACCGGGTGGTCGGGGAGACTCCGAATCGTCAGGTTCTCTAAACGCTCGGCGCCCCGGATTCGGGCATGAGGACCGATGAGCGCGTCGCGAACGACGCGGCAGTGAGCGATGGCCGCCCCCTCGCCGACCGAGGCTTGAGCGCCGTCCGCATAGCGAGACGGCGAGTCGGTGAATTCCTCAAAGCGTTCGAGAAGGCGCGGATTCCCGCGATTCCGGGCCCAGAGCCACGCATCGGACGCGCGCATTCCGTCGAACGGAAGAATCCGCCGTCCTCCGGCCTCGTTCCAGACCTCGATCCACTCGCGAGCGCCCCCCGATTCTCCTCCGGCGGGCAAACCGTTCCCGAAGCGCGGGTGAGGAGTCGCGAGCATCTCGCCGACGTCGAACAGAATCGCCCCGTCCTCGACCGAGTAGTGGGCCAGGTAGCGCACATCGTGAATCGCGACGTCCGACCCCACCTCGCACGACGCGACGGTGGAGTTGTAGATTCCGACGGCCAGTTCCAAACCGTCCAGATCGAGAGCCAGAGGGCGCAACGCTCCGATTCGAACCCGACCGTAGAAGCGACTCGAACGCACCTGATCGGCGTTGAAGCCTTCGGCCACGCGCAGATCGTCCCAGCTGCGCGCCACGTTTCCGTTTCGGCGCAACAGGTCCACTTCCTCGCGAGTAAGCGGCCGGTACGACACGCCGTGCGACTCGGGATGACCGCGCGGACCGCCGTCGCGACGAGAAGGCCGGGCGCGCTCGCGTCCGATCTGATCGAGAGGGATCCTTCGAATCGGGTCCATGACGGCTCCTTCACGCGCGCCGCTCGAAATCTGCGGATGACCGACCCAGGGATTCTATGCGAGACGCTCCCTTGTTTCCATAAATAATCGGACACGGACCCCGGCTTGCGCGCGGATTCTCACTTTCGGGGCTTGCACGTGTTTGGCGGCGTGCGTGCGCTGCAAGTCAGCCTGCTTCTCGTCGGAGCGGAGCCTGCCGTAGCCCGGCGGCAGGCTCCCCGTTTGCCCCGGCCTTATGGTCATCAACCAATTGCCTGAACGTGCCTTCCTAAGCGCTGAAAGCGCGCAATACTACAGCCTGGGGCAGAGCGCTTGTGCGCCGGAGCGTAGCGAAGGCGCAAGCGCGTCGCCCCAGGTAGGTTGGCCGTCCAATAATCGCGCCGGCGCGGGTTCTTGCACGGCGGGCTCCTCCCGCCGAGGCAAGAACCGTGACGGCTCGGCTGCGGCGCCGTGAAAACACGACGAAACAGGGTTTGGGGAATTCGTTGAGGCTCGAGAAAGGACTAGCGACGGAAGATCTCGTCGCGATTCGGACCCACGGACACCCACCCGATCCGGACCTCGAGAAGTTCTTCGACCCGTTCGACGTAACGTTGGGCATTCGGGGGTAGATCGCCAAACGCCCTCACCGCGCGAATATCGGTTTTCCAGCCGGGCAGGGTCTCGTAGACCCCCTTCGCGCGTTCCAGAGTGGCGGGGTTGGGGAAATCGGTCGTCCGCCTGCCGTCGACTTCGTAAGCCGCGCAAATCCGGACTTCGTCGAGGTAGCCGAACACGTCGAGATTGGTGAGGGCCACCTCGGTCGCCCCCTGGATGCGGCAGCCGTAACGCGTGGCGACCGCGTCGAACCAGCCGACCCGGCGCGGACGACCCGTCGTCGCGCCGTATTCGCCCGCGTCGCCGCCGCGTTCGCGCAACTGGTGCGCCTCGTCGCCGAAGAGTTCCGTGACAAAGGGGCCCGCGCCCACGCAGCTCGAATAGGTCTTGGTCACCGCAACGATATCGCGGATCGACCCGGGCGGCATGCCCGCGCCGACCGAGGCGAACCCGGCCAAGGGAGAAGACGAAGTCACAAACGGGTGAATCCCATGATCGGGATCGCGCAGCGCCCCGAGTTGACCTTCCAGGAGAATTCGCTTGTTTTGCGCCAGGGCGTCGTAGAGCAGCGCCGACGTGTCGCAAACGAAGGGGCGCAGTTTTTCGGCGTCGTCCTTGAGTTCGGCCGCGATCTCTTCGGCCGAAACCGGTGGCCGATCGTAAAGGTGTTCGAGAAGGACGTTCTTGAAGACGAGGTTCCGTTCCAGGCGATCGAGCAGACGTTTCTCGTCATAGAGGTCGGCCACCTGCACCCCGACCTTCGCGTACTTGTCGGAATAGAACGGCGCGATGCCCTTCTTGGTCGAGCCGAACGCCGCCTTGCCCAAGCGCTCTTCCTCCACCTCGTCGAACAGAACGTGGAGCGGCAACACGACCTGAACACGGTCCGAAACCCGTACCTGCGGTTCGGGCACCCCCTTGTCGCGGAGAGCCTGGAGCTCCTCGAAGAAAGCGACCGGATCGAACGCCATACCCGGACCGAGTATGTTGATCACATGGGGATAGAACACGCCCGAAGGCAGAAGGTGCAGGGCCGACTTGCCGTAGCTGTTGATGATCGTATGACCGGCGTTGCGTCCCCCCTGGAACCGGACGACGATGTCCGATTCGCCCGCGAGGTAATCCGTGATTTTCCCCTTCCCCTCGTCTCCCCAATTGGCTCCAACCACCGCTTTGACCGACATGACCGCTGACCTCCGTACCGAATAGCCCCGAGGATCGTTCGGTGTCCTCGCCGACGGGACCCCGTGGGCGAGACGCCGCGTCCTCTACGTCGAGATTCCTCGGCGGGGCGCACAACCATCGTCGGTCGTCCACACCCATAATTCCAATTGATTATTATCATGATTTAGATAATAATACCTTATGAGCATCGACTCGCAAAAGCTCGAGGTCTTTCGAACCGTCGCCCGCGAAGGGGGGTTCTCGCGCGCCGCCGCGCGTCTGCGCCGCACGCAGCCCGCCGTGAGCCAGGCGATCCGCCTTCTCGAAGAGGAAATCGGCGAACGGCTCTTTCTGCGCCTGGGCCGGACGATCCGGCTCACCCAAGCGGGCGAAATCCTCCTCGAATCCGCCGACGAGGCGTTCGACACGCTCGACCGGGCGCGGACCCGGATCGAGGCGTTGCGCGAGTTGCGCGAGGGTCGCCTGAGGATCACGACGAGCGACACCACGGCCTGCTATCTTCTGCCGCCCGTCCTGGGGGAGTTCCACCGGCGCTATCCGAACGTCGAGGTGAGCATTCTGAACCGCCGTTCGCCCGAGGCGGTGCGCGAGGTCGAGGCGCGCGAGGCCGACATCGGCATCATCACGCTGCCCGAAGAGCCGCTCGGCCCGCGTCTGGCTTCCGAGCCGCTCGTCGTGCGCGAGGACGTGGCGATCTGTTCCCCGAACCATCCGCTCGCGCGCAAGCGACGGCGCCGCGCCCAGTTCGCCGATCTTCTCGCCTGGCCGCTCTTGCTGCTCGACCACGGCTCGAACACGCGCAGCTTCATCGACCGCAAGATCCGCGAGTCGGGCGGCGCGCCCCGGATCGCGATGGAGCTGGGCGCGATCGAACTCGTGAAGAGACTGGTCGAGCGCGACTTCGGCGTCTCGATCGTTCCCGCGATCTCGATCCGCGACGAAATCCGCGAGAAGCGCCTCAAGTCCTTGCGCGTTTTCGACCGCGGCGAATGCCGCGCTCTCGGATTGATCTACCCCGCTCGCGGCGCGCTCTCGCTCCCGGCGCAGGAGTTTGTGCGGGTTCTGAAAGCCCTTCTGCCTCAAGCCTAGGCGGTCAGTCCCGAAGAAGAACAGGGGAAGCCCGGACTCCGAACTCGTCTCGCGATCGTGGTCCCACATCGTGAGAACGAGCACGAGAACGAGGTTCGAGAACGAGTTAGAGGATGAGGGGGGATAGAGCCCTATTCCTGGAGTTTCACTCCTGTCCAAGATGGGCATCGCCAATCGCAGTCCCGATACCAAGAGCAAAAGGCGACGAGCCCATCGGCTAAGGAGGCTCCTGCGTTTCGGCGGCCCTGGAAGGGCCGAATATGAATAGCCGCGGGTGAAACCCGCGGATGCCGACGCCCGCACATTTCCCAACTCCGGAGGAGTTGAACATCGTTGGCGATACGGATCTTGTTGTTCGACCCCTTCGGGGTCGAGATGAAACGCGGACGCTGATTCCCCGGGTTTCACCCGGGGCTATTCAAGTTGTTCCCCTTCCGGGGAACCCGGTTTGGACAACACCTATTCCTGCAACGCCTTGAGAGAGGCCTCGATATCCGTGTCGATCGTCAACGCCCCCTCGGGGAAGGGGAACGAGTCGTCAAACGTCTGCATCGCCATTTCGTCCTCGATCACGACCGGCGACTCGTCGATCTCGCCGTCGGCCCCCTGAATCCGCCCGAGGTCGAGCCCGAACCGGTTCGCGACGAATTCATACATCGCGCGGCGCTTGCTCGGACCGTAGTCGTGCCCCTCATTCCCGAAATGGGCGTTGGCGACCCGGCCCGCCGCGCCGTAGAACCCATAGACGACCCGGATGAAGGGAAACTCGATCTTGGGGACGTTCGACGTCCAGTCCGCGCCGTCGGACACGACCAGCATCGGCCTGGGCGCCGCCATCGCCGCGATCTCGGTGTTGTTCGTGAAATGCTCCGCGCTGCGATGGATCGGCTTGCCGCTTTCGCACGGACAGCCGCCGAACATGTACGACGACACCATCACGACCGGCACGCTCACCGCCACCCGCTCGTCCAGCGCCGCGAGCAGGAACGACTGCGTCCCGCCGCCCGACGCCCCGGTCACGGCGACGCGCTTGGGATCGGCGCCGTCGAGCGAGAGCAGGAAGTCGAGCGCGCGCATATTGGTCCACGTCTGCATCGTCAGCGCGATGGGGCGCAAGTGCTGGCGTTTGGCCGCCTGGTCGGGCAACTCGCCCCAGCCGAACAGATTGAGCGACATCGCCGCCGCCCCCATTCGGGCGAGCGTCGCGCACCGCGTCTGCACTTCGCGGGCGCACCGCCCTCCGCCGTGCCCGTTGGGACACAGCACCACCGGAAAGGGCCCGTCGACCTTGGCGGGCCGATACAGCGTCGCCGACACCCAGAACCCCGGCACGCACTCGAACCCGACGCTTTCGACCGTGTATCCGTCGTACGCGCGCTTGTTGCGGACGATGGGGTTGAGCGGCGTGCGCCGCGGCAGCGGATCGAGGTCGGCCCCGCGCAGGATGCACTTCTTTACATGGTCCGAGTACGCCTTCCACTCGTCCACGGTCCCGGTCCGCGCCAGTCGGCGTTCGAGCATCGCCTTGCCTTGTTCGGGTGTCAGGAACTTGCCCACACACAGTGCCGGACCCGACTCCGGCCTCGGCGGAATCCCCGCCGGCAAATCGTTGTTGCTGTCTTCAGCCATTGCACACGCTCCTATTGCCAAGATCGCCCCTACGAGAGCACACACAAGATGAATTCCGGTTCGTCCCATTGTCCGCCCCTCCTTCAAAGCTTGCCCCTATCCAACCTCGAACGTTCTCGCGCTCGTCCTCGTGCTCGTACTCGATCCTTCGAGGGTTCTTTCGATATCCGTCGCTCCTTCGCGAGTTGACCCTATCTTACCCTAAACGCCCCGGGAACTCACCAGACAATAGGAACTCGGTATCCCCGCTGCTCACTGTTGACTGATCACTGTTGACCGATGACTGACGACTGGCTTCCCCATCCTACCCCAAGCGCCGACCACATTCCAGCAAACCCTACCTGTGACCCTGGGCAGAACGACACGGCAGATTTGCCATCCGCGTGTATCTGCGTTGATCTGCGGCTGATATCTCGCCGGCCGAGAAAGAAAACGGCCGCGGATGAACGCCGATCCACGCCGATGGATGACAGGAGAAAGACGAGACTTGTCGAACCACTAATCTTCACTCATCCTCACTCATCCGGAGTCCTCCAACCGTTCCTGTTCTCCTGATCAGTGCGGATTAGTGTCGATGAGTGGTCCGCTCCTTCTTCGCCGTTTCTCCTTCTTCTTTCATCCTTCATCCTTCCCACTTCATCCTTTTCCGTTCCGTGGTCCGCTCCTTCTTCGCCGTCCCTCTCGCTCTCTCGCTTCTCCCCCTTCATCCCTTTCCTGTTTCATCCTTCATCCTTCCTACTTCATCCTTTTCCGTTGCTCCCTCATCCTTTCCCCTTTCAGAACCCTTCCGTTTTCGCTTGCATCCTGCGCCTGACGGTCGCAGAATGCGGGCCTGGAGTTTCGTAGTCTGCACCAGTAGAAGTGGGTTGTATCCGGTCGCGGTTCGCAACGGCCCGCTCCGGCTCATCTGTTGCTCACCTTCCGAAGGCACACCGCGCAATTCGGTGAGGGCAATATCGCGGAGGTGGGTATGGCCAACCCAGAGAATGAACGTGGTATGTCGTCCCTTTGAAGGGGAGTCCGAGAGCCTCTTGTGCGGACAGGAATCTGGGACCCTCCGCCTTCTTGGGTGTGTGAATGATAGTGGAATTGCTGGACATCGAGACAGTCCTTTTCCAGGAGGTACCGGATGAAGAATAGTTCGACCGTCCGTCCAGCCATTCCACATTCCCTCAGAGAGGCGATCAGGCATCAATCTCTTGTGCTGTTTGTCGGATCAGGAATCTCAAGAAGCGCACGCGGCCCCACCTGGAAGGAGTTGCTGGAGGGACTTCTTGAGAGATTAAAGGAAGAATGCGTTGACGTAGAGCATGAATCGCAGGTGCGTGATCTTCTGAACAGTGATACGAGCGGTCTCCTCTGGGCTGCTGAGTACCTCCAAGACAAGGGAAGCGAATTCGTGCAGCCCTACATGCAGGATATCTGTGACAGACTGATGCCAAAGACCGTTCACGACATCATCGCAAAGCTGCCGTGCCGTGGGATCGTCACGACCAATTACGATAGCCTTATCGAGGATGCACTGATGAGGGAACGAGGGCATGTCAAAGTTGTGCTGCCCGACAACCGGGAAACGCTAGCGACACTGGACGATCGGTCACCTTGGGTGCTGAAGTTGCACGGGACATACGAGACACGAAGAGGGCAAACACTCTCGATCGGAGACTACGAGCGCTTGCTCTGCGATTCGGCTGTGACGGCAACGATTTCCCGGTTGTTCCAGCAATACACGTTTCTCTTTCTCGGCTTTGGCATGAGAGATCCGGATACCCTTCACCAACTTGCTCGTCTCAACATTCTGTTCCAGGGTGCTCACCGTATGCACTTTGCCCTCGTTGAGAACCAGTCGGTCAATCAAGTTCAAGAGCATGTGCTTCGCAAGGTCTATGGTGTGTTTACTCTCCGCTATATGGCTTCGGGTGAGCATCATCCCGAAATCGCCTCGTTTCTCCGAGAACTCAGCGAAGGTGCGACTTCTGAGCCCTCGTGGAGGATTGCTAAGATCGTCTTCCTTGTCCCGAACTACCTTAGTGGGGAGAGGGCTGAGCCATCTCTTCTTGTCGTGGACCACTATCCGCAATGCCTTGAGGCCCTCCTATCACGCGATTCCGCATTGCTCTTCCCATCGATCACGGATACCGGCGAGTCTCAGGATGGCCTCTTTGAACGTGGCTATCAGTACCTTCGGGCTCACCGTATTCCGCTCGAACGCGAAGGTGTTCGCCTTGTTCTCGATCCAGCCCCCTTTCGAAGCAAGAAACTCTCCGAACACTATGGCTGCGCCGTCGACCACGTGTTTCGCTTTGCCTTCGTCAACCTTCCTTCGGAGTTTCTTTCAGGTGTCGAAAAGTCTCTCGAGATTGGTGGCCAAGGTTACCGGTGGTGCCGATTCTCAGATTTACTAGCCCACGAGCCCACAGTACAACAGAATGGAGATGTTCTTGATGAAATCAGGAAGCGATATGCCGAGGAATTGGGCGCGTCGGCGATTTAAGGACCTTAGCTGCTGAGTGTGCGCAGTCTTCCTGTGTCAAGATCAAGATTGGAACTCCGGGTGGGCAGCATAGAATCCGATCACCCAAGCTCAAGCCCGAATCACTCGACGGATCGCGACGACATCACGGTAGGAACGGCAGGGTTTAGGCTGTAGGCGTTAGGCTGTAGACAGTAGGCAGAGAACAGAGAGCAGTCAACGAGGGCCCTTGGGCGTTGTATCCGCGATTTCTCCCACCAAATCATAAACCTCGGAATCCGTGATGCGGACGGTCGCGAAGTCGCCGGGCTTTAGGCCCTCGGTCGGGCGCTGCGAAGAAGCATCGCTCGGGACGACGTGGATCAGGCCGTCGATCTCGGGCGCTTCGCGGTAAGAACGGCAGTAGGCAGTAGACAGTAGGCAGTAGTCAGAGGGCCCTTCGGGCCCGGGAGACCCGTTGGGTCGGGGCGGTCCGGCGGAATCTGCGGACCCGTTGGGACTGGGCGAGTCAGCGGAGTCGGTCGAGTCTACAGACTCGGGCGAGTCCACGGACTCGACCAAGACGCGGAGGGTGCGGCCGACTTGGCGGGACTGGATGTCGGCCGTGATGCGGGCTTGGGTCTGCATCAGGCGGTCGAGGCGGCGTTCGGCCTTTTTGCGCGACGGGCGTCCCTTCATCGCGGCGGCGTCGGTGCCTTCCTCGGGCGAATAGACGAATCCCCCCAACCAGTCGAATCCGATCCGCTCGACGCCGTCGAGGAGGCGGTCGAACGCGTCGTCGGTCTCGCCGGGGAAGCCGACGACGATGCTGGTGCGGAGCGCGACGTCGGGCACGGCGCGGCGCAGGGCGTCGATCTTGGGGAGGATGCGGTCCTCGGCGTCGGGTCGCCGCATGGCGCGCAGAATCGCGGGGTCGAGATGTTGGAGCGGGATGTCGAGGTATTTGCAGATCTTGTCTTCGCGTGCGAAGACCTCGATGAAGCGGGGCGTGAGGCCAGCGGGATAGAGATAGAGTAGCCGAATCCAGAAGTCGCCCTCGATGCGGCACAGGTCCCCGAGAAGATCGGGGAGGTCGTACGGGGCCGATCCTTCCGATCGGGGCGATCCAGGGGATCGGGGGGACGAAGTGGACTGGAGGGCCGGGTTGTCACGGTTCCCGCGAACGGCGGCAGGAACCGCGCCAACCCTCGATATGTTCTTGCCCCGCTTACCCCGCGCTGAAGCACGGGGCAAAGGAGGAGCCTGCTGAAGCAGGCTGACTTGAAGCGCCTGGTCGGCGTCAACCGCGGACGAGGAAGAGGGAGAAACAGAGGGAGCGGGGACTAGAGAGGGGCGAGGGGGAGTGTACAGAGTGGACTGGGTGGAGCGGGCGGACGAAGAGTAGAGATCGCGTCCGTAGGGTGCGAGGTCCTGGGCGATGAGGGAAATCTCCTTGACGCCGCGCGAGACGAGGTCGCGCGCTTCGTCGAGGATAATCCCCTTCGGGACGCTGGCGTAAGGGCCTTTCATGAGCGGGATGGCGCAGAACGAACAGGTGTGGTCGCAGCCGTCGGCGATCTTGACGTAGGCCCGCCACGGGGCGTCGAGCCGTTTGCGCGGCACGGGGCGGACGACGCGGCTCGAGGGGGAGGCGGCGATGATCGAGAGGCCGGGCGCGCCTTCTTCGTCGGGCGCATAGTCGGGGTCGCCGACCTGCTCGACCAGGTCGGCCAGGTCGTCGGGATCGCCCACTCCGGCGAACGCGTCGACATCGGGGAGTTCGGGTCGCATCTCTTCGCCCCAGCGTTGCGACAGGCAGCCGACCATGACGAGGCGGCGGGGATTGCCCAGGCGGCGCTTGGTCTCGACGTAGCCCAGGAGGGTGGCGACCGATTGTTCGCGCGCGGCCTCGATGAAGCCGCAGGTGAAGAGGACGAGGACGTCGATCGCGTCGTGCGCGCCTTCGCCCGCCACTAGGTGGCCGCGGGCTTCGAGCGCGCCGGCCAGGTATTCGGCGTCCACCGAGTTCTTGTCGCATCCGAGGGTCACGATTCCGATCTTCATATCGCCCGAGTCATAGCACAGAGAAAGAAAAGGATGAAGGATGAAGGAGGAGGGATGAAGTAGGAACCCGCCTTCGCACGGCTACGGCGGGTTCCTACTTCATCCTTCTGATGACTGCCTGATTGCCATTGCATATGAAGGGGGCGTTTGGTAACAAAGGGGCGTCTGTAAAGACACCAAGCCGATACGGGGGGCTATGCCCCTTCCGTTCCGGGGATTTCGCAGACGCGCGGCTTGCCCGCCTCTGGCGCGGCTCGGCCGCGCGGGACAGACCGATATGAAAGCCGTCATCCTGGCCGCGGGCCAAGGCAAGAGGCTCTTGCCGCTGACCGACAACCGCCCGAAGTGCCTGCTCCCGCTGGGAGAGTCCACTTTCATCGAGTTTCAACTGGATTCGCTGCGGCGCGCCGGGGTTGGCGAGGTCGCCATCGTCACGGGGTACTGCGCCGACCAGGTGCGGGGGCATTGCGGCTCGTCGTGCACGTACTTTCAGAACAACGAGTTCGATTCGACCAACAGCCTCTATTCGTTCATGCTGGCCGCGGAATTCGCGCGCGAGGGGTGTTTGGTGCTCAATTCGGACGTGGTGTTCCATCCCGAGATTCTGCGGCGGCTTCTCGACGCGCCGACGGGCAACACCCTCCTGGTGGATTTCGCCGCGACCCTGGCGGAAGAAGAGATGAAGGTGGTCTGCGACGGCCAGAGCCGCATCACGGCGATTTCCAAGAGCATTCCCGCCGCCGAAGCCGACGGAGAGAACCTGGGCATGATCCGGATGGACGCCACGGGCGCCCAGGCCGTCCTGGGGGCCGCGCACGAGGCCGCACGGGCGGGCGAACGCCGCCTCTGGGCCCCTCAGGGGGTGGCGCGGGTGCTCGACACGGTGCCGTTCTACGCTCTTGGGATCGAGGGTCTGCCCTGGACCGAGGTCGATTTCCCCGACGATCTGACCCACGCGCAGGAAGACGTTTATCCTCTCTGTTGTCCCTGATTGAGTTTTCACAGGTTACGGGTTGAAGGCTACGGGTTAGGGCGGCGAGGGCGACCCGGATGGGGTATCTGTCTGGCGTTCTCAGCTCCAGAAGCCCGCGCGAAGCGGGTGGAACAAGAGCAGCCACGGGCGTGAGCCCGTGGTGCGGGGTGCACCGCAGTTTGAGCCCCCGTTAGGGGGCGGCATACCAGTCCCTTCTTCCCGTTCCGCAATCCCCCTATGCCGCCCGCTACGCGGGCTCTTCAAATGCTGTGTTGCGTTTCTCCCCACGGGCTCACGCCCGTGGCTATTCTTATGGCGTCCGCCCGAGGCGGACTCAAGAAGCGCCTTTCTCGAATCGCTCAAGACGTGTCGATACCGCGGAACAGACAACTGGGAGGGTTTCCCCTACGCCGGGTTTTTGCGGGTGCGAAGGCGGGCGAGAAGGCGGAGGACGAGGCGCCCGGCGGCCGATCCGCCGCGCGCGGCCCAGCGTCCCCCCCTGAGACACCGGCGACCCCACTTGAGACTGGAGTCTTTGAAGGATTTCAACGTCCGGTACCAGAGCTTGGATCGGATCGCCTGAAGATCGACAATCGCCCGGCGCATCTCGAAGAGATCGGGGGACGCCGAGATCGTGGCGGCTTCCTGAAGCGGGTTCAGCGCCACCTCGGTGAGGTTGACCGTCTCGGGGTTCCGGCGGAGTTTTTCCGCGTTGTCGGGGGCGAACGACGGCGCGTGCGCCCACTCGCGAACGGGCGCGACCACGTGGCCGGGCGAGAATGTCTCGAGCGCAAAGGTTCGGGCGCGTTCGCCGATCTTGTGGCACTGCTCGGGGGCCTGGACCATGCTCAAGATGCCGTGGGCGACCTCGAGCGGATCGTTCGGCGGGCAGACGACGCCGCAGTGGGCTTCGTCGATACTTCGGCTCACTTCGGAGCCGAAGGTCGTCAGAACGGGCAGCCCCGCCGCCATCATGTTGTTCAGCCGGTTGCGCGCGCCGAAGAACGTCTCGTAGTTCGGCTCGTCGATATTGAGGCCCAGGTCGGCTTCGTGGTAGAGGGCGATCAGGTCTTCGGCCGGAATCCAACCGAGAAGATGATAGCGGTCGCGATGGGGCGACTCGTCCACGAGGCGGCGGAACGTCTCGTAGGTCTCGGTGTTGTAGCCCGCGATGGCGCCGCCGGTCGAGACGTAGTGCACGTAGCGGCTCGCGGCCATCGCTTTTTCGATGCAGGCGAACAGGAACTCCGGGTCGGTCCAGTAGTTGTATCCCCCGCTCCAGAGAACGATGAACGCGTCGGACGGCACGATCTTGCCGCGCAGGAGGGGGCGCGCGTCGGGTGGGAGGGGGACGGCGAAGACGGGATGGTAGGCGTTGGGGATGTGGTGAACGAAGTGGTAGTGAAACGTGTGGCGGTTGAGTCGTCCGACCGAGGCCATCTCGCCCAGGAGCGCGTGGAGTTGCGGGCGCGAGACGGTCGAGAGTTTGTCCGCTCTTCGGGCGACGAGCGCTTCGCGGCGCCACGCGTCGAGCAGGAGCGCGTCGTCGCCCGTTCGGGCCGCCTGCCCTTGCTTCTCGGCCATTTCGTACCCGTTGAGGTCGGCCCAGAGCGGGACGCAGACGGGCAGGCGCGCGGCGGCCCAAGCGGCGAGGACGTTGACCGCGACGATGCCGTCCGGGGCGAGGGACCGCGCCACTTGGGTCAGGGCGAGATGGATGAAATCGAAGTCGGAGTTGGTGAACGCCTGATACTCGAAGCCTTCGAACGAACGCCGGACCAGCGCGGCCTTGTGCATGTCGGGTTCGTCGGGGTCGTAGATCGGGAGGGTGACGAGGCGGACCGTGTGGCCGTCGTCGATCAACGGTTTGGCGAAATACCACGTGCGCAGACACTGGCCCCCGAAGTGGCGCACTCCTTGCTCGAGCAGCGGTCCCAGACCGACGACGAGAAGCTTGGCCATGCGCGACCGGTCTCCTTGCGGGGGTTAGGGGGACAGGGCAAAACGCGGGCGGGTGCAGACGCGCCGGGGCGCCGATCCGAGGGCGCTCGACGCTTCCCCGCGTCATTACAGACGATCGCCCGACGAGTCTCAAGCAAAATCCCGCGGGAAGAGTGGAGGCTATCCAAAAGAAAAACCGGATCCGAGAGCGGCTTCCCCGAAGGGGAGTGACTGCCGCACCCGAATCCGGCGATTGACTTCCTATCCGGAAAACCCGGAAAAAAACAAGGGACTAGTTGAAGATCTCCCAATGCTGGACGCCCGCATCGTTGGGCGGAGTCGGCGTCGGCGCGACGTACATCGTCTGAACCTCGGCCTCGGTCAACACGCCGCTGTAGATGCGCACGTCGTCGAGCGACCCCTCAAACGACGCGTCATGAGCCCAAGCGTCGCCGATGAGGAGCGGTACGTTGCCCGTATCGTCGATATTGGCACACGCATCGTCCCACGCATTGCCGTAGGAGCCGCCCATCGCCGTCGTTACTGAAAGGCCGTTCACGTAGATTCGTATCTCCTTGAGACTCCTGTCGAGAATCGTAACCACGTGATTCCAGTCCCCGCCTTTGAGGTCGTAGGTGCCCGCAACAGTGAAGGGAACCTGGTATTGGATCTTCACGCTCGTGGCCGTGGAGTCATCGTCAACCTCGAGACGAATGTCGCTGGCCTTGCTGTACACGCGATAGCGAGAGCCCTGGCTGCCCGGATAGTCTCCCGCCGTGACGGTGCCTTTCATCAGATAGACAAAGTCGGCCCCGGGGTCGACGGTCGTCTTCATCAGGAAAGAAATCGAGACGCTGCCCGTACCCACGTTGAGTCCCGCGATGTCGGGCGCGGTGAGGTAAGTGGCCCCACCCCCCGCGAAATCCAGACTGCCCGGACCCGCGCCGTAAAGACCCGCGGCGAAGTCGGTGCTCCACGTCGCGCCCGTGATCGTCGCATTGTTGCTGTTGACCTCGTCGGCAGTCGTCGTCCCCGTGCCCTCGCTGAACATATAGTGCGCCTCCAGAGTGGCCATCTGGGCGGAAACGCTTGTGGCGACCCCGACCAGAAGCAGGGCCATCAAAAAACATAAGGTAGTTCTCTTGTACATAACGGATTCCCCTCTCTTCGTTTCAGGCTGTGGAGTGAGATCCGCTCCGCCAGAGTTCTTCACCTAGGCGATTTGCGGACCGTCTTCTCCCTTCTCAAACCCGCGGGCCTGCTTTCCGGCCCGCAACGTCCGTTCGCCGTGACACCCGCTCCCGGTTTTCATCCTACCTCGCCGGCGAGCTCGCGCCACCCTTCGACGGACACGGTTGAGTACCGAACCTATTGGGACCTCCTTTCGCCAGTGTCGTGCGCGCCGTTCTCGATCTCTCGATCCCGACACGACCGCTGAGACGCCGTGTCGCCGTATGCGGGACCTTCATGGACCGTTCTCAGGCACGGATAAAGGACGGTGGAGACTCGCTCGCGGGCGCATAGCAAACGCCCTGCTTGTCTTTCCCAAGTGTTTCGACCCGCACGTCCCGGGGAACAAATGCGACAGTCTGTCCGAACGCTACACCAACCATCCTGAATCATGCTGGGACATGGGGGAGAAAACCCTCTGTAGAAAGGCGATTGCCGCTACTCGCGCGGCTGCAACCATCCCTATCTTGGCTGCACGAATACCCTTCCGCGCTCGGGGTTGTCAAGAGGTTTTTTCGTCGCCCGGGGCGGAACTGTTCCGGGATGACCCCGTCCCGGGCTCTCCTGACCAACATAAGTTCTTTGTTTTCAGACTCCCGAGTTGACCCGCGCGGAAACGTCGCGGAAATTGACCTGTCGCGTGCGCCGAAAAGGTTGCGAATTGCGGCGATTCGAACACAGGATCGGCCGCCCGCCGTCGCGGGGGAGAGAGGGAAAAGGAAAAGCCGGCTCCGGGAGCGGCGGAGACCCGACTGGATCGCACCGCCGCTTCCGAAACCGGCTCGAATCGCATCCGCGACGCCCGCAGGAAGACGGTCGTCGCCCAAAGGCCTTCTCGCCGAACGCGCAGTCGAGACCGCGCTCGACGGGCGATGTTTCGGACTAGTAGAACAGCTCCCAATGCTCGACGCCGGCGCTGGTGTCCGGAGTCGGCGCGTACATCATCGTAATCTCGAAAGCGCTGAGCGCGGTGTTGTAGATTCGCAGGTCGTCCAGGTTTCCCGAGAACGATCGGTCATTGTCCGCCTTGTCCGAGTTGTTGGCGATGTACAGAGGGTCGGAGCTTGCGATGCTGGCGATAGCGTCCCAGACCTCCGGAAGGTCGCCGCCGCCGGAGTACGTCATGGCCGGATCGGTGGGTGTCACACCGTCGAGGTAGAAAACGAAATCCTGGACCGTACGGTTGATCACCCAAACAATATGGTGCCAAGTGCCGTCGAAGACGTCCGTCTCAGCCGTCTGCCAGTTGGCCTGAACTTTCGTCGTCCCGTCGGTGATGTCGGCGGACAGATTCCCGGTCGCGTTGCAGAACACCGTGTACTGCTGGGGAATGCCGCTCCGCTGACCTTTGCAGAGGAAGGTCAACGAGGCTCCCGGGAACGCGGCGCTGGCCGACTTGAACATGAAAGACATCGTGATGTCTCCCGTCGGGATGTTATTGCCCGTACCGTCGGGGACCACGACCCTGTTGCTCGTCGCGCCCCCTCCTTGGACGCACTGCAAGCTGTGCGCTCCGGGGCCGTCGAGGTAATTGAACGGCGCGCCCGGAACATCGGTGCTCCACGGACTGGTGAAATCTTCGAGCGCTCCGGCCGTGCCGTACGTGCTCGAATCGGCCGCGGTGGTTCCCGAGCTCTCGTCGAACTTGTACCACACCACGGGGTCGGCCGCCGAGGCAATCATCGCCGCGCCCACTACAAACACCAACAAACAGATAGTAGTTCTCTTGCACATAACAAATTCCCCTCTCTTTATTTTACGGTTTTTGGGAAAAAGTCGGCCGCTCCGATCGTCTCCGGATGTTTCGCGAGTCGCCTTTTTCCCCCACTCAGAACTGAGTAACGACTTCACAGGTCTCCTTTCTCTGAAAAGACACGTGACGCCACCGCTCCGGGAGCCCCTCCCCGCCAGCATAGGCGAAACGGGGCCTTGCGCGCCGGTTGCGCCGGCGAGGTTGGCCGTAACCATACCCTCTCTTGGCCGAACGAATACCTCTCCCGCGCTCCAATTGTCAAGCGGTTTCTCCCCCAAAAAGGGCTTCCGGACACGCGTTTCCCGACGAGCGACACCCTCAATCGGGCGCGTACCGAAACGGGGCGTTCATGCGGTTGAGAGACACTCGAAGAATTCCGGAGACTTTTGGCCTTGAACCGTCGTTCTCCGGTCTCTAAGATCGTTTTCTGACGTCTTGAATCGCGAAAGCGGGGCCGCAAGTCGGTGTTCAGACCCTGTATCGATCTCCACGAAGGCCGAGTGAAGCAGATTGTCGGCGGAACCTACCGTGACGACACGAAGCCGCTCACGCGCTTCGAGTCGGAGCGTCCCGCCGCCGAGTTCGCCGAGATGTACCGCCGCGACGGCTTGCGGGGGGGGCACGTCATCATGATCGGGCCCGGCAACGAGGAAGCCGCTCGCGCCGCCCTCCAAGCGTTTCCGGGCGGACTGCAAATCGGCGGCGGCATCACGCCGGAGAACGCGGCCGCCTGGCTCGATGCGGGCGCAAGTCACGTGATTGTGACCTCGTACGTCTTTCGCGAGGGCATGATCGACCGGGACCGTCTCCAGCGGCTGATCGAGACGGTCGGCCGCTCGCGCCTGGTTCTCGATCTGAGCTGTCGCAAGCGCGACGGTCACTACTACGTCGTCACCAACCGGTGGCAGAAGTTCTCCAACACCCGGGTAAACCACGAATCGCTCTTGTCGCTGGGTCACTGCGCCGACGAGTTCCTGATCCACTCCGTCGACGTCGAGGGAAAACAGGAGGGGTTCGACGGGGAACTCCTCTCGCTTCTGGCCGCCGCGTCGCCCATTCCCACGACGTACGCGGGCGGAGTGCGCAGTCTCGACGACGTGCGGGCCTTCTGGCGGATGTGTCGCGGGCGTCTCGATCTCACCGTCGGGAGCGCGCTCGATCTCTTCGGCGGATCGCTTCCCTACCGCGACGTGGTCGCGCTCGACCGCGAGCTCGACAAGCGCAAGTCGCGCGCGCTCTAAGATCGCCGGGTTCGCATCCAATGTCCGGTCTGCGCGACCCGGAGAAAACGCGTGGACCATTGGGCATCAAGCAAGAGGGAACAGGGGAATCTCAGGGAGTTCGCTGGAGCAGTACCCAACGGCACAATCCGACATGGCCGGTCCGAATGGAATAACGGTCCGGAGGCGTTCGTCCGGAGCGTCGGCGTGGACATGGAGCGACTTTCGAAAGAATATGGAAGCACCGCAAGACCACAGGAGGTACTCGAACATGAGACACACGGATCCGATTGTCGAGAAAACGCGCCGCCCGATCCGAATCGCGACTGTTTGTATCGTGGTTTTCGCCGCCTTGCTTGCGGGCAATGCGCAAGCACGTCAGGTCGGCCCCGACGGTTATGGCTACATCGCCAAGGACGAGACCGAGCCGGGCGGTCCCGCTTTCCAATGGGTGGACATCTCGGGCACGGGCGTCCTGGTGGTCCAGGGCGACGACCAAGGCGCATCGGTGACGCTGCCCGCGGGAAAGACGTTCCCCTTCTACGGAAGGGACTACAGCGTCTTCGCCATGACGACCAACGGCTACATCTCGACGGACCCTGACGATAATGGTCCCGACGTGTCGAACGATTGGCCCCTGCCCGCGACGCCAAGCACTCCCGGGGGAACCACCGGCGCTCGGATCTACGTTCTTCACGACGATATCCGGACGACCCAGACGGCCAACAGCGGCTGCTATTACCAATACTTCGACGAGGCGCCCCGCCCTCACGACAGCGGTGAGCCGATGGGTTGTAGTGTGTTCCTCTGGCATAATGTTGTGCACTATGGAAGCGTGACTACCCAGATGTTCAGCTTCGAAGCCTTCCTCTACGACAACGGCGACATGGTCTTTCAATACGGTCCCGGCAATCCGGAGGAGGGCGCGGGGTCGACAACCGGAATTCAGAGTCCTTCTCCGGCGCCCGTCTTCGGACTGGGCTACTCGGGAAACGAAGCCGGTTCGATCATCGACGGACGGGCCATCTGGTTCTCTCCTGCCGACGACGTTCGAGTGTCCAAGCGAGCGAGTCATTCGGGGCTCGACTTGGGGGAATCCTTCACGTACTTCATCGAGGTCGACAACCACGGGACAGCGGAGACGCACGCGACGCTTGTGGACACCCTTCCGCCCGACGTCGGCTATTTGTCCGACACCGCGGGCGTGGGTCCTCCCACGGCAGGCGTTTGGACATGGGACCTAGGCCTCCTGGCTCCCGGCGATACAAGGGCCTGTACAATGACCGTCGCGGTCGTCGAGCCGGGTTCAACCATCAATACCGCCGAGGTCTTCTCGGAACGAATCGACATCGATTCCTCCAACAACGTCGACACCTGTCCGTCGTACATGAAGGTCGGCGCCGAGAGCTTTCGAATCAGCCATATGGGACCCGACGGCGTCACCTCGTTCAGCGCGCTGTTGGCCGACGTCGCGTGGAACTCGACCGACGATCAGTATCTGGTCGTCTGGAGCGGATCGACCGATACGGGCGGCCTGGTCGAGGAAGAGTTCGAGATCTTCGGGCGATTGCTGGACGGCGCGGGCAACACGGTTCGACCCGACTTCCGAATCAGCCAGATGGGCTCGGACGGTGAGACCTCGACCGTAGCCAACAGTCCCGCCGTCGCCTACAACGCGGCGAACAACAGCTACCTCGTCGTCTGGAGCGGGTCCGAGACGACGCCCGGCGAGTTCGAAATCTACGGCATTCCGCTCGGGCCCAACGGCAATGCGATCGCCAGCCGACAGAAGTTGAGCGCCATGGGGCCGGACGGCGACCCGGCCTATGGAGCGTACCAACCCGACGTCGTCTACGATTCGACCGAGAACCGCTACCTGGTTGTCTGGTACGGCGCCGACGACGCGGCGCCCCTAGTGGCCGAGGAATTCGAGATCTTCGGGAAACTGGTCGGTCCCATGGGAACCGACGTTACCGGAATGAGCCGCCTGAGCGACATGGGACCGGACGGCGACCCCGGCTACAGCGCCTTCAACCCCTGCGCCGCCTACAACCCGGCCAACCGTCAATTCCTGGTCGCCTGGCACGGCGACGACAACACCGGCGCGCTCGCCGACGACGAGTTCGAGATCTTCGGTCAAAGGCTGTTGGCCAACGGCTCGGAAGCCGGTAGCGACTTCCGCATCAGCACGACCGGGGCGGACGGACTGACGACCCCGAGCGCGCTGAATCCCGCCGTCGCCTATTCCTCGATCCAGAACCGCTATGTCGTCGTCTGGCAGGCTGACGATCCTCTGGCGGGTCTGGCCGACGGCGAGTTCGAGATCTTCGGGCGCCGCATAGGCAACACGGGAACCCTCCTCGGCTCTCAGCAGCGCATCAGTCAGGCAAACGGAACCGGCGATCCGCTCTACGACGCAATGAATCCCTGCGTCGCCTACAACAACCGCCAAAACGAGTATTTGGTCGGCTGGGACGGCAATGTCGCGAGCGGATATCGATTGGGAACCGCGCCCGAGGACTTCGCCGACATCACCGCTCTGGACGGCTGGAGCCAGATCAACCACAGCGAGCCGCTTGGTGTCACGAACTGGTTCCAGGGAAACGGGGCGGTTTTCCCCGCGCAGTCGGGAGCGGCGAACGCCTACATCGCGGCGAACTACAACAACACGGCGGGCGTAGGAACGATCTCGAACTGGCTCATCACTCCGCCGGTCCGGCTCGAGAACGGCGGGCGGTTCTCTTTCTATACCCGAGGCCCCAGCTCGTCGAGCTATCCGGACCGTCTCGAAGTGCGCAGGAGCATGATCGACAGCGTCGACGTCGGCACCAGCTCGACTCACGTCGGGGATTTCACGGAACTCCTCTTGTCGATCGATCCCGATCTCCAGGTGGGAGGGTACCCGAACGAGTGGACGCGCTACGAGATACCGATGCAGAACATCGACGAGCCGACCACCGGCCGTCTGGCGCTGCGCTACTACGTCACCGACGCCGGCCCCTCGGGATCCAACTCCGACTACATCGGAATCGACTCGGTGTTCTACGAATCGCGCGGCGAAACGGAAACGTTCGTCCAGCGGCTCGACGCATCGAACGGACAGCCTCTGGGCCCCGGCAACGTGCGCGTCAGTCGAATGGGTCCCTCGTTCGACCCTCGCTATGGGGCGACCGACCCGGTTCTCGCCTACAATCCGACCCACGACGAATGCCTCATGGCGTGGCGCGGAAACGACAACCTCGGCGGACTCGTACACGACGAATTCGAGATCTTCGCACAACGTCTGTTGGCCGGGCCCGAAATCGCCTCGTGGAACGCCCCGAGCGGCCTCGATTTCGGCGATGTGGAGCTATCCTCCGGCCCGACTTGGCCCCAAACGGCGCGATTCAAGAACGTCGGCGTCTCGGACCTGCTGTACGGACCGGCCTGCGATATCACGGGCCCCAACGCCTCGGATTTCATTATCGGCCTTTCTCCGGCGTCGGGACCGTTCTCACCCGATGGGGTGATCGCTATCGATGTCATGTTCGATCCGAGCGCGACAGGTCTTCGTCAGGCGACGCTCAACGTCTACACCGACGATGCCGACGAGCCGGCGATGAGCGTCCCTCTCGCGGGTTACGGCATCTTCGATCCGCTCACGATCACCGACCTCACGCGGCCCGGCTACACCACGGATACGTTGTTTGCCGGGCGACGACTCTACGGAGATCGAACCTATGTGTTCCAGGACCCGATTCCTCCGGGTCTCGAAGGACAGGTGTACATCAAGACCCTGAACGCCGACAAGGACCTAACCCCGACGGCTCCCGGCGCCGATCTCTTCTCGTTCCAAGTCAACCGGCCGGTCGCCGTTTACGTCAGTCTTCACGAAAACATCGTCGATCCGCCCTCGTGGCTCCTCGGTTGGAGCGGCGTCGGAGATACGCTTCCGACGACGGACGGCGCGCGGAATCTCTTCATGAAGGAATTCCCCGCCGGGACGATCGGCGTCGGCTACAACCGCGAATCCGGGATGCCGACGGGCCGAAGCATGTACAACGTCGTCGTCGCTCCGCGTTCTACCGGCGCGCGACACTGGAGCCTGTTCGAGTGATCCGCAATACTGCTTGAACCATTCGGGGCGGTGGCATACTCTGATCCACCGCCCCGGTTGTTTTGGGGGTATGGAGACGCTCTGCACAAAACAAGTCGTAGGGGGGAGGCAGGGAGTCTCTGGAGCGCTGAAAGCGCGATTCTAGTGAAGGCTGGGGGAACGCACTGGGGAAGGGGGACACCCGCGAGATCGAAAAGCCCTGTAAGGGCGGTCTATAGGATCTTGCCACGCACGAGAATCCGATAGAACGCCCTTTCAGGGCTACAAGAAGAGGGAAAGACAGATACCAATGACCGAACCCAAGGAAGAGAGGAAAGGCCTCCTGAGCCGCTTGTTCGGAGGCAAGACCAAAGAGGAGAAGGAACCACAAGGGGAGTCGCCCGCGACTCCGCCCGAGGAACAGGCCCCGCCCGAGATCGCTTCCGAAGCGGCGCCCAAAGCGGAACCGGAGCCAGAAACCGCGCCCCAACCCGCCGAGACCAAGGCGGGGCTTTTCGCGCGACTCAAAGGCCGACTGGCCAAGACCAAGACCGGCCTAGTCGGGCGCGTTCTCCAGGCGATCTCGCTTCACGGCAAAGTGGACGAGGAACTGCTCGAAGAGATCGAGTCGATTCTGGTGCAGGCCGACGTGGGCATCGAAACCACCACCAAGATCATCGACCGTATGCGCCAAGACGCCGAAGCGCGCCGCGCCGACGACGCTTCGGACCTCGTCGACGTGTTCAAGAAGTCGATTCTCGATATCGTCGGACAACGCCAGGCCGCGCTTGCGCTTCGGCCCGATTCCCCGACGGTGATCCTGGTCGTCGGCGTGAACGGCGTGGGCAAGACGACCACCATCGGCAAGATCGCGCGCCAATATCGCGACCAGGGCAAGAAGGTGATGCTCGTGGCGGGCGACACGTTCCGCGCCGCCGCCGTCGAACAACTCGCGATCTGGGCCGAGCGCACCGGCTCGCATATCGTCAAGCAGGAAATGGGGGCCGACCCGGGCGCGGTCTGCTACGACGCCCTGGCCTCGGCCGACGCGCGCGACTACGACGCGATCCTGATCGACACCGCGGGCCGGCTCCACACGAAAAGCAACCTGATGGAGGAGCTCAAGAAGATCGACCGCGTGGTCAAGAAGGTGATTCCCGACGCGCCTCACGAAACCCTCCTGATCCTCGACGCCACGACGGGCCAGAACGCCATCAGTCAGGCGAAATTTTTCGGCGAAGCGGTTCGGGTCACGGGCCTCGTCATGACCAAGCTCGACGGCACGGCCAAGGGCGGCATCCTCATCGCCTTGTGCGATCTTTTCGACGTCCCCGTCGTGAAGATCGGCATCGGCGAATCGGCCGACGACCTGCGCGACTTCGACCCCGAGGCCTTTGTCGAGGCGCTGTTTGCCGAGTGACCCGGCTCCGTCATCCCGAGGGCGGGTTTTTCTCTCTCTTCCCACATGCCTTTCGGCCGCAGGCGGAGTCTGAATGCATTGAAAGGGCTTGGAATCGGATCGCTTCTGTTCTATCCTTTTCCATTCTCTAGAGGACGCAAAGGACAGTGAACGGCCATGAACTTCGCTTCCAGACCGCGACGGAGTTTCCTGCTCGGCATTCTTCTGGTGCCGTTGTGCGGCGCGGCCGACTATCTTACGGGGTATGAGTTCGGCTTCTTCGCCTTCTATTTCCTTCCGGTCTCGATCGCCGCCTGGTATTCGGGGTCGCGCGAGGGCGGCGCCGTCGCCCTTCTCAGCGCCCTGACCTGGTTCGTCTCGGATCGCATGTCCGGTCATTCGTACTCGAGCGAGTGGTTCCGGTTATGGAACGTTCTCATACGCCTGGCCTCCTTCCTGATCGTGGCCCTGACTCTTTCGCGGCTTCGTTTCCGCTTGATCCGAGAGCAGGAGATTTCGGCCGATCTGCGCAAAGCCCTGAGCGAGGTGAAGACGTTGACCGGTCTTCTCCCGATGTGCAGCTGGTGTCGCAAGATCCGGGACGACGCGGGGTATTGGCAGCGAATCGAGGAATACATCGGTCAACGAACGCGCGCGGAATTCACGCACGGCCTGTGCGAGGAATGCGCCGCCAAGATTCTGAAGGAGAGCGGTCTCGACCCGGAGGACGACGCGTCGGCGACGCCGAATGAGTCCGACTAGCCTTCCCCCTCGGAGCGCCCACTACAAATCCGTCCACGAGAACCCCAACAGACTCCAGCCGTCGATGAAGGTACCATGTTCCTGAGCGTCGTTATACCCGCCTTCAACGAAGAGAAACTGCTCGGAGCGTGCCTCGACAGCGTGCGCGAGGCCTGCGGTGCACTCGAGCGCGGCGGCGATTTCGAATGGGAAATCGTCGTTTGCGACAACAACTCGACCGACGCGACCGCCCCAATCGCCCGCGAGCGAGGCGCACGGGTCGTGTTCGAACCGCACAACCAGATTGCGCGGGCCCGCAATCGCGGCGCCGAGGCCGCGCGGGGCGATTGGCTCTTCTTCATCGACGCCGACAGCGTTCTGTCCGAGAACTTGCTGCGCGACATTGTCGAGACGGCCCGCCGCGGCGACACGGTGGGCGGGGGCGCAACGGTTCGTTTCAACGACGACGCGTCGGATCTCGTTCGCCGAACGGTCCGGGGATGGAATTGGATATCGCGCACGTTCCGATGGGCCGCGGGGTCGAGTGTGTGGTGCCGCACCGACGCGTTTCGCGCCATCGGTGGGTTCAGCGAGGAGTTCTACATCTCCGAGGAGATCGACTTCAGCAAACGCCTGAAGCGATACGCCCGGGCTCGCAAGGAACGCTTTGTCATCCTCACCGCCCATTCGGTCGTCACGTCCGACCGCAAACTCCCGCTCTACGGCATGAAAACCCATCTTTCCTTTCTCTTTCACGCGACGATGCGACCGCGCCGCACCCTTCGCGACCCCAAGCGATGCCAGATGTGGTACGACGGCCGACGGTGAACCGCCCAGCCCGGCGGAAGGCCGTGGACAGTAGGCAGTAGGCAGTAGGCAGTAGGCAGTAGGCAGTAGACAGTAGGCAGTAGACAGTAGGCAGTAGGCAGTAGGCAGTAGACAGTAGGCAGTAGGCAGTAGACAGTAGGCAGTAGACAGTAGACAGTAGGCAGTAGGCAGTAGGCAGTAGACAGTAGGCAGTAGGCAGTAGGCAGTAGGCAGTAGACAGTAGGCAGAGGGCAGTAAGGAACGAAGAAGAACGAAACGGGTCCCCCTCCACCTTCCGCTCGAATACCCTCTCTTTTCCACTCGCACTTGTGTTCGGACTCCCTCGTCCTCGTTCCCTCGATCCATTTCGATTACGAGGACGAGTCTTGCGGAGAAACCTTCTCGAAAGACGACATATTGGGCCATTGCGCCCCAGGGAGAGCACGAAGGGGTCAAGGCGGCCACCGAGGGATGCCAGCGCGTGCGTCTCATCCCTCAACGGCGCCCGTGCCCCGAAACGCTCGGGGGCCGTGTCGAGACTGTCGGATCGGGTTGAGTTTGCCGAACGGTTTCTGTAGAATGATTGAACCCTCGCCTTGTCGGCGACATCGCGATTCGGATTCGGAAGAAGATGTTCAGAGTACTCACGATCAACACCCACAAGGGTTTCTCGACCTTGAACCGCCGTTTCGCGCTTCACGAACTGCGCGAGGCGATCCGTGCGACCCAGGCGGACCTCGTCTTTCTTCAGGAGGTCAGCGGATGGCACCATCGGCGGGCGCAACGCCACGCCGATTGGCCCCGCGACCCCCACTACGAGTTCCTCGCCGACTCGATTTGGCCCGAGTTCGCCTACGGCCGCAACTCGGTCTACACCAACGGGCATCACGGCAACGCCATTCTCTCGCACTATCCGATTCTCCGCTCCGAGCAGGTGGACATTTCGACGAACGCGATCGAGCAGAAGGGGTTCTTGCACTCGATCGTGGACTATCCCGACGCCCCTGGCCCGTTGCATTGCCTTTGCGTTCACTTGGGCGTTCTCGGCCGGTCGCGCGAGAAACAGATGCGACTGTTGAGCGCGTATATCGGGCGGCGCATTCCCGAGTCCGAACCGGTCATCGTCGCCGGGGACTTCAACGATTGGCGAGGGAGATCGCACCGTGCGTTCGCGCGGCCTCTTGGATTCGTCGAGACATTCCGGCACACCCAGGGCCGGACGGCGCGGACGTTTCCGTCCTGGATGCCAGTCCTGGGGCTCGACCGGATCTATGTTCGCGGTCTGAGGACCACGCGCTCGACGGTCTGTTCCCGACATGTCTGGTCCCGGCTCTCGGATCATCTTCCGCTCATGGCGGAATTGACGTGGGATTCCGACGGCGTCTCGGAACGCGCCGCTTAGTCGCGTCGTTCCCGGTTCGCCGAGAAGCGCCGTGGGAATTGGCCTGGTCGGCAATCTTCCGAGCAGATTCAGAATCTGGGGATCCCGCACTCCAGAACAGAGGCGTTTGTTTTCCGGACCCGTTGGGCGATTCGTCAGCGATCTGGAACATACACGCCGCGGAAACCTCGCAACAATCGCCGCGCGCCGCCCCTGCTCCCCGCTTTGGGGTGCGCGAGGAGGACGACCCACGGTGGACAGTCTGCGGACCTTCCTCGTCCAAGTCATCCCGTCCTTGATCCTGCCGTCTCTCGGCGTGATCCTGGCCGTCTTCTTTCTAGTGCATCTATTGCGGGTTCGACGCCCTCCATCAAGCACGCTTGCCTGGCTCTTCGCGATCCTGATCGCTCCCTACGTGGCCATTCCGCTCTACCTGGTGCTCGGCGGCCGCAAGATGAAGAAGATGGTCTCGGAGAAAGGTCGGTTGAGCGATCGGATTCTTCCCTTGGAGGAGGCGCGCCGCAATTCGGTCGAGGAGACGCCCGCCGTCGTGGGAGGGCTCTTCCCCCGTCGCGAGAGGAACCGAATCCGGCTTCTTACGACGGGATACGAAGCGTTCCAGGCACTCATGGAGGAACTGGAGGGCGCCCAGGAGAGCATCTACGTGACGACCTTCATCCTCGGTCGAGACGACACGGGACGCGCGATCCTCCAGACCCTCGCTCGCAAGGCGCGCAAGGGCGTCGACGTGCGGCTCCTGCTCGATTCCCTCGGTTCGTGGGGACTGCCGGGCGGTTTCTTTCGGGACTACGAACGGGCCGGCGGCAAGGTGGCGTTCTTCATGCCCATGATGCATATCCCGTTCCGCGGGCGCGCCAACCTGCGCAACCACCGCAAGATCGTCCTGGTCGACCGCCGGACCGCCGTCCTGGGCGGGATGAATCTGGCCGAGGAGTACATGCGATACGAGCGGAATCGGCGCGGCTGGCGCGATCTCTCGCTCTTCGCCCAAGGGCCGATCGTTTCGGACCTGTTTACCGTCTTCCGCTCGGACTGGTTGTACGCCGCCGACGAGGAGATCGCCTTCGCGCCCGAACCGCCCGCTCTGCCCGAGGGGGAGGGCTCGATCGCCGCGCAAGTGGTTCCGAGCGGACCCGACATCGAGGGCGAACCGTTGCTCGACAGTCTGATCACCGCCGTGGTCACGGCGCGCGAACGGATCTGGATCGTCACGCCGTATTTCGTTCCCGACGAGATGCTTCAGCGGGCGTTGTGCATCGCGCTGCGGCGCGGGGTGGACGTTCGGATCGTGGTGCCGCGGGTGTCGAACCATCGTCTGGCCGACCTGGTCAGGCGGAGCTACCTCCTCGAAATCCAGAAAGCGGGCGGCAAGGTCTATCTCTTCTCTCCCGCCATGCTCCACGGCAAACTGATCGCGATCGACGATTCGCTGGCCGTTGTGGGCTCGTCGAACGTCGACATGCGGAGTTTGTTTCTCAACTACGAGATCTCGCTCTTCGTCTATTCGCGCGAGGCCGTCGAGCGTTCCTGCGCCTGGGCGGAGTGGCTCATCGGCGAATCCCTCGAGGGCGTCAAACCCTCGACCCTCGTCGGCGAGCTGGTCGAGGGCGTCGCCCGCCTCCTCTCGCCGCTCCTCTGATTACGGGACAGCAGCCCCGACGCAACGACAGGACGGGCAGGACGACGGGCGCGTGATTCCGCGCCCGCTCAGTGCTGACGGTAGGGAGCCGCGCCAGTTGAGTCTACTCGACGACGTGGAGGATGAGGAGAATAAGTAGGCGCGGCGGTCTTCTCTCTTACCGCGAAGTCCGCGCCGCGTCCGGGGATTTGCTGGAAGATTTCCGGATGACAAGTCTTTCGGGGTGTTCCTGCTGTTCGCGATAGATATACTCGAGCAAGCGCTTGGGATCGTTACCGAACCGGCGTTCGATTTCCCGGCGGAATCCGCGGATTTCCTCGACGATGGGGTCTTTCGACATCATGGAATCAGCCCTCCATCAATTCTTCCGGTGTGCAGACGATCGGATTGAAGATCCCTTTCCGGTCGTTGACTTTCTGCGCGGCGGCGCGAGCGTTGGCGCCGACAATGTGCGCGCAGTTCCAACTGACAAGATAGTCCGCTTCGTGCCATGCGGCAAGCGCCATGTGAACCGCGTCGGTCCAGGCGTGATCGGGGATTCTATTGGCGTTTCGGTATTCCTCGGCGAGTTCGGCGACCTCCGGCGACATGGCCAGCAGCGGAAAATCGCGGACGGCGTCCAACCGCCTGCGCGCGACGTCGGGGTCGCCCATGCCGATCTCCTCGATGACGAGCTGCGAGACGACCGGTTCCAATCGGGGCAGGACTCGTTCCCACCAATCAGCCGTGATCTGCCGGTGCGCGGCGACGAGCAGGTCTCGGCTCATTCTGGCCGTCTAATAGCTGACGACGCTGGACTCGATATAAACGGACGCCACTCCGCGCACCCCGTCACCAGTATTCTATTCCGGCATTGTATCTGTCTACCTCTGATCAACGCAAGAGGCATGTCTGCCCAATTCGAGGACAACGATGATCTCGCGATCAACCTGTCGAAATTCGATATGAATCACGTCGCGCAGCCCGACATGAGAGCAGTAACCGGTCGCCTCACGCGCCTTGACCTTCACCTGAAGGTATTCTGTGGCGTGGGTCTCGCCATAGTAGAGCCATCCAGGGTAGAACCGTCCGTTAAGTCCTGTGATTCGTACGTCAACTCTGTTACCCGGTTCCATGTTGCTCGCCAAGTACCCCGCACTTCTCAAATTCTCAAGATGACCCGCCCCCCAAAATCTGATCCACAACGAGCGAGAGTCTCCGGTAATATCGACTGGCAAAGG
>JAFGFN010000183.1 GCA_016931035.1 Candidatus Sumerlaeota bacterium
CCTTTGCCAGTCGATATTACCGGAGACTCTCGCTCGTTGTGGATCAGATTTTGGGGGGCGGGTCAGAGGCGATGGAGCGGTCTCGTAAGACGAACGGGCCCTGCAACTGGGCAAAGATCGATCAACTATCATGAGGAACATTCGCAGTCTGAAAGAGAAGGGAATCCTGAAACGAATCGGATCGGAAAAGACAGGTCGGTGGAGAGTGTCGAATGAAGGGAACTGGCTGGCGGCAAAGGGATAGGGCCACGGCCAACTGCCAGCGTATCACCGGCTACGTTCCTGACTTCTATCTCCAGATCCATACACTTGGCTGTCGCAGAGCGCGCGGCCGACCTGGACGGCCACAAGCCGCAGTTCTGAGAGAGCGCAACATGGGTGAATACCCGCCAGAGTGCCGCGTGCAATCAAGTTCGATCACTTGGCTGAATCAGACCTCGTAGCGTTCAGGTGGCGGCGGAACCCGTTCAAAAAGATTCAAAGTCGAAACCGGGAGGCGAGATCGGGCGATAGATGGAATGGGCCCTGCAGCAGGCCGATGCGCTCGATCCGCTGATGAGAAAGGTGCTCAAGACCAAGGCGGACGCTTCAGAACAGACATGACGAGAAGCCGGTCTTCGATTTGCCGTCGGTTCTCGCGAGCAAAGTCAGATGTCGAGGATTCGTTTGTCTTCGACGGCGTCAAGAACTTCCATGAGACGGCGTTTGGGTTTGTGTTTGACGCGGAGATGGGCGATGTAATCGCGGAATTCGTTGTCGCGTTTCGTGCGATGGCAGAGAGACTTCGCTTTCTTGAAGTAGTGCGCAGCTTGGTGGTAGGCGCTGGGTTTGGTTTCGGCGATGAGGGCGTCGGCGCGTTTTCTCCAGATGTCGAGCGAGAGGTCGGGGTGCGCGTCTTGGGCGGTGTCGGCGACTTTGTCGGCGATGGTCGAATGCCAGAGGCGCGATTCGAAATGGCGGTAGAGTTCTACGGCGTCGTCGATTCGTTTTTCGTGAATGGCGATTTCGATGAGGGTGGCGGTCCGGGGAAACTTCTGCCACAGGTCGCGGACCTTGGCGATTTCGACTTCGACGGCGGGCAACGGCCAATTGGACGGGTTGGTTGACGCGAGGGTGGCGGCCTTCTTGCCCTTCTGGGCGGGACGCACTGGAGCGGGCGTCGCCTCGTCGGGTCGGATTCCGGTTTCGAGGTAACGCAGAAGGGCTTCGCGAACGGGTTGCCAGAGTTTCGCTCTTTCGGCGTCTTTTTGTGCGGCGAGGTAGGCGCCGAGGCTGGGGGTGGCGAAGAACTCGACGGCGCGGTACGCTGCGACGGCGGGGAAATTTCTCGCTTTGGTTTCCAGTAGACGGATTCTATCGAGAAGGTTGTGAGCGATTCCGGCCCATTTCTCACGGGTTTCGTTGTAGCCGCGAATGGCCCATTCTTTCGCCTCGCGGTCGTGCTTTTCCGATATGAGTGCGTCGACGACGTCTTCGTAGCATTGCGTGTGGGGTGCTTCGCGTTGCATGAGGGGAAGAACCTCGTCTTTTCGCCCGGCGTGTTTGAGCGCGTCGATGGCGTGCGACATGATGCGTTTGCGACGGTATTCGTCCGAGCGGCCTTCGGGCGCGTTGAGTTTGGGTGGAACCACCAAACGGTCGAGCAGCGCATCGGCCACGCGGCTCCAGTCGGCTTTCTTGTAGCGTTTGTCTTCAAATGGCGCACTCACATCTTCCAGGATGCAGTATTCGTCGTCGAGAAAAGCATCGATCATCCAGAGGAGTTGATCCGGCGCGGAGAGCGACGACTGAGTCACGGCCTGAAAGGCGATTTTCATGCACGCGCCGATGGCCATGCCCGTTTCGCCTTCGTCGTCGGACTGCGCGACCTGGCGAACGCCGCGTTCGAGAAGTTCTTTGCCTAGGGAGACGAGATCGTCGGCCCGGCCCGCCCGATGGAGGTCGTTCATTCTCCGCTCGACCACCGAATAATCGGGCCGGTGTCCGCGGCCGCGCCGATGGTCTTGCCACGCGAATTCCGCAGTGAGAGAAAGGATGTCGGACCGGAGCGATTCGACGACTTTGCCCCACTTGCCGCCGGCCATTCTCTTTCGCGCGACGATGTCCTTCTCGATATCGGGACGGTCGGCGACCATTTCGAGAGCGAACTTGACGAGAGCGTCTTTGTTCATTTCCGACAAATAGGCGCGGACCGTTTTCTCTCGCTCGTTCTCCCGGCGTCCGCTCCGGGCGACTCGGACCTTTTTGTCCGGTTCGTCATCTTCCCCGTCTTCGTATTCGTCGTCCCAGTCGTCATCCTCATCTTCGTCGTCGAAATCTTCGGAGTCTTCAAGTGCCTCGTCGAGCGATTCGAATCGCGGATCGTTTGCGTCCGTTGCCGGGATTTCGCGCTTCTCTTTGACCGCATCGAGATATGCGAGCACGACAGCGACCGCATGTTTGCAGGGACCGCCCCAGTCATAAGGACACGAACACTCGGACTGCAAGCCACCGTCCGTGTCGGCCCACACGTGGGTTGCGTACCGTTCCGAGCCGTCCACCCAGGCAATGAGTTCGCTTTCGGGTGTCCGGCGCAAATCGCGCACGTTTTTCAGGTACGATTTCCCGCGTCCGAGAATCTTGCCGCCCGCCCACGATTCGAGGTCGCCCCAAGTCAAGTCCGTCAGCGTTGTTCGTTTGCGCGGCATGAAGAAGAGTCCTATTCTTCGATTGCAGTTCCTTCGTCTCTTGCAGAGAGACCGGCGCATTCTATCACACTCGGCCCTTGTATCAAGAGATGGACACGACCGGCGAAGAACAGAAACGATCATCGACGACCGAGTCGGGCGATAGCCGAGCGTAGGCGCTCGAACAAAGGGGATATCGAATGCATGCGCGATTCTTCACGGGCATATTCGTCTTGCCCAACGGGCGTGCTTGGGCGTAGCATTTGCTCGATTTCGATTCGAATTCGACGCAGATTTGGAGCGGGCAAGATGCCGGTCATACGAATTATCGCCGATCATCGCGAGGCGAGTGCGCCTGCGGTTTCTGTCTTGCGGACGATCGCGGACGTCGATGTGTCAATGGGGCATCTTCGAGCGGGCGATTGCCTTGTCGATCGGCGGCTTCTTTTCGAACGCAAAAGGCTTACGGATCTTGCGGAGTCGATCAAGGATGGACGCCTATTTCGGCAGGTTCGCGCTTTGGCTAGCTGCGGCACCGGCGCATCGTGCTCGGTTGCGTCTCTCGACGCCGAGAACTGTGACGCCGCAAGAGCTGCCGATACCCTATCCAGTCCCATGCGCGGCATTCTTATTATCGAGGGAACAAGCGCCGATCTCGCACGCAGCGCAATGAGCCGCGAGGGCATTCAGGGATCTCTAATCGCCGTCACGGTGTTTTTCGGCGTTCCGATCTTGCGTTCGATGTCGCCTGACGAGACGGCCCGCCTGATGATTTACACCGCGCGCCAGGCGCGAACGTTCGCGACCGGAGCGCTGCCTCGGCGGGGTAGGCGTCCGCGCGGAAAACGCAAAATGCAGCTCGCCATTCTTCAGGAGCTGCCTGGCGTGGGACCGGAGCGCGCCGAACGGCTTCTCGCCGCGTTCGGCAGCGTCGAGCAAGCCATGGCGGCGGGCGCGGAGGAACTCAGTTGCATTCCCGGGATCGGCACTCGCACCGCTCGAGCGATCCGCTGGGCGGTGAGCGAAGATCGCACACCCTACAGAGGCAAGAACGGCGATCCGGCACTCTGACGATGGTCGCCATGGCGATCGAGCGCTTTGGCGCTCGAATTCCGTATCGGAGACGAAAGAACTCTCGGTCTTCAGAGATCGCGGCGTGTGCGCGACCGATTGCAAAGTCTCAATCAGCTTGACGCATTGACGAATAAGACATAGTATGTCGAATAGTGTTCGACTTACGATGATTTATTATTGCATGGCGAGAAGTCGGTTGAGGAGAAACTTCGGAGTGCTCGAGGGCGGTCATGGACGGCGTGGCATTACGCAAGCGGATCGGATACGAGGAGTTCGACTACCAGATGCTGGTCGACGCTCTGCGTGAGTATGCGCGTCCGCGCGATAAGATTACGACGTTGTTGCGCAAGGGCGTTGTCGTCCGCGTGAAGAAGGGGCTGTATGTTTTTGGCGAGGATTATCGACGGCAACCGGTTTCGCGCGAGATCCTGGCGAACCTGATGTATGGGCCTTCCTATGTATCTCTTGAATATGCTCTGCATTACCATGGATTGACCCCCGAGCGCGTGGAGACCCTGACGTCGGTCACATGCGGACGGGCAAGGTCCTTCGCGACTCCGATCGGATCGTTCTCCTACAAGCAAATTCCCACCAAGGCGTTTCAGACCGGTATGGACCGGGTGGAGTTGGACGATGGGCGTTCGTTTCTTATCGCCACGCGGGGAAAGGCCCTGGCGGACAAACTCGTGGCGGACCGTGGAGCCAACATTCGGTCGCAGAAGGAATTGCGCGATTACTTGCTGGACAATCTGCGGGTCGATCCAATTGGCCTTCGCGAGCTCGACCCCGCATGTATTGCCGACATCGCAAAGCGCTATCGCTCTCGCAAGGTCAAGATGTTGGGCGAGGTTGTCGGCCATCTTCGGCGAGAGTGCGGAAAGAACTGAACATGCAGGAAGCGATTTCTCGAATGCTCGCCAAGTACGAATCCCGCACGCTGGACGATACCGTCCGCGCTCTGCGCGAGATTATCCAGGAAGTCGCGTTGCTCGGACTGTGGCGGGCCAAGTTCTTCGAGAGGGCTGCGTTCTACGGCGGAACGTCCTTGCGCATTTTGCACGGCCTCGACCGCTACTCGGAAGATCTCGACTTCTCGCTTCTTGAGCCCCGGAGCGACTTCGACCTCGGGCGTTACGTGGCATCGCTCGAGGAAGAACTCATGGCCTTCGGATTCGACGTTCGCGTGGAGATGATCGATAAGGCTGCCCAGACGGCGATTCAGTCGGCATTCCTGAAGACCAACACTCGCAACAAGCTGCTGGTTATCGAGACTCCCAAAGAAATCGTCCAGAAAGTACCCCGTGGCCAAGTGCTGAAGGTCAAGTTCGAGGTCGACACGGACCCGCCGCCTGGCTTTGTCACCGAGACCCGCTATCTACTCAACCCGATTCCATTTCCGGTACGCACCTACACTCTGCCGGATCTGTTCGCAGGCAAGATGCACGCTGTCCTCTGCCGCCGTTGGAAGAACCGCGTGAAGGGGCGCGACTGGTACGATCTTGTCTGGTTCGCCGCCAACCACCCGCGACTTCACTTGACTCATCTGAAACAGAGAATGAGGCAAACCGGGCACTGGACGGAAAGCGCGCCGTTGTCCCCTGAGGCGTTCCGCTCTACTTTGAACGAGGCAATAGACCGGCTCGATGCCGATCAGGCGCGGCGCGAAGTGGCGCCCTTTGTGAAGCAACAGGAGAATCTGGCCGTCTGGTCGAGGGAATTCTTCCGGGATGTTTCGAGGCGAATCCAAATCGTCTGAGGCGGAAAGGGGTTGCAATAAGTTGCAGCTCCGAGTGTGACCTCAGCGTGTATTGCGCGTGTACGGAGTGTGTAGCCAGCGTGTCCCAAGGGTTGTTTTCGTTTGAGATACGGCCCGTAAGTCAAATAATATCAATGGCTGTCTTTACGATTTGTAATCAGGCGGTTGCGGGTTCGAGTCCCATCACCAGCTCCAGCCTTTTTCGTCTCGTAACTCGTGGAACAGCAATGTGTTGCAGGGCGAGCGCCCCTCCCCGTCCCGATCTTCTTCGTTGTCGCGGGTCGCTCGCGCTGGTTCGGAAGATGACGAGAGGTTTCCGCGCTAGGGCTGATCGGCGGGTTTCGTGTCGGTTCGAATCCGGGCGAGCTCTTTGGCTGTCTTCTCAGGGTCGATCTTCTGGGCGATGTCGGTCCAGACGCGAGCGGCATTCTGATCTCCCGTCGCTTCGAGCAGTCGGACGAGAAGGAGAACGGGTTCGATGTTGTCCGAATCCACGATGTGCGCGCGTTCGAGCAGCGGCCGCGCCTCGTCGTATCTCTCGGCATCCACCAGGAACTGGGCGAACTCGGTGAGGGCGATCGGGTTGTGCGGCTCGGCCTCGAGAGATTTTCGCCAGAGCGTCTCCGCCTCCTCGGCGCGGCCCATTGAAACGAGACACAGTGCGCGATTGCTCATCGCCCGGGCGTTCTCCGGGTCGAGTTCGAGGACCTTGGAGAACACGTGGTCCGCCTCGGGGAAACGTTTCGCCAAGCACAGGGTCTTGCCGAGATTCAGCCATGCCTCGGTATACGTCGGACGACGCGCGATCGCCTCCTGGTAGAAGTCCGCCGCCTGGTCGTACCGGCCGGAAAGCATATAGCCGTTCGCCGCGATCCAGTAGTCGTTCGCCTCGCGTTCCTGCATCGTGCGGTGCAGCCCGTAGAAGTCGACCCAGACGATGACGGCGAATCCGGTCGCCAGGCCGAAAGCGAGCTTGAGCGCCTTCCATTCCCCCCGTGCCGTCGCCCTCCACGCCTCGACGACGAATCGCACGGTGAAGAGGAGCAGGATCGGGACCACGGGCATTCGATATCGCGAGTAGACGAAGAACGGTATGACCGACAACATGTAGAACCAGATGAAGCCCGCGAGAAGGACCTTGGGGGCTCCGCGGCGCCGCCGAACCGCCTGCGCCAGCCCGAGCGGCGCGACGACGCCGAAAGGCAAGACCCACACCAGAACGCCCAAGAGCCGCGAGAACCGCGAGGCGAAGGAGACCGACTTGTCGTCGCCGATTTCGGCGGCGCTCCAGAACAGAACGGTCTTCTTCAACGTCAGCGCGGCGGCCGAGAAGGGATGGGCCGAGATCCAGGCCCACGCCTTGCGCGACCAGTAGCGCGACACCTCGGACGGCTTCATTTTGCGGCCGGTGTCCGACTCGGCCTGAGTCCGGGCGAAGAGATCGACCGAGTCTTCGTATTCGGTCCAGTAGGGGAACCGGCGGGGCGTGGCCGAGGAATAGCCCGTCGCGTTGGCGTTGTTCCCGACATAGAAGTTGATGCCGCCCTGGGACGAAATAAGGACGAAGTCGCGCCCGGCGATCGCGTTGTGCAGCGTCGCGGGCAGGAGGACTAGGATCATTGCCAGTGCCGCCAACGCCACTCCCGCCAGGGCTCGTCGCCAAGCGACTCCGGCATACTGGCACACCCAGAGTCCCCAAAGCGCGAAGAACGGGGTCGCGACGAGGATGTTCGGTCGCGCCAGGGCGCTCAAGCCGCACGCCGCGCCCGCGACCGCCATGCGGCCGAGGCGCGCGGGCCGATCGCTCCATCTCAAAATGAGGAGCAGGGCGAAGAGATCGAGCGTCACGGCCCACGATTCGATCAGCAGCTCGCCGTCGAAGAAGATCATGGTGGGCCACACCGCGCCGAGGGCCGCGCCCGCGAGGCCGGTCCATGGGCCGAACACGCGTCGTCCGATCAGATAGAGGAAGACCACGCCGAACGAGCCGACGACGGCCTGGATCGCGCGCGGGATGAAGTAGTCGTGGCCGAACGTCTTGTAGCACGCGGCGAGGAAAACCGGATACAGAGGGCCTCGCGAGAAGACGCCGTCGCTGCTCCACACCCCTTCGAACGCGATCCGACGGGCCTGGAGATCGAAATTCAGCTCGTCGAGCTGGGGCGAGACGAAATACGGCCCCGACGACATGTCGTACAGGTAGATCGTCCGCACGGCGAGAGAACAGAGGAACAGAGCGACGGCGATTCGGATCTTGGCGTTCATTTTCTTTCCTCTCCGGCCTGCGGGTCTTCTACCAGATGGGCCCGCGGATAGGCCTGAGCATAGACGATGTAGGCGTAGATGCAGCACCCCAGGAGCGGCGGCCAACGCGCGCTCAGGAGAAAAACGATCAGTCCGAAGAAGGTGACCGTGTCGCCGCAGGCGGCGACGGCGGCGGTGCGCCACCAATACAGCCGCGCCGCACGAGCCGGGATCAGACTGCAAATTCGTATTCGACGCGCGAACACCAGGTGCAGCACGACGACTCCCACCTGAATGGCGACGACGAGAGCGATGAGAATCCGGATCGTCCAGTCGTAGGAGTCCGATCTCATCGGCCACAACCCGAGACCGTTGTTGGGAGCGAAGAGAAAACGGTCCACGATCTCGGCGATCCCGATGTAAACGAAGGGGAGAACCAGACACAGGTGCCAGAGCAACCGCGCGCGACGAATCGGCTCGGTCGGGTCCGGCGATGAATCCTGGGGAGGCGGTTTGTCGGGTTCGGACATGGTCGTCTCGCCGTTCGTCTGCGAGTTAGGATTCCACCGTTTCGCCGCGCCCCGCGAGCCGGAAGCCCGCGCCGCCTTGGGGCGGGCCTATTCTGCCACAGCGGCCTCCGCAGCGCAATACGGCTTGAGGGCGTCGGCCAGGCGGGCCGCGCGGGCCGTCTCGGCCACGTCGTGGACGCGCAGGATGTCGGCGCCGCGCAGGATGGCGATCGCCGCAACGGCGAGGCTCGCCTCCAGGCGGTCTCCCGCTTCGGCGCCGGTCAGCTTTCCGATAAACGACTTGCGCGACGCGCCGATCAGAACCGGGTATCCCATCGACCGGAAGCGCGCAACTGCGGCAATGAGCTGAAGATTGTGTTCCACGGTCTTACCGAACCCGATTCCCGGATCCAGACAGATTCGGTCCGTCGCGACTCCCGCCTTCCGCGCCGCGGCCGCGCGGCGTTCGAGAAACCCGGCGATTTCTTCGATCGCATTTCGGTAGCGGGGCGCCTTCTGCATCGTGCGGGGCGTGCCCTTCATGTGCATGAGGATCAGGCCCACGCCCGTCTCGGCCACGAGGCGCGCCATCCGCCGGTCGCCGCGCAGCGCCGTGATATCGTTCACGATCTCGGCTCCCGCGTCGATCGCGCGGCGCGCCACCTCGACCTTGGTCGTGTCGATCGAGATAGACGCGTCGGAGCTGCGGCGGATCGCTTCGATCACAGGAACGACGCGGCGGATCTCCTCTTCGGTGGTGACCGGCTTCGCGCCGGGTCGCGACGATTCCCCGCCGACGTCGACGATGTCGGCGCCGGCCTCGACCATTTCGAGCGCGCGTTTTGCCGCGCGGCGAGGCTCGAAGAAGCGTCCGCCGTCGCTAAACGAGTCCGGCGTCACGTTCAGGATACCCGCGATCAGGGTCCGCCGTCCGCAGACGAACGTCCGCGCGCCGCAGCGCCAGAGAATCTCGGAACGAACAGTCATGGCGACTTAGCCTCCGGTTCCGGCGGGCGCCGCTTCGGCCGCTTCGCGGTTGAAGAAACTCCGAACCCTGGGATCGTCGCTCGCGTCGCGCAACTCGCGCGGATCTCCCTCGGCGATGATTCCTCGCGTGTTCTTGTCGAGCATGATGACGCGGTCGGCGACCGCCAGGATGCTGGGGAGTTCGTGACTCACGATCACGAACGTCGCGCCGAGCGAATCGGCGAGACGCTTCACCAGCTCGTCGAGTCCCGCCGACGTGATCGGATCGAGTCCGGCGGAGGGCTCGTCGAGGAACAGGATGGCCGGATCGAGCGCCATGGCCCGCGCGATGGCCGCGCGCTTCTGCATCCCGCCGCTGAGCTCCGACGGCATGTGGCCCGAGTATCCTTTCAGTCCGACGAGTTTCAGCTTCATCCGCGCGATCAGATTCATCGCTTCCAGGGGCAGACTCGTGAACTCCTCGAGCGGAAGACGGATGTTCTCGAGCAGGGTCATCGACCCGAACAGCGCGCCGTTCTGATACGCGACGCCGATCTTGTTGAGAATGCGGCGAAGATCGCGGCCGCTCGCCTGAGCGACGTCCTCGCCGTCGATCAGAACGCGTCCCGCGGTGGGCCGAAGCAGACCGATCATGTGCTTGAGCAGGGTGCTCTTGCCGCACCCCGATCCGCCGATGATGACGAACACCTCGCCGCGCCGGACTTGGAACGACACGTCCTCCAGCACCCTCGTCTCGTTGTAGACGGCGGTGAGGTTCTCGACGGTGACGATCGTCTCGGAGTTCGACGGCATGGCGTCGGGAGTCTCCCTGGGCTCCACCCTAAATATCGAGATAGTAGTAGATCACCGAGAAGATACTGTCGGCGATCGCAATCAGAATAATGCCGCTCACCACGGCGCCGGTGGTCGAGCGTCCGACTGCGGCGGCCCCGCGGCCGGTTTGGAGTCCCCTGAGGCACCCGATAGCGGCCACAAGAATGCCGAAGGCAAAAGCCTTGACCAGTCCGCCCAGGAAATCGACGAGACCGATCCCGCCCAAGTCGGCCAACAACTGATTCGTGTAGGCGACCAGAGGATAGCCGAACGAAAGCATCACGATCGCTCCGCCGACGAGCCCCATCAGGCTGGAGAACACGGCCAGCAGCGGCGTGATGAAGACTCCCGCCAAGACCCGCGGAACCACCAGGAAGTGAATGGGATCGACCCCCATGGTCTTGAGGGCGTCCACCTCTTCGTTGATCTTCATCGTCCCGATCTCGGCGGCGAACGCCGAGCCCGAGCGGCCGGCCAGGACGATGGCCGTCATAAGCGGGCCGAGTTCGCGCACCATCGAGAGCCCGACCAGGTTGGCGACGTAGATTTCGACGCCGAACTGCTTCATGAGCACGCCGGACTGAAACGCCAGAACGAGCCCCATCAGGAAACCGATGAGAGACACGATCGGCAGGGCGTTCGCCCCGGCCTGCTCGGCGACCAGGAGGGCGTCTTTCCATCTCAACCGCTTGGGGGCGCGCAGGACGGCCAGAAAAGCCGTCCCGAGTTCCCCCACGAACGAAACGAGTTCTTTGAAGTCCTCCCACACCTCATGGGTCGCTCGACCGACCTCGTCGGGCAGGGAATAGGCGGGTCGAGGAGGTCGAGGCGGTTGTCGATAGTCGGTCGGCTCGAACTGATCGAGAAGACGTTGGAATTCCGGGCGCAAGCCCCGGATTTCGCTCGGCGCGTTGCGGCGCGCCTGACGAGTCCGAAGATCGAGGAGGAGCGCGATTCCCGCCCCGTCGCAGTATTCGAGACCGCGGGCGTCGACGACGAGACGCGACGGATTCTCCTTCTCGACGAGTTGCGCCGCCGGCTCCCACACCGACGCGGCGCTCGCGCCGTCGAGCCGGCCCGACAATGTCAGCGTCAGCGCCCCGTCCGGCGAGAGGTCGGACCCGAGCGCAACCGCAGGGGACTGAGAGGCGGGGGAGCTCATCGATACGTAGAATACGCGACTTGTTCGTCGGCGCAAAGAGGAAAAGGCAGGCGGCGGGTGGGACCCGGCGATTTGCAGAGAGACGCCCGATGCCGCTCTCCGCGCCACCGCCGGCTTCATGCCGGTGGAGCGATGGTTCTGCTCCAGTCGTCGCATCCTGACTTTTTTTGAGCGCCCCTCTCCCCCTTGCCCCGCCGGCCGCGGACCGGCGGCGGGGCAAGGGGGAGAGGGGCGCAAGGCCCTGTTTTGCGGGTCTGGAGCATAATCAGCGCCCCACCGACGTAAAGTCGGTGGTGGCGTTCTGCAAATCTCCAGACTGCTCCCACAGGCGGCTTGCTGTGTGGTTTCGGGTGAGGGGGGGGGAATGGCATGCCCGGCAGGATTCGAACCTGCGACCTTGAGCTTAGAAGGCTCCTGCTCTGTCCAACTGAGCTACGGGCACACGCTCACCGAAAAACCCTTCTACAGCAAAGCCGCAACCGCCGCAAGACCGTTCTACCGTTGCCGATGGCCGCTGAACGGGCCAGGACCTCCGCAACTCGAATCGCCGATTCGCGCGCCTACGGATGCGCGGGACCCGAGTCCGGAGGCGGCCAGGGAGGATTCGCGGGTGGCCGTTGGGGTCGAGATCGGAAGGGCGATCCCCTCGGGTGCGCGAAAAGCCCGAAGAATCGGCTCAAACGTGCATTTTTCGCTTGCGAATTCGTGCGTATTGATTTCATATCTGAGCTGTGTTAAGGGTAGTTATCTCGTGGCTGTCTTCGAAATCATCCAAGAAAGGAACCTGTTGGAATGGCTACAAAAGCAATGACTAAGTCTCAGTTGGTGTCGCTTCTTGCAGAAGAAGGGGAGATCACGAAGAAGCAGGCCGCCGCAGTTCTCGCCGCTCTTTGCGAAACGGCTTACAAGGAAGCCAAGAAGGGTTTCACGATTCCCGGCCTCGGGAAGCTCGTCGTTGTGAAGCGCAAAGCTCGCATGGGCAGAAACCCCGCCACCGGCGAAGCGATCAAGATTCCCGCCAAGACCGTCGTCCGGTTCCGCATCGCCAAGGCGTGCAAGGACGCCGTCGTCCCGGCCAAGTAACGATTGCCCGGGTCCGATCGAGACTCGATCGCGGCAGTTCGTCTCAAGCAGAGTTTCGGAGACAGGTTTCGCAAGCGAAGCCTGTCTCCGTTCTTGTTTGGCCCGGATAGTCATTCCGAGAATTCTGGGAGGATAGGAGGGCGGGGCGGAGTGCTCCCGAAGACGGAGTTCGATACATTGCCCGAGCCTATGATGCCGTCTTCATCGGAATCGGGATCGAAATCGGGATCGCTATCGAAAAGGGGGGAGAGAATCGATCCCGATTTCGATCCCGATCCCGATAGCGATTTCAATCCTGTCGTCAATCCGGTTGATGGATCGAATCGAATCGGCGTGAAAAACGCGATCTAGGAGGATGAGCGGCCCGGGGAGCGAAGGCCCGCCAACTCGAATCGGACCTTGCACTTGAAGAGGGTCTCGAAGTAGGTCTTCTTCTTTTCCCCTCCCATGAGGTCGATTCCCGCGTCGCCGCGGGCGCGAACGCGCACGTTCAGGACCCCGTTTCCCAGTCGGCACTCGACGCGCGCGACGGCGCCGTCGTGCGCGCGATCCAGTCCGTCGGCCAGGCGCAGAATCGCCGTCAGGCGTTCGACGGTGCGCCGCATCGGGGGATCGAGTTTGGCGGTCAACTTGTGCGAGGCGGAAGGAGCGGCCTTGCGGTGGTAGCGGGCGATCGAGGCCACGGCGCGGATCTCGTCGAGAGAGAGGCCGGGGATCGACTGGCGCAGAATCATGTCGCGCGAGTGCTTGTGGTGCGAGATCTCGTCGATTGCGAAACCCACGTCGTGCATCAGTCCCGCCGCTTCGAGAAGTCCGCGCGATTCGGTCTTCTCTTTGTGCAGGTTGTTCAGCTGGTCGAAGAATTGCAGGGCCAGCCGAGTCACCTGCGTCATGTGCGCGACGTCCACGCCCAGGTAGTCGGTCCACTCGGTGATCGCACGGCGCTGACGATCGGTCAATCCCATATCGCGCTCGCCTTTCCTAAGGCCCGACCACGAAGATACCTCGACCCGGGCGCTCTCGTCAAGCCGCCCTCGCGTCTCTCGACAAAATCCATTGCGCGGGGGTCCGAAATCGGCTACGGCTTAGGGTATTCAGGAGGCGGTCGGTGCTCTCTATTTCCCCCCAGGACGACAACGCGAGGAACCCCGAACCGGACGAGGGCGGCGCGCCTCGTCCCGAGGGGGGCGCGACGCCGTCGTCGATGGCCGTTTCGTCCTGGCCCTGGCTCCTCGGATGGCTCGGGGTGGCCGTGGCGGTGTTCTCGCTCGGCTTCGTCCCTTTGCGCGTGTCGCACGACGAGTGGTGGCACCTCAAGACGGGCAAGTGGATCGTCGAGCACGGCTATCGCTTGCCTCAGAAGGACATCTTCACCTACACGGCGGCGTCCTACGATTGGGACAACCACGAATGGCTCAGCCAGATCGTCATGTTCCTGATCTACCGCGCGGGAGAAGAGCGGGTGATCGGCGGCTGGCGGGCCGTGATTCTGGCCAAGACGCTGATTCTGATCGCCACGTATCTGTTGCTCGGGCTCTTCATGTTCCAACGCGCGGGCCGAGGCGCCCGGGGACACGCGATCGCCATCTTCCTGATGCTCGTCGCCGCGGCCCTCGGACGCCGCACCTTCTGGCCGCGTCCGCCGGTGGTTTCGTACTTCTTCATGGCGTTTTTTCTTTATGTCCTCTGGCTCCATCGGGTGGGACGGCTGCGCACGCCGTGGCTCTTGGTTCTGCCCACGGTCATGGTTCTCTGGGCCAACCTCCACGGTGGGTTCATCCTCGGAGAAGTCGTCGTCGCGGCCTACATGGGCGGGGAATTGATCGAGTGGACGATCGGTCGCCGGTTCGCGCGTCTCGAACCGCGCGACTTGCGCCCCTTCGCCCAGAGAGCGGTTGCGTATCTGGCCGTCGGGCTGATGTGCGGCGTGACCTCCCTCCTCACGCCCTTCGGGTATAATCTCTACCTTCTGACGCATCGAGTGATGAAATCGAAGGATTTGGTCGCTCGAATCAGCGAGCTGTTCCCTCCCGATCTGCGTTTCACTTGGGCCTATGTCTTTCTCGTCGCGCTGATCGCCGTCGGGCTTTTCGTTTCGCTTGTTCTCTCAATGCGAGGCGCGAAGAAGGCGTGGCCGCCGGCGGCCGATTTGCCGATCCTCGCTTTCTTCTTCTGGCAATCGAGCCGGCACGTGCGCCATCTCCCTCTGTTCGGCATCGCCGCGGCCCCGACGGCCGCCTGGATGCTCGCGCGATTGTGGGGGAGTGACCGTGCGCGCCCGGGGTTTCGTCCTTTGCGGACGATTCTGGTCGGATTGTCGGTGGTGATGGGTTCTTGGCTGGTCTTCTTGCCGGGCGAGTTCCTCGGTGTCGTCGAATACCTCCGCCGGAACCGCGACGAAGGAGGACCGAGAGCGCTTGCGCCCTCGAACTTCGAGAGAAACCGCGCGCTCTTCAGGGGAGTCGATGTCGAACGGGGCTCCTACCCGAATCGGGCCGTCGATTTCGTCCTTTCGGCCCAGCTCCCGGGTCGGATGTTCAACGAGAACCGGATGGGGGGCTACCTGATCTGGTACATGAGTCCCGAACGCTACCAGGTCTTCACCGACCAGCGGTTCGACATCTTCGGCGACGCGTTTCTGATGGACGAAATATCGGTGGTGCGCGGCGCGCCGCCCGGCTCCAGGATTACGCCTTACAATACGCCCCTGCCCTACTGGCGCGACGTTCTCGAAAAATGGAACATCGATTGGATGTTGTTCGACCGCGATCCCGACGTCAACCATCTCCTCGTCGAGCCCGATTCGGGTTGGGCGCTGGTCTTCTACGACGGCGCCTACGTCGTCTGGCTCAAGCGCACGCCCCACAACCGACCCTGGATCGCCAAATACGAATCGCGACAGGCGACGGACGCGTTGCGGGCCTATCTGGCCACGCGGCCGATGCCCCGCATCGATTCCGAACTCCCGCCGCGCGAATGAGGCGAGAATGTCCGCTCCGACCGCCATCTCACGACCGTGCCGCGTGAACCGCCTTGTCTCGACGGCGATCTGGGCAGCGATTCTCGTGGGGGCGCTCGCCTGGTACGGCAAGTTCCGCGTGGCGGACCTGATTGTTCAGACCCCGTTCCGATCCTCGTTCCACGGCAACGATTTCGTTCATCTCTATCTCGGTTCGTGGCTCTTGACCCACGGCATGGACCCGTACGACGCCGGCAACCTGGCTGGAGCGGCCTATCGCCACGGACTGGTTGGCGCCGACGGATTGCTGCGCCTCAACCCGTACGTCTACCTCCCATTCACGGGTCTTGTCCTCTCGCCCCTCACGCTGGCGAGCCCGCCAACGGCCCTGCGCGCGTGGTTCGTCGTCAATCATCTCCTGGTTCTCGCTTCGATCGTCCTGATGTTCCGTTCGTTCGATCTTCTCTTCGCTGTCCGCAACCTCGCGATGGCAACGAGCCTTGCGGCCGTCTGTTATCCGCTGCACCGGACCCTGAGCGCGGGTCAACTCAACGGGGCGCTTCTCTTCCTCTTCGCCCTCGTTTTCGAACTGGACCGCAGGAACCGCCACACGACCGCCGGGGCGGTCGCCGCGTTCGCGTTTCTTTTCAAGCTGATGCCGGGGGTTCTGCTTCTGTATTTCGCGTGGCGAGGCCTGACATCGCCCAAGGATCCCGTTCGTCGCGACATTCATGCGTGGGACGGGGGGATCTGGATGATTCTGCTCGGCCTCGTCTTCCTCGTCGCCTCGGTCGTGGCACTTGCTCTCGCCCCGACTGGGAGTCTGAGAGAAGGAATCGGCCGTCACGTCGAATTCCGAACCGTCCTTTCCGAGATGGGCTACGGCCGATCGACCTGGGACGGCCTCGGGCGCGCCTACTATCGCGAGCCGACGAACCAGTCGTTCAATTCCTTCTTTCACCACATTGCCACCACCCAAAACGAGGCGATCCGGCCCTGGACGGTCCTCGGGCCCGAGCGTGCGAATCGCCTGACCCGTCTGGCGACGGCGGCCTGCTATCTGACGGCGTTTCTCGTGCTCTGGCTGCGGCGGCGTCGGACGTGGCGCCAGGACGCGCCGACGGATCGCTCCATGCCCTACGCGATCGTGATGTTGGTGGGGCTTCTCACCCCGAGCATCTATTGGGATCACTACGCGCTCATCGCCCTCTGGCCCTTCATGGCTCTCCACGCGCGATTCGCGGAAGGGGAGCGGACGGTCTCGTTCGCCGGGTTCGTCTTCCTCGTCATGGCTCTGGGAAGGTGCCTCGAACCGGGTGCGGCACTGACGGGGCTTCTGCTCGGCGCGGCGATCGCGTGCGGCGCCGTTCTCGTCGCGCGAGGAGGACTGAGGGGGGGGCAGGCGTTCCTCTGGGGTGTGGCGGGAGCGTTCTTGTTCGCGCGGTTCCCGTTCGACGCCCCGCCGTTTCGCGAGGGACTCGGTCTGCTTGCCATGTCGATTCGACTCTGGGGCACGCTCCTGCTTCTGGGGCTCTGCTTGATCGAGAGCCTTGCCCGTCCATTCTCAAGCAGAACGGGGCGCGACTGACACGATGAGTCGGATCGGAGAACTCGCTCGCCGTCCTCTTCTCTCTCGCGCGCAATGGCGCGCTCTCGCGCGCCCCTTGGCGGTGTGCGCCGGATCGGGGCTTCTTTGGCGATTCGCCTACCCTCCTTTCGAGTGGAGCTGGATCGCGTGGTTCGCCTTGGCTCCGTTCTTGGCCGTGTTGCGAAACCGGACACCGAAGGAAGGCGCTTGGCTGGGACTCTGTTTCGGGTTCTTCTTCTTCTATCCGAATCTGACGTGGCTCAACACCTTGAGCGACGTCAACCCTCTGGCGCCGCTCGGAATCGTCGCCGTCGCCCTGATCTGCGCGCTCTTCACGGTTCTCTTCGGCGCGGCGGCGGCCGCGGCTCTCTCACTCGCGCCTCGCCTTGGGTTCCTTCTCGTCCCGGCGCTGTGGACCGCGCAGGAGTATCTGCGCTCGCTTGGCGAGCTGGGTTTCCCGTGGATCTATCTGGGCCACACTCAGGCGAACCGGATCGTTCTCATCCAGCTGTGCGATCTGACCGGCGTCTACGGCGTTTCGTTCCTCACCGCCCTCGTGAACCAGGCTCTGGCCGACACGTGGCTCGTCGCGAGATCGACCCCGCGAACCTGGGGGCGCGCGGGCGCGGAATGGGGTTTCGCGCTTCTCCTTCTGGGCGCGGCGATTCTCTATGGCGTCGTCGAATTGCGATCCGCTTCGCAGGCGTCCGATTCCGCAACCGCCGCTCCGGTTCGAGTTCTTCTCGTCCAGCCCGGCGTGCCTCAGTCGGTCAAACTGGCGAGCTACGCCGACCCCGACCCGGCCGTCCGCGACCGGATGCAGACACGAATGAAGGAAGGGTTGAAAACGCTTCTGGAGCGCGCGCGTTCGGATCGCCGGGCGAGGGGAGAGGCGGCGCCGGATCTCTGCGTTCTTCCCGAGTCGGCGATCACCCATCCCTACTTCAACATAGCGGAGAGCGAGCGATCTCTCGCCATGGAGCTACAAGAGATCGCCGGATGCCCGTTGTTCTTCGGAGCGAACCGTTTCGAGCCGCCCGCCGGGACCGCCGAGATCGACATCGAAGCCCTGGAGAGAGGGAAGATGTACAACAGCGCCTATCTCGTCGATTCGTCGGGGATTCGCGCCGAAACCTACGACAAGATCCATCTGGTCCCCTTTGGAGAGTACGCCTCGTACTTCGATGTCATTCCGGGGTTCACGGAATACATTCTCGGAATCGGCAGCTTCGCGCCGGGTCGGACGTTCCGGACGTTTTCGATCGCGTCGGGCCACTTTGGGGCGGTCGTCTGTTTCGAATCGTGTTTCCCCTATTTGTTCCGGCGCTTCGACCGCAAGGGCGTGGACTGGATGATGGTGATCACCAACGACGCGTGGTACAAGACGTCGTCGGGCGCGCGACGCCACCAGATTCAATCCGTCTTTCGCGCCGTCGAGATGCGCCGGCCCATGGTTCGCGTCGCGAACACCGGGATCTCGTGCGTGATCGACCCGTGGGGGAGAACGTCCTGCGTCCTCGCTCTGCGCGAGGGCGAAGGCAAATACGGCGTCGCATCCGTGCCGAACCGCCGCGCCGCGTTCGACGATTCGCACACGGTCTACATGCGCGCCTGGGGAGAGTGGTTCTCCTGGCTTTGTCTCGTTGTGTCGGTCGTCTCGGTTGTGTATTGTGTATTGGCCCGCGGGAACGAAAAGCCGTCTTCGGCCCGGCCCCCGCGCCGCGCACGGAGATAGTCCTTTCTTGGAAACCGACTTGCACGCCCCTTCTCCCTCTTCGCCGGCCTCAGACGCGGCGTCCGACGATCGGGCGATCGTTCTGCGCGATCTGACTAAGCGGTTTCGGATGCGTTCCGAGCGCCGTCGGTTCAGCGTTTTCGGCGGACTGGGCGCCGGCCTGTTTGGCGGCCGGACCTTTGCCGCGCTCGATTCCGTGAATCTCGAGGTGCGCCGGGGCGAGATGCTCGGCATCATTGGGATGAACGGCTCGGGCAAAAGCACCCTGCTCAAGATCGTCGCGGGGATCTGCGCGCCGACCGAGGGGACCGTCGAGGTGCGAGGGCGGGTCAGCTCGCTCATCGAACTCGGCGCGGGGTTCCACCCCGAACTCAGCGGGTACGAGAACGTCCATTTGAACGGAACGATTCTCGGGATCGAGCGTTCGGCGATCGACGATCTTCTTCCGCGCATCGTCGAGTTTTCGGGCCTCGAGGGCTTCATGGACATGCCCGTGAAGCATTATTCCTCGGGGATGTACATGCGCCTGGGGTTCGCCATCGCGATCCAGTTGCGGCCCGACGTCCTCTTGCTCGACGAGACCATGGCGGTCGGCGACGCCCAGTTCCAGTCGCGGGCGCTGCGCGCCGTTCACGATTTCAAGGCGACCGGCGCTACCACGCTCATGGTGAGTCACGACATCTTCACCCTGCGCGAGTACTCCGACCGCATCGTGTGGCTCGACAAGGGGCGCGTGGCGGGTATCGGCGATCCGCAGCGGGTGGTCGAGGAGTATCGCTATTTCCTCGCCCAACTGGGGGGCCGGAGGGCGCAGACCCTGATCCCGCTCCGCGGCGACCAAGTGTTTCCCGAACCATGCGTCGAGGATTCGCCCGTCCGGATCGTGTCGCTCGACGTGCTCGACTCTCAAGACCGTTCCGTCGAGACGCTCGATCGTCCCGAACGGGTCGCTCTGTCGATCCGTTACGAGTGTACGCGCGAGGTTCCGGGCCTGCGCGTGCGCGCGGTCCTGGTCCACCCCAAGGACAAGTCGATCGTCCTCGAAAAAGACTCGGTCCGCGACGGGATTGAAATCGGGGCGTTGGGGACCGAAGGGGAGATTCGATTCTCGTTCGAATCGGGAGACTTCTTGAGCGACACGTTCGAGTTCATCGTCGCTTTTTGTCCGCTCGACGATCCCAATCGGATACTGGACCGGGCCGCGCTCCGATTCGAGTTGGTGGGCCTGCCGCAAACGACCCCGGAGACGATGAACTATCTGCTGGGCCCATGCCGGACCTTCGAACACAACCCAGACGCTTGTAAGATTGGCGAAAACGAGGAGGTTCAAGATGAATCTCGGTAGCAGGAACACGATCGTTCCCCTTGTGCGGATGGGCTGTCTCTTCCTTGTTCTGGGCGCGCTGGAGATACAGAGGGTTCTGCTTGAACGCAACACCTTGACGATGATGTGGTCGTGGGTCGCTACCCCTGTTCTGACTCTGGCGATCGTGTTGGCCTTCCTAGTGCTGCGAGAACGGGACGAGGAAGAGAGCCGCGATTCGGTTGGCCGGGACCGGACGCCGCTTTGGGTATGGGTCGCTGCTGTCTTCTGCTTCGTGGCCTTGTTCGCACCCTTGGCGCACGATTTGAGCAAACGTCTCTGGCGTATCCCCGTCACTCCCTATCAGGCGGATATGCTTCCTCTCATACGAGAAGGCCTGCGGACTTTCTTCCGGGATGGAACGAATCCTTACCGCTCCTACCTTGTCGGGAACTGGGAACTCCCTCTGACCTATCCTCCCGCGCTCTGGCTCTCATTCGCGCCGGCCTACTTGGCGGGAATGGATATCCGATACGGTACGCTCTTCTTCTATCTCCTCGTCGGCTTCGTCATGTTGGCCCACTCCCTGCCCGGACGTCCCTCTTCGCGCCGAATCGTCTTCGCGCGGCAAACCGCCATCTTCCTGGGCACGCTCCTCTTCCTTCGGCTGCTCATCACGCTCAGGATCATGGAGCACATGAATCCCGTCATTCAGGTGGTTCCGTATTGGGCGTATCTTGGCCTATGGGCATGGGCCTTCTGTTCGAAACGGTGGATCTTCTCGTCGATCCTGTTGGCGTGGTTCCTGTTGTGTCGTCCTCCGGCCATCGTCATTGTTCCATTCTGGTTTCTCTTCCTTTGGCGCAACCGGCGAGAAGTCCCGTGGGCGCGAATGATTGCGATTGCCGCCGCGACCGGCGTGGCTGTCGGCGCAGCGTTCCTCGTCCAGTCGCCGAGTGTCTTCTTCAAGGACGTCCCCGCCTACTATCGCCTTGTGGCCACCCTCGGCATGGAGGCGGAGAACCCGACCCACCTGTTCATCGGGTGGGCGCGCACGTTCTATCTCCTGGGAATCCACGAATACGTCACCGAAGCGGGCCTCCTCCTGGTCGGCGGCCTGTGCGTCTGGGCATGGTTCGGTCTCCGGA